>NZ_JBHWFB010000002.1:226840-662077 GCF_042733915.1 Nocardia sp. NPDC059691 | reverse complement strand
CCACCGAGTCCACCACGTCCAGCAGCGCGAGGGTCAGCGAACCGAGACCGGGCCCGACCTCGAGCACCACGTCCCCGCGCCCCACCCCGGCGGCCGCGACGATCCGCCGCACCGTGTTCGCGTCGTGCACGAAGTTCTGCCCGAGCTGCTTGGTCGGCCGCACCCCGAACCGCTCGGCGAGCACCCGCACTTCGGCGGGCCCGAGCAGCGCCGCACTCCCGCGGGCGGAAATATCAGGTTCGGACACCTCGAGAATCTATCAACCGGCATACCCGGCCGGCCGCGACGTCTCCCCCGCGTCAGCTGATGCCGAGGCGACCGGTGCAAGCGGGCCAGGCGCCCCAACCCTGCCGCTGCCGGGTGATCTCCGCGATGGCGATCTGTTCTTCCCTGGTGGCCAGGTCCGCGCGGGGGGCGTACCGCAGCCCGCCCTGCCGCTCCCAAGTGCCTTGGTCGAACTGCACACCGCCGAAGTAGCCGTTGCCGGTGTTGATCGACCAGTTGCCGGTCGACTCACAGCGGGCCAGCGCGTCCCAGATCGCGCCGTCGCGCACCGGGGGCACCTCGGTGCCAGGCTTGGCGCCCTTGCGGACGGTCTTCGGCTTCGCCGCCACGGTGACGGTCGAAGCGACCGGTTTACGGTCCACTTCCTGGCCGTTGACCATGGTGACCGCGAAGGTGACGTTCTGCACGCCGGGAGCGCCGGGCGACTCAACCACCGTGCGGCTCATGTTCATCTCCGGGTCTTCGATGACGTTCTCCGGCGGGTCCAGCGGCATCGTCTCGGTCTGCTGTTCGACCCGCTTGCGCGTCACGGTGACGTGCAAGCCGTTCGTCAGGGGCGTGGCCGCGGCCGGTTCGACGGAGTCCTGCTCGAGCAGCGGGATGCCGGCGACCTCGAGGAATTTGCCGACGGTGGGCGCGGCGGCGCGCACGTCCACCGGATTGCCGATGCCGTCGACCAACGAGACCACGCGCGGAGTCGCGATGGTCAGCGTCCCGCCCTGCAGCGGGAGCCGCTCGTCGCGGGCGGGCGAGACGTACACCTCTTTCGGGATCTTCAGCTGTTCGAGCGCCTCCCCCGCGGTCACCCCGGTGGTCCAGACCTTCTGCGTCATACCGTCGACCGACAGGTCGACCTCTTTCGCGCGGTTGAGCGTGATGGTCGCGCCGTCGGCGATGTGCGCGGCCAGTGCGGGCGCCACCTTGTCCCGGTCGGTCACCGCGAAGCCCGCGGCCTTCAACACGCCGCGCACGTCGCGCGACATCGTGGTCTGGAAGAGCTTCTCGCCGTCCACGACGACGGTCACCGTCTTGCGATTCACGATCGCGAGACCGGCGCCGACGATCAGCGTCAGCAGCAGCGCGCCGACCGCGATGTACAGCAGCGGCGAACGCGACTGGTTGATCCGCATGAAGGGGGACATGGTCACAGCACGATAACGAGGGGGCAGGGCGCCGACAACAGCAAGCTCCGGAACAGGGCCTTTTCAATATCACGATCGAATATCGACCCCGCAGGTAAATCACAAAACGGAACGCCGAAAGTGACATAGGACACATTTCGCATACAGCGATGTATTCCGGGCACCCGTGATGCCCTCGGGTACGCGCCCCTTGGCGGGCGCCCCGCTCAGATCCGGTAGACGCGACGCGCGTTGGCGGTGGTGATCTCGGCCAGTTCCAGCGGATCCTGCTCGCGCACCTCGGCCAGTGCCCGCACGGTGTACGGCAGGCAATACGGCTCGTTCGGCGCTCCGCGGAACGGATGCGGGGTCAGATACGGCGCGTCCGTCTCGACCAGGATCTGGTCGTCGGGCACCACCTTCGCCGCCTCGCGCAGTTCGTGCGCGTTCTTGAAGCTCACCGTCCCGGAGAAGCTCAGGATGTAGCCCTCGGCCACGCACGACAGGGCCATGTTCGTGTCCGAGGAGAAGCAGTGGAAGATCACCCGCTCCGGCGGACCCTCGTCCAGCAGCACGGTCAGCAGGTCGTGGTCGGCCTCGCGGTTGTGGATCATCAGCGGCTTGCGCACCCGCTTGGCCAGGTCGATGTGCCAGCGGAAGCCCTCGATCTGGGTCTCGACGTCGGCGCAGCCGTCCAGCTTGCCCGGCCAGTAGTAGTCCAGGCCGGTCTCGCCGACAGCGACCACCCTCGGGTCGTCGGCCAAGCGCTCCAGCTCGGCCTTCGCCTCGTCGTCGAGCGCGTTCGCCCTGGTCGGATGCAGCGCGACGGCGGCGAACACACGATCGTCCCAGTGCGCGGCCCGCACCGCCCACCGCGCGGCGTCCAGATCGTCGGCGACGGTGACCACCCGGCCGACCCCGACCGAGGCGGCCCGGTCGACGATCGCGACGGTCGACGCCGCGTCGGTCGCGCCGCAGGCGTCCAGGTGGGTGTGCGCGTCCACGATCGGCGACAGCGGCTCGGGCAGCTCCGGCGCGGAACGCTTCGCGCTCATCGGCGGCCACCCCGCGGCGCGGACGCGGCGACCCGCGAATCGGCGAGGGGCATATTCACGCGAGCGGAAGAATGCACGCGCATTACAGTAGACACACCATGAGCGAAGTCGACCGCCCCGCCTTCTACATCACCACGGCCATCGCCTATCCGAACGGCGCGCCGCATATCGGGCATGCGTACGAGTACATCTCGGCCGACGCCATCGCCCGCTTCAAGCGCCTCGACGGCTACGACGTCTTCTTCATGACCGGCACCGACGAGCACGGCCAGAAGATGCAGCAGGCCGCGGCCGCCGAGGGCATCCCGGTGGAAGAGCTCGCGGCCCGCAACTCCGACGTGTTCGAGGCGCTGGACAAGACGCTCGACATCTCCTTCGACCGGTTCATCCGCACCACCGACGCCGACCACCAGGCCGCCAGCGTCGCCATCTGGGAGCGGATGCTGGCCAACGGCGACATCTACCTCGGCAACTACTCCGGTTGGTACTCGGTGCGGGACGAGGCGTTCTACACCGACGAGGAGACCACGGTGCTGGAGGACGGCACCCGCATCTCCAGCGACTCCAAGACGCCGGTCACCTGGACCGAGGAGTCGAACTACTTCTTCCGGCTGTCGGCCTACCAGGACAAGTTGCTGGCGCTCTACGACGAGCATCCGGAGTTCATCGCGCCGGCGACCCGGCGCAACGAGATCGTCAGCTACGTCAAGGCGGGTCTGAAGGACCTGTCCATCTCGCGCACCACCTTCGACTGGGGCGTGCCGGTGCCCGACCATCCCGACCACGTCATGTACGTGTGGGTGGACGCGCTCACCAACTACCTCACCGGCGTCGGCTTCCCGGACACCTCCTCCGCCGCCTTCGGCAAGTATTGGCCCGCCGACGTGCACATCATCGGCAAGGACATCACGCGCTTCCACACGGTGTACTGGCCCGCGTTCCTGCTCTCGGCCGGAGTGGAGCTGCCGAAACGCGTATTCGTGCACGGGTTCCTGTACAACAAGGGCGAGAAGATGTCCAAGTCGGTCGGCAACGTGGTCGACCCGCTGGAGCTGGTCGACAACTACGGCTTGGACGCGGTGCGGTTCTTCCTGCTGCGTGAGATCTCCTACGGCCAAGACGGCAGCTACAGCCACGAGGCCATCGTGAGCCGGATCAACAGCGACCTGGCCAACGAGTTCGGCAACCTGGTGCAGCGCAGCACCAAACTGGTCGCGCGCGACTGCGGCGGCGTGGTGCCGACACCCGGCGAGTTCACCGACGACGACCGCGCCCTGCTGGATCTGGCGGGCGGTCTGCTGGAGCGCTGCCGGGCCGAATTCGACGCCCAGCAGATGCATCTGGCGCTGGAGGCGATCTGGCTGACCCTGGGCGAGACGAACCGGTACTTCTCCGCGCAGGCGCCGTGGGCGCTGGCGAAGTCGGGCACCCCGGAGGATCTCGCTCGCGAGGCCACCGTGCTGTACGTGACGTTGGAGGTGCTGCGCATCGTCGCGATCCTGGTCCAGCCGGTGCTGCCGGGGTCGGCGGGCCGCATCCTCGACCAGCT
Organism: Nocardia sp. NPDC059691; assembly: GCF_042733915.1. Classification (NCBI taxonomy): domain Bacteria; kingdom Bacillati; phylum Actinomycetota; class Actinomycetes; order Mycobacteriales; family Nocardiaceae; genus Nocardia; species Nocardia sp. NPDC059691. The sequence goes on along the minus strand of NZ_JBHWFB010000002.1, from coordinate 658,067 downwards.
GGGGCAGCGGAGCCGGACGTTCGCGGACATCGCGACGCCGATCGAGCCCGGGTTGGCGTTGCCCGCGCCGGAACCGGTGTTCCCGAAGTACGTCGAACCGAAGGACTGACCGGCTCCGGCCTGCCGTAACGGTAAGGCGCACAACACTTTAGCGGTGTTCCACGGCGACATGCCCACGAGTGGATCCACCTGCCTTCCCGCCATGGAATGCGTTGTCGGATAATGAAACACCGGTTCGCGGCCTGGCGACGCCCCGGACCGTGTGCGATCGGTACGACGACGTTCCGTTCGGAATCGGTTCCGGCACAGAGAGGGCACACATGGGCCAGCAGCACGCGACGGCATCCGTTCACCGGTCCGGTTTCGCCGAGCGGCATCGGGCGGCACGCGAAGCCGTGCTCACGTCGCAGCGCGGCAGGCTGGTCGAGGCGATGGTGGAGTCCGTCGACAACAAGGGATACCCGGCCACCACCCTCACCGACATCGTTGCCAGGGCCAGGGTTTCGCGGACGACCTTCTACGACCACTTCGCGAACAAAGAGGAGTGCTTCGCCGAGGCGGTGCACACCGGCGTCGACATCATGGCGACCCGGATCGTGGACGAACTCGCCCAGTTGCCGCCGGACGCCGACGCCTACGCGAAGATCGAGTCCATCGTGGTCACCTTCTGCCAGACCGTCGCCACCGAGCCCGATTTCGCCCGATTGGTGCTCGTGGAGTCGTTCAAGGTGAACCAGGAGGCCGTCGGCTACCGCGACTTGGCCGTCGACCGGTTCGCCCAGCTGTACCGGGTGTTCTACGACCAGGCGCGGGCGGCGGACCCGACGCTCCCCGAACTGTCCGACGGGCTGATCGCCCTGATCCCGGACGCGATCGGCGAGCGCACGCGGCGGGTCATCGTCTCGGACGGACCCGCGCGCGTGCCGGATCTGGCGCCGCTGTTCGTCCAGTTCGTCATGAGCGCCCTGGGGCTTCCGGTTCCCTCCTGAAGGCACGGCGACCGTCACCGGGATGGCGTCTTCGCGCTACCCGACGCACCGCCGCCCCACCGGTCACCCGGTGGGGCTCGGGCGCCGTCGTCGCGGCGAACGGATACCGCTCACACAGCTGTTCCGCCGTGTCACTTCCAGCGGTCGAGCAGGGTATTGATCTCCTTGGTCAGCGCGGCCTGCAGGAACGGACCGAAGGTGATCCGCGCGACGCCCTGGTCGGCGAGGGCGGCCTTGTCGGCCTGATCCGGGAGGACGGTCGCGCTGATCGGCAGCGGCAGCTCGCCGGTCAGGCGGCGCATGTCGGCGTCGGCGTGGCGGCCCACCGGGAACAGCACGTCCGCACCCGCCTCGGCGGCCAGCCGCAGCCGCTCGATGGCGCGGTCCACCCGGTCGGCCTCGTCTCCGTCCTGGCGCAGGAGCAGGTCGGTGCGCGCGTTGATCACCAGGTGCACACCCGTCGCGTCGGCGGCCTTGCGCAGTCCGTGCACGAGGTCGGCGTGTTCCTGGCCCGTGCGCAGGCGCTTGCCCTCGCTGTGCACGGTGTCCTCGATGTTCAGTCCGATCGCCCCTGCCTCGAGCAGGCCCTCGACCAGCCGCGCGGGCTCCTGTCCGTAGCCGGACTCGATGTCGACCGACACCGGGACGTCCACCGCCGCCGTGATCTGCCGTACCCGGGTCAGCGACTCGTCGAACGTCATCCCTTCCCCGTCCGAGCGGCCGATCGAATCGGCCAGCGGATGACTGCCCACCGTCAAGGCCGGAAAGCCCGCCGCCACGGCGACTTTCGCGGACCAGGCATCCCACACCGTCGGGAAGACGCCCGGATCACCCGGCACGTGCAACCCGAGAAACGTCGTGGCCTTGCTCTCCAGAGAAGTCATACCGATGATCATGCCCGCCACCCAGCTTCGGGTCGACCACCCGCGCGGAGCGAACCGCACAGCCGAAGCCGCGGTCGGCTAGGAAGTGCGGCGCGCGGCGAGAACCGCGTCGTAGAGCTCGCGACGCGACACGGCGTGGGCGGCGGCGACCTCGGCGCAGGCGTCTTTGAGGCGCAGGCCCGCCGCGGTTCGGGATTCCACGGCGTCCACCAGGTCCGCTGGATCGGCGGCGGCGGGCTGGGCGCCCGCGAGCACCACGGTGATCTCGCCGCGTGCGCCATCGACGGCCCACTCGGCCAGTTCGGCCAGGGTCCCCCGGATCACTTCCTCGTAGGTCTTGGTCAGCTCCCGGCAGACGGCGGCGCGGCGGTCCGGGCCGAGGATCTCGACCGCGTCGGCCAGGCAGTCGGCGAGCCGATGCGGGGCCTCGAAGAAGACGCAGGCGCGTGGTTCGGTGGCCAAGGTGCGCAACCATTCCCGGCGCTGGCCGGATTTGCGCGGCGGGAATCCGTCGAAGCAGAACCGTTCCACCGGCAGGGCCGACAGTGCCAGCGCCGTGGTCACCGCCGAGGGACCGGGCAGGCAGGTCACCGGCAGATCCCGCTCGACGCACGCCGCCACCATGCGGTAGCCGGGATCGCTCACCGACGGCATGCCCGCGTCGGTCACCAGCAGCACCGTACGGCCGTCGGCGATCTCGTCGAGCAGCATCGGAATCCGGGCGGTCTCGACGTGATCGTAGAAACTGACCACCCGGCCGGAGATCTCGACGCCGAGCGCCTTGGCCAGGGCCCTGGTGCGGCGGGTGTCTTCGGCGGCGACGACATCGGCCGTCGCCAGCGCTTCGCGCAGGCGCTGCGAGGCATCACCGACATCACCCATCGGCGTGGCCGCGAGCACCAGCCCGCCCGCCGTCTCGTAAGCCACCGCACTCCTGTCCGCATCACGTATCCGGCGACAACCGCCAACCCGCAGCCTATCCACCGACGCCACCGGCCCCAGCAGATACCGGCGGCAACCACGTTCGGCCGCACCGGCAGAAGCAATCCCGCACGCCTTCGAGACAAATCTCACTCACGCCGGGAGCCGACCGCGAATCCGCCGGGCCCGTTCTCGACACGTACAGCCGATCTCGTGAGCACATGGGTAACTCACCGGGTACGCCCAAACTACAGCGGCACTCACGCAGGACCTGAACGCGAATCCCGAACCACCCAACTAGTACGGCCTGAAGACCCGGAGAGGCGGGAAAGCATACGATCGGGGCGTGACCCAGGTGACCGGCCAGCGCGCGACCGCACGGTTCGGAACCGTGCCATCCTGGTCGAGCCCGGGGCCGCTGCGGCCGCCACGCGACTTCGGGCCGACCGACCGCGCGCGCGGCTGGCTGGTGACCGCGTTCCTCACCGCGATCGCGGCGGTGACGCGCTTCACCATGCTCAACTACCCGACCGACGCGGGCACCCCCGTATTCGACGAGAAGCACTACGCCCCGCAGGCTTGGCAGATGCTCACCGGCGGCTGGGTGGAGGACAACCCCGGCTACGGGCTGGTGGTGCATCCCCCGGTCGGCAAGCAGTTCATCGCGATCGGCGAGGCGATGTTCGGCTACAACGGCTGGGGCTGGCGCTTCACCGCCGCGCTCGCCGGGACGGTGCTGGTGCTGCTGGTGATCCGGATCACCCGGCGGATGACACGCTCCACCCTGATCGGCGCGATCGCGGGCATCCTGCTGATCGCCGACGGGCTGACCTTCGTCTCCTCGCGCATCGGCATGCTCGACATCTTCATGGCGTTGTTCGTCACCGCCGCCTTCGGCTGCCTGATCGTCGACCGCGACGAGGTGCGCGCTCGGTGCGCGCGTGCCGACGCGGAGGGCCGGATCGGCGTGACCGACTGGGGACCGCGCCTCGGGGTGCGCTGGTGGCGCTTCGGCGCGGGCCTGCTGCTCGGGCTGGCCTGCGGAACCAAATGGTCCGGCATCTATTTCATCGCCGCCTTCGGCTTGATGAGCGTCTACTTCGACCTCTCGGCGCGGCGGCTCTACGGGGTACGCCGTCCGTGGCTCGGGGTCGCGCTGCGGGACATCGGGCCCGCGCTGTACGCGCTGGTGCTCGTGCCGCTCGGCATCTATCTGGCCAGTTACTGGGCCTGGTTCGCGAGTGAGACCGGCGTGTACCGGTACATGCCCGGCAATCCGTCCGCGCCGACGGACCCGATCGGCACCGGAGGATTCTGGTCGCATGTGGTGCCGGGCGCGCTGCGTTCGCTCTGGTACTTCAACGCCAGGTCGCTGGAATTCCACACCGAACTGACCAATTCGGCGGGCAACCATCACCCTTGGGAATCCAAGCCGTGGACCTGGCCCATGGGCCTGCGCCCGATGCTGTACTACTACGCCGACAGCGGCGTCACCGGTTGCGGGCAGACCCAGTGCGTGAAGGCCGTGATGCTGATCGGCACGCCCGCCATTTGGTGGGTGGCTTTTCCGGTGCTGGCCTGGATGCTGTGGCGCGCGGTGGTCCGTCGCGACTGGCGCCACGGCGCGGTGCTGGTGGGCTACGGCGCCGCGCTGCTGCCCTGGTTCGCCACCCTCGACCGGCAGATGTACTACTTCTACGCCGTCCCGATGGCCCCGTTCCTGGTGATGGGCGTGGCGCTGGTACTCGGCGACGTGCTGGGCCCCGCGCACCCCAGCACCATCCCGCGCAGCCCCGCCGGGATCTACCTGCCCACCCCGCCGAACGAACGGCGCAGCCTCGGACTACTCGCGATCTGCCTCTACCTGGGCCTGGTGATCGCCAACTTCATCTGGCTGTGGCCGATTCTCACCGCGCTACCGATCACCCCGGGCAACTGGCACGACCACCTCTGGCTCCCCAGCTGGAGATAAGAGGTCAGGCCTCGAGTGCCGCCTGCACATAGCGCAGGGCGGTGGCGTCGTCCAAGCCCAATCTGCGCACCGTCGCGACGTAGGCGGTGGCCGCGCGGCCTGCCACGTCGCGGGTCGGGTCTCCCGAGGAGGCGATGAACGAGCCCTGCCTGCCCCGGGTTTCGACCACGCCGTCCGCCTCCAGCTCGCGGTAGGCGCGTGCCACCGTGTTGGGGGCGAGGCCGAGTTGAGCCGCAAGGGCGCGGACGGTCGGAATCTTGGTTCCGGCGGTCAGTTCGCCGGAACGCACCTGGGCGATGACGCCGAGGCGTAGCTGCTCGTAGGGCGGCACAGTCGAGTCGTGCGAGACGGTGATGGTGAACATGCCCGCGCTCACAACTCGTCGCGGGACAACGGGCAGGACAGACAACGCGGGCCGCCGCGGCCGGAGCCGAGTTCGGAGCCGGGGATGCGCAGCACCTCGATGCCTTCGTCCTCCAGCCTGGCGTTGGTCATCTCGTTGCGCTCGTAGGCGACCACCACGCCGGGCGCGAGCGCGAGGGTGTTGTTGCCGTCGTCCCACTGTTCTCGTTCGGCGGTGACACCGTCCAGTCCCGTGTCGATCACCCGCAGCTTGCCGATGCCCATCGCCTCGGCGGCCGCGGGCAGGAACGGGTCGGGACCGCTGATGCCGACCCGGCCGCTGCCGAGCCGTCCGCCGTAGTCGTCGGCCTTGCGGATGGTGAAGGCGCACAGCGATTCGCGCACCGCCGGATACATCACGACGGCGTCCGCGTCGACCATGGTGCACACCGTGTCCAGGTGCATCGTCGCGCGGGTTTGCGCGATCGGCACGACGAGCACGGTATGAGCGAGGTCATCGTCGAACAGGCTGCGCGCCAAGGCTTCCGCGCCGGCGGGCGAGGTGCGCTCGCCGACGCCCACCGCGACCACGCCCTCCGAAAGCAGCAGCACGTCGCCCCCTTCGATCGGCGCGGTGTGCGATTCGTACGCCCGGCGCACCCCGAGGAAACGCGGATGGAACGCGTAGATGAGATCGGTCAGCGAGGTCTCCCGGCTGCGGGCGGGCAGCGCGAGGGAGGTGATCGCCACGCGCGGACCGACCCAGAACGAGGAATCCCTGGTGAACAGCAGATTGGGCAGCGGATCGATGACGAAGTCGCCGCCGTGGTGCATGCGGCGCACCAGCGAGGTGGCGTCGGGCCCGAACGGCAACTCGTCGAAGGTCATCCCCGCCATGAGGATGTCGGCCAGTTCCCCGGCGGGCACGCCGCGCAGAAAGGCGGCCAGTTCGTCGGCCAGCGTGTGTCCGAGCCTGCGCGCGTCGACGGCGGCCGAGATGCCCTGGATCCGGGCGGCGCCGCTGACCTGGATGGTCTCGGCGAGCAGGTCCGACAGCAGCAGCACCTCGGTGCCGCGGTCACGCAGGACTTCGGCGAACGCGTCGTGCTCCTGCTGCGCGCGCTCCACCCACGGGATGCCGTCGAACAACAGCTGATCGTTGTTGCGCGGGGTCAGCCTGCGCAGCTCGTTGCCCGGCCGGTGCAGCAGCACCGTACGCAGCGTGCCGACTTCGGACGTCACGGCCAAACGCGCACCCTCCCGCGCGGACACAGCATCTGCTCCCATGATCGAACCGTAGTGCGCCGCGGCCGGAAGAGCACGGAAATCCCGGCTTCGGCGTGCGGATCGGTGCGCGATCGCCGAATCCGGTCCCAGCACACCCTAACCTCAAGTATTGTTGAGGTGATTGGGAGGAGCGTGCATGTCGACAGCAGCCGATTGGCGGGCGAAGGAGCTGACCCCCGGGCAGCTCTCCGAGCGTAGTGGAGTCGCGGTCTCCGCGTTGCACTTCTACGAACGCGAAGGGCTCATCACGAGCAGACGCACCAGCGGGAATCAGCGCAGATATGCCCGCGAGACCTTGCGCCGCGTCGCGTTCATCCGCATCTCCCAGCGCGTCGGCATACCGCTGAGCGAGATCAGGGCGGCCCTCGATCAACTACCGGAAGGCCGCACGCCCACCCGGCGCGATTGGGAGACCTTGTCCACCACGTGGCGCGCCGACCTGGACGACCGGATCACCCAGCTGATCCGATTGCGCGACAGCCTCACCGGCTGCATCGGCTGCGGCTGCCTGTCCCTCGGCACCTGCCGCTTGGTCAACGAGCACGACCGGCTCGGCGCCGAAGGTCCCGGCGCGCGCGTGCTCGACGTGCAGCTCAATTGCCCGTCGAAGCCAGCAGCCTGCTGAACCGGGCGCTGGTGCGCCGCATCGCGAACTCGTAGGGAAAGGCGAACTTGCGCTTCCACCAATAACCGAAGCGGATGTCGAACGAGCTGTAGATCAGGAACCGGTTGCGTTCGATCCCGCGCAGGATCGCCCTCGCCACCCGCTCCGGCGGCACCGCGTGCTCGGTGAACGCGGCGGTGAGCCGCTTGATCTTCGGGTCCTCTTTGTTCACTCCGACCAGCTCGACGCTGCGCACCAGCGGCGTGTTCACCGCGCCGGGCGCCACCAGATGCACCGTGATGCCGTGTTGCGCCAGATCCACCCGCAACACCTCGGATACGCCGCGGATGCCGAATTTGCCCGCGCTGTAAGCCGCGTGCCAGGGCAGCGCGAGCAGGCCCGCCGCCGACGACACGTTCACCAGCGCACCGCCCTTGCCCGCGCGCACCATGGGCGGCACGAAGGTCTCGATGACGTGGATCGGCCCCATCAGGTTGACCTCCACCATGCGCCGCCAGTGCTGGTGCTCCAGGTTCTCCACGGTCCCCCAGACCGACGTGCCCGCGATGTTCATGACGACGTCCAGGCTGCCGAGTTCGGCGTGCGCCCGGTCGGCGAAGGCGCGCACCGCGTCGTAGTCGGTGATGTCCAGCGCTTGCGCCAGAGCCACACGTCCGCCCGCGGCGCGGATGTCCGTCACCGTGGCGTCCAGGCCCTCGGCATTGATGTCGGTGAGCACCAGTTCGGCGCCGTCCGCGGCGGCGGCCAGCGCGGTGGACCGGCCGATACCGCTCGCCGCGCCCGTGACCAGAACCTTCGCATCGCGCACCGTCGTTCGACCCGCTCGCCCGCGACCTCTACCCAGCACTGCGCATCCCATCTCGAATCGCCGAATCGGTTCCCCGCAGGGTAGTCCCGGTCGGCGGCCGCCGACCGGGACGCCGCTAACGACCCAGAACCGCGAGCATGCCCGCGACGGCTCGCGGCCAGGTGAATTGCTCGGCCCGGCTGCGCGCGGCGCTGCGCCTGCGGGCCTGCGGCATGGCCAGCACGTCGCTGACCGCCCGCGCGAACGCGGACGGATGGTCGGCGGCCACCGCGCCGCAGTCGGCGGTCACGATGTCGGCCAGCGCGGAGGATCGACTCGCCACCACGGGCGTGCCCGCCGCGAGCGCTTCCAGCGCCGCGAGGCCGAAAGTCTCGTGCGGACCGGGCGCCAGCGAGACATCCGCCGTGGCGAGCAGTTTGGCGACCATCGCGCGCTCGGCGATGAAGCCGGTGAAGTGCACGGCGGGCACCCCGCCAGGCAGCGGGGCCAGCGTGCGGGCCCGCCGCTGCAACGCGTCGCGGCGCGGGCCGTCCCCGGCGACGACCAATCGCGCCTCGATACCCGCCTCCCGCAACGCGCCGACCGCCTCGATGCTGCGATCCACCCGCTTCTCGACCGACAACCGGCCGCAGTGCACCAGCAGCGGATGACCCGGCACCCCCAGATCGGCGCGCAGCCTGCGATCGCGCCGGTGCGGGTTGAACAGATCGAGATCGACGCCGAGCGGTACCAGCTCCACGTTCCGCGCGTCGATGCGCAGGAACTCCTCGCGAGCGAAGCTGGTGGTGCACACGACGATGTCGTAGTCGGTGGCGGTGTGCCGGTTGGCCACGTCGGCGCAGCGCCGCGCCACCGGGCCGGGCAGCACCTGCCCCAGCAGCCGGTCGAGCCGCTCGTGCGAGATCATCACGCCTGCCACGTCGCGCCGCCGCGCCCAGCGGCCGAATCCGCGCAGCGTCAGCCGGTCGGAGACCTCCAGCACGTCGGGCCGCAATCCGTCCAGGACGTCGGCCACCGGGCGTGGATCCGCGGCACGGTAACCCCCGGTCCACGGAATGGCCAACGCGGGCAGTGTGATCCGTACGACGCCGGTGGGCAGGATCTCCTCGGACCGGCGCGGGCCCGGCACGATCAGCACCACGTCGTGTCCCGCGGCGACGTAACCCTCGCCCAGATGGTGCAGCGCCGTGCGCAGCCCACCCGACCGCGGGCCGTAGAAGTTCGCAAGCTGAACTATGCGCACGTGGCCGATCGTGCAGCGGATCGGGTTACCCGCGCCCAACGGTGCGTGAACGGCCGTGAAAGAACCGGATAACCGGCGGCTGTCGCGGTGATCTCAGTGCGCGGGCAGCCCGCGCCCGGCCCGCGGAAGATCTAGATCAAGCGGGATCCGGCCCGCGGTGAGGTGCGTCTCGACCTGCTCGGCGGGCATCGGCTTCGCGATCAGAAAACCTTGCGCGCGGTAGCAGCCGAGGCCGACCAAGGTGCGCGCGGCGACCGCCGTCTCGACGCCTTCCCCGACGACGCCCAGGCCGAACGAGCCTGCCAGGCCGATGATGGATTTCACGATGGCCAGATCGTCGGTGCTGGCGCCGAGCCGCTGCACGAAACCCCGATCGATCTTCACCGCGTCCACCGGCAGCGCCTTCAGATGCGACAGCGAGCTGTAGCCGGTGCCGAAATCGTCGATGGCGATCTGCACGCCCATCCGCTTGAGTCCGCGCAGCGTGACCTGGGTCCGGGCCAGGTCCTGGACCACGACGTGCTCGGTGATCTCCAGGCACACCGAGCTGCCGTCGATGCCGAACAGGCGCAGGATGTCCTCGATGCGCTCGACGAAATCGAGGCTCACCAACTGCACCGGCGACACGTTGATCCGCATCACGACGTTGCCCGCCAGACCGCGCCTGCGCCATTCGGCGAATTGCGCGCACGCCGACCGGATCACCCAGCGGCCCAGTTCGCCGGCCAGGTTGGTGGCCTCGGCGACGGTGACGAACGCGGCGGGCGGCAGCAATCCCCTGGTCGGGTGCAGCCAGCGAACCAGCGCCTCCAACGCGACGATGCGGCCGGTGCGCAGATCCACCTCGGGTTGGTAGTGCAGCAGCAGCGAGCCGTCCGACACCGCGCCGCGCAGGTTGAGCTCCACGTCGTCCTGGAGTTCGAATTGCGCGCGCATGGTGTCGGTGAACACCGCGACGCCGTTGCCGCCGCCCGATTTCGCCGACAACAACGCGTGATCGGCGCGGCGCAGCACGTCGGCGACCGTCGTCTCACCGGGGAAGCCGAGCGCGACGCCGACGCTGGCGCCCCGGCTGACCGACTCGCCGCCGACGGTGACGCGCCGCGCGATCAACTGCTGGATGCGGTTCGCCTCGTACTCGGCGGCCACCGCGTCCATCGGCTTGGCGGGAACGATGACGAATTCGTCGCCGCCCAGTCGGGCGATCATGTCGTTCGGGTCCAGGTTCTCCCGCAGGCGCGTCGACAAGGTGCGGATGAAGTTGTCCCCTGCGGTGTGACCGAGGAAATCGTTGAGTGCTTTCAAGCGGTCCAGGTCGAGGAAGAAAGCGGCCACCGGGCCGGGGCTTCCCGCGCGTAATCGCTCCTCCATGTGCTCGAGCAGCGCGCGCCGGTTGGCCAGACCGGTCAAGTCGTCGTGCAGCGCGATGTATCGGAGACGTTCCTCCGCGACCACCCGCGCTTGCAGTTGCGCGAACAGCGCCGCGATGGCTTTGAGCACGTTGAGTTCGCGATTGCTCCACTCCCGATCGCCCGACTTGACGAACCCGAGCACACCGGTCGGCTCGCCACGCGACATCAGCGGTACCGCCGCCGAGGTCACCCCGACGATGCCGGAACCACGGCGCACGGTCTCCTGGTAGTCGGCGAATTCCGGGGTCGGGCGCGCGACCATCGGCTCGGTCGCGTTCTCCAGTGCGCGGAACACCGGGTCGGCGCCGTCGAAGTAGATCACGCCGAGCGGATCGGGGTCCGGAATGTTCTGCCGGTGCGGCCACTCGGCGATGAGCACGGTTGCCCGGCGTTCGCGGTCGGTGTGCCGCACGTAGCTGAAATCCACGTCGAAGTACTCGACCAGTTGCGCGAGCACGCGTTCGGTGGCGGCGACCATGGTCGTGGCGTCCACACCCATGAGCTCAGAGGCGACCTGGGTCACCAACGAGTCGAGTGTCCGCCGTGGCACATTGTCTCCGATCGCGCTAACTACTGGTGTCCACACCGAGCACCGGACGCCGCCTGCTGCGTACGGTGGCGGCGGAGGCGTAGCTCAGGCGAAGCACCAACGCCATGGTCTCATGCTCAGGCACTTCCAGCAGGTCCAGGAAACGGCCCTGAAGTGACGTTAGTGTATCCGTGAAGTCGGGGGAAATCGCTGCAAGTTCCGCATGGCGTCGGGCGTAGAGGTATACCGGGGAAATCGGCTGCACGCACAATCCGAGGCGCTCGGCCCGCACCCAAACCCGCGCGACCGCCGCGCCCGCCGCCGCGTAGTCGGTCAATCGAGGGTCGGCCGCGTCGAATGTCACGGCCAGAATGGCGGAGCTGGACCGCACCCGGTCACCGGTGTATTTCCCCAGCGCCGCTCCACCCGACCAGGACCGCAACTGCGCCATGACGTCGGCGCGGGTGGTGATCTGGAATGCCGCCCATTCGTCGTCGGTCAGTTCCAGGCTGCGCGCATCGATTCCGGTCTCCGGCGTGTCGTCCGCCCAACGGACTTCGGCGAGCATTTCCTCGTATAAGCGGGGCGTGAGATAGCGGACCCGATCGGAATCCCCCAGCAACCTCGCAGCTTCCTCAATGTCCTCCCGTTCCACGACGGCGCGCACATGCGCACCGGCCGATTCGGCGGCCGCCGTGAGCGCGGCGAGTACGCCGTCTGCCAGCGGGGCCCCGGTGCCGACCCTGCGGTTGGTCTCGCGTCGCAGGACGGCGGGATAGTCGGCCGCCAGCTCGGCACTGCGATCGTTCCCCAGCCGCAAGCTGGCGACGAGACGACCGGACCCCGGCGCTCCTTCGACGAACTCGTGCGGGCCGAGGATTCCGTGCGCGGCCGCGGCGACCCGCGCGTTGTAGACGGCCGCGCCGAGTGCGACGGCGCTGCCGCGATAGCCGATGTCCATTGCCGTGCTGCACTCGGGCGCCAGCTCGATGGCGATGTGCTCCGCGCCGGCCCGCAACGACCAAGGCTGCATGTTTCCCCCGGATGGAGCCCGTTGCGCGCAGGCGAGGACGCTTTCGATGGGCCCGGTAACGGGCTCGGGCGGCGCATCGGCCCACACCGGCTCGTCGTTCGGCGGCGGGTCGGCCAGCTCGTCGAGATGCCGTTCCACATCGATCCGGACGCGACCGGAATCCAGCTTCAGCCCCAGTCCGATGCGCCGCACGGCGGCGGCCACGCTCGCGGCGCCGAGGCCGACGTCACCGGCCAGCTGCGGCCAGCTGTTCACCGTCTCGCCGACTTCGACCAGGCTCGCGCCCAGCCGCGGCGACAGCCCGGAGGCGCCGAGCAGCTTCACCACGTACGGCGCCTTCTCCCGCGAGGTCAGCCCCCGCAAATCCCGGGCGCTGACCTCGCCGAGCAATCCGTGGAACGCGGGACGGCGGGCTTCGAGATCGAAACGCTCGACGTCCAGCAAACCACGGTCACTGGTTTCCATCAGTACGGGAATGCGATGCCGGGCCGCCGCCTCGCGAATCACGAGTTTCATATCGAGCGAATCGCATTCCTCGACCACGATCGCGAGTCCGTCCAGGAATTCGTCCACCGAATTCTCGTCGACCCCGGTCGCGAAGATCTGCACCGGGAGATAAGGGTCCAACTCGGCGATACGGCGTGCGGTTACCACCGCTTTGTTGACGCCGATGTCGAACAGCGTCCCTGCGACCCGGTTGAGATTCGACAACTCGATATCGTCCAGGTCCGCCAAGCGCAATCCGCCGCAAACGCCCTCCATGGCGAGCAGATGCGCGATCGCGTGCCCGGCGCTTTGTCCCACGATCCCGATCGTGCGTTCGGCCAGAAGGTCCTGTTCGGCTCTGGTCAGTTTGTTCCGATTACGATCCAGCCGGATCATCCGGAAAGTACGCGGCCCCGGCAATCCGACCACCGCGGCGCGCCACGGATAGTAGATCCAGCGATCCGCTTCGGGCCCCTCCGGAATATCGGGCGCGGCAACCATTCTGCCGTATTCGGCGCGCAACGACGCACGCAGATCGAGGATTTCGATGCACGGGTCGGCGCGCAGGGCGGCGAGTATCCGCGCGTCCTCCGGATCGGCGGGGTCGATGATCAGCGGCCGGTGGTCCGCCGCTCGGCTCCGGTCATCGCCCATGTCCGCGCCGGCCCTCCGTCGGCCGCCCGATCCCGCATCGCACATCGGGCGTACGCGCGGTCGACAGGCCGAGCGCGTCCTGTTCGCGCTGGGTCAGGGATCGCTGCGCTTCCTCAGCCGAGGCGGCATAGCTCCGGGTATCCCACCACAGCGGAACGGTTCGGTAGCGCTCGTCCGGATACGGCACCGCGGGAATGCGCTCGGCCGCAACCGCACCGCACGCCTCGTGGCGGGCCACGGTGAAGGAGGCCACCGTCGCGAAGCCGTAGCGGGCGCCGAGCAGGCGCGCGCCGTGCAGCACGGTGCGCGAGATCGCCGCGCCGAGTTCGCCCCGGTTGGCGGCATCGCGAGCGACCCACGCGCCTTTGGCCTCGATCACGCCCTGCGGTATCCGGTCGGCGATCATCTGCCGCAAGTCGTCCGCGCCCGGCTGACCGGCCCATTCGACCAGCGCGTGCGCCTGCCGCGCGTCGGTGTACGGACCTTGCATCCGCACCCCGGCGACCATGTCGCCGTCGGCGTCGAGCGCGGCGAAGAACAGCGCCGAGGACGCACCGTCGGCGACCGTTTCGTATTCGAGCGCGTGTTCGACTCCGAAATGCCGGTAAACGGCATACGCCCCGTGCAGATACCGGTCCCAGAGTTCCGGCTGCACGCCCGGTTCGGAGACAAAGAACGCACACTCGGATTGCGCGTCGTAATACCGTCGTACTCCCCGCCCACGGGAGTTCCTCGGCACGACTGCAATCAGATCCACAGTCATGTTGTTCCTACTCCATCGCCGCGCTGCCATGCGCGATAGTCCAGCCCGATGCAGCCCTCCGCGGCCCCGAGCCGAGACGAAGTTGCCCAGGGCAGTATCCGTCATCGGACAGGAATTGACCAGCCGTCCGGTTAATCTTCCGAAAACTCTGTGGTACACGCCATATTTCCGCAGGTCAGAACCGGCGTATTCGAAATCGGAAATAACATGGAGACCAGTCGGTTCGAGGTCAGTTACCGATTAGCAATTTAAACGAGGATAGAAATGAACAACTCGACCGATTCCGGGGCGTGCCAGATCTCGATCTCTTCACGGTAGGCCCGGGTGATCTCGGCGGACGCCGTCGCGTCGTCGACCTGCGCCCAGACGTCCTCTACCGGATCGTGATAGTCGCCGTTCGGCGCGAACCGGGCATAGACGCCTTTCGGGACACGCACCAAGACGTCACCCACCGGCACCGCGTCCGGCGCGGGGTACTCGAAACAGACCACAGCGTTGTAGTTTCCGGCCGGATCCGGCACGTACACCGTGTACATCGGACGGTCCACGCCGTCCCGGTCCCGCAGGCGGTCCTTGAGGAACTCGATGAGGTCGCTGTTGCTGACCTTGAAGCTCGGGCGCACGCGCGGGACGACCAGCCCGCCGTAGACCGCCTCGGCACGCACCACGATCGCATAACTCATCGCGCGTCGACCGCCAGGTACAGATCGATCTTGTAGGCGTGCGGGTAGCACTCGAAATCGCCGGTGTAGGTCCGCTTGATCTGGTTGTGTTCCTCGGCGTAGGCGATCTGCGTCCACAGGTCGGTCATCACCTGCGGGAAGTTACCGACCGAGGAGAACCGTGCGTAGGCGCCGCGCGGCAGCCGGGCGACCAGGTGACCGCGGGTGACGTCGGCGAAGGACGCGCACTGATAGCCGACGATCTGGGTGTTGTACGTGCCCAGCTCACCGGTGTAGTCGGTGTAGGCGCTGGCCAACGGGCCGCCGAGTTCCTGGTGCAACACCGCCGCCCAGGCGGCCTCCAGATCCCGGTCACGCAGTTCCCCGAGCGCACGTTTGGGGCTGCGTACCGGCAGCCCGGCAACCCACGTCTCGTCCCGCTCGACGATCTCAAACTGCATGGAAAGACTCTTTCGAAAGAAGCCGGAGGTGAACCACCGCATCCGGTCGGTCGGAACCGCCATGCTACCAACCCCGACCGGGTGGTACCGATCACATATCGCGCCCGGCGGCCGCTCGATCACCCCGCTGAACTGGACAGATGTCCGAAGCGGTACCGTCCGGACGGGACCGATCAACGATCGACGGCACCGGCCGGTCGCGTCGGCGCACCGTGGGCACGATCGCCCGGTTCGTCCCTCCCCTTGCACCACCGAAGGGAGTTCTGATGCACGAGACACCGATCTCCGACCGACACTGCTACGCCCTCGGGCGCCGCACGGTATGGGACTACGCCACCGCCTCGTACGGCCGGTGCTGACGTGTGCCGGACCATCGCCGAACTCGACGCTGCGGTCGCCGACTGCTTCGCCTGCCCGCGTCTGGTCGCCTGGCGCGAGCTCGTCGCGCGACAGAAACGCGCCGCCTTCCGCGACCAGACGTATTGGGGCCGTCCCGTGCCCGGCT
This sequence comes from Nocardia sp. NPDC059691, assembly GCF_042733915.1. Lineage (NCBI taxonomy): Bacteria > Bacillati > Actinomycetota > Actinomycetes > Mycobacteriales > Nocardiaceae > Nocardia > Nocardia sp. NPDC059691. Next base: position 642,491 of record NZ_JBHWFB010000002.1, on the reverse strand, counting down.
TCGGTCCGGCGGACGCGCGGATGCTGCTCGTCGGACTCGCGCCCGCGGCGCACGGCGGCAACCGGACCGGCCGCATGTTCACCGGCGACCGCAGCGGCGACGTGCTCTTCGCGGCGCTGCACGCGGTCGGTCTGGCCAACCAGCCGACCGCGATCAGCGTCGACGACGGCCTGCGGCTGCACGGCGTGCGGGTCACCGCTCCCGTGCACTGCGCGCCGCCGGACAACAAGCCGACGCCGGAGGAGCGAGATCGCTGCGGACACTGGCTGGCGACCGAACTGCGGCTGCTGACGCCCACCGTCCGCTCGGTGGTTGCGCTCGGCGCGTTCGGCTGGCAGGCACTGCTTCCGGTGCTGGCCGAAGCGGGCTGGACCGTGCCGCGACCGCGACCGAAATTCGGCCACGGCACGCACGTCGAACTGGCCGCCGCCGAGGCGGGCCGCGGTCCGCTGCACTTGTTCGGCTGCTACCACGTCAGCCAGCAGAACACCTTCACCGGACGACTCACTCCGGCGATGCTCGAAGCGGTGCTGGCCGAAGCGGCGCGGGTCGCGGGGCTCGAGGTGCGGCGAAGCCACGCGCCGCGCGGGTGATCGGTCGCCCATCGCCGCTGGGCAGCGGGGTTCAGACGTGATCGACCAGGGCCGGATGACCCGCTTCGTGGGCGCAATGCGCGCAGCAGAAGTAGTCTCCACGCGCCTCCACACCGTGCCCGACGATCCGGCAGGAACAGTGCGTGCAGGTCGGGGCCATGGCGGTGATCGCGCATTCGAAGCTGTCGAAGGTGGCGGACTGGCCGTCGCGGGTGATGGTGAACGTCTTGTCGTACTCGTTTCCGCACGTATCGCAGGTGGCCATGAGATGTGGTCCTCTCGCGTCGATGGGCTCGAATATCGCAGTTCGCGGTACCCAGCGCCGAGGACGCGAAACGAGCCGGGAGACCTCAGCTCAGCCGCAGCGCCGCGACCGGGCAGCTGTCGACGACGAGCTCGAGCAGCTCCCGATCGCTCGTGACGGTGTCGGGCGGCACGACGATCCCGTCCGCGCCGACCCGGAACAGATCCGGCGCCAGCGCTTCGCACATGCCGTGCCCCGCGCAGACGATTCGGTCGGCGATGATCCTCATCGGACGATCCGCTCCAGCCGGATGGGCAGACCATCGGCGGGCACCGGTCCGGTTCCGGCGACCAGTGGCAGCTGGTAGCCGTCCGGCACGCTCCAGCGATACCGCAACAGCATTTGATGCACTACGGCTTTCACGGTCATGCCGCCGAAGTAGAGGCCGATGCACTTGTGCGCCCCGCCACCGAAAGGCGCCCAGGCGAAGCGGTGCGATCTGTCCTCACGACGGTGCTCGGCGAAACGTTCCGGGTCGAAGGTATCGGGATCGTGCCAGTACTCCTCGTTGCGCATCAGCCCGTACGTGCCACAGAGGATGAACGTCCCCTTCGGCAGGTAGTAGCCGAGGATGTCGGCGTCGGCGATGGTCTCGCGGACCTGCTGGGCCACCGGCGAGTAGACCCGCAGCGCTTCCTTGAACGCGAGATCGAGCGAGGGCAGGCGGTCGAGATCGTCGTAGTCCAGCGCCGGTTTGCCCAGCGCGACGGATTCGGCGCGCAGCCGCTCCTGCCATTCGGGGTGCCTGCCGAGTTCGTAGACCAGCATGGACGCGGCGATGGTGCTGGTGTCGTGGGCCGCCATCATCACGAAGATCATGTGCTCGATCACCTCGGCGTCGGTGAAGGTATCGCCGTCGGCGGTGCGGGCCCGGCACAGCACGCTGAACAGATCGCTGCCGCCGCCCGCGCGCTTCGCGGGCAACTCGCGGCGGAAGTGCTCCTCGAGCACCCGGCGGCCGCGCACGCCGCGGGCCCACACACCGCCCGGCACGTTCGCCCGGATCAAGGCGGCCCCGCCGCGCACCGCGTCCTCGAAGGCGCGCTCCAATCGTGCCGAGCCCGCGCCGGATTCGGCGCCCGCGAAGACTTCGGTGGCCTGCTGGAGCAGCAGTTTCTTGATCGACCGGTAGACCGGGAAATCGTCGGCGGGCTCCCACTGCGCGATGCCGCGGGTGATCCGAGGCGTGGTCAGGTCGAGGTATCCGATCAACCGCGGCCGCGTGAAGGCCTGCTGCATCACGCGCCGATGGAAGAGGTGGTCGTCGAAATCGCGCAGTAGCAGACCTCCGCGGAAGAACGGGCCGATCAGCCACTCCCAGCCGCGCTGCGCCGACAACACCTTGTCGCGGTCCAGCATCACCGCCTCGTAGCCCTCCGGACTGCCGAAGGTGACCATGCGCCGACCGAGCATGCCGAACCACTGCACCGGGCCGAAGCGGTCGAAACGCTTCCGCGCGAATTGGATCGGGTCGGCCAACGCGTGCAAGGTGTATCCGATTCCGGGGAGCCCGAAGTCACCGAGCACCGGTTTCAGTCCGCTGCCCGGCGGCGGATCGGCCAGCGGCCGCACCTGCGCCGGGTAATGCGCGACCGCGCGCGCGGCCGCGCGCTGCGCGTGCCACGCCCAGGTGGTCCGCGCCTGGCGGATCGTGCCGGAGATCTCGTCGAACGACTGGGGCACAAGCAGACTCATGACCGTCTTCCCTTCGCGACACTGCGATAGTCCGACGATAGAGGAAACCATCGTTTCCGTAAACGGTTGTTTCCCAATTTTGGCTGTGCCAAGCTGGCGTGGTGACCCGTACCGTCAGCGGCACCTACCGCGGAGCCTCCACGGCCGAGCGCCGCGAGGACCGGCGCAGGCGGTTGCTCGACGCCGCCCTCGACATCATCGGCACACAGGGACTGTCGGCGTTGACCGTGCGCGGGGTGTGCGAACAGGCCAAGGTCGGCCCGCGCTTCTTCTACGAGGCGTTCCCCGACCGCGATGCGCTGTCCTCCGGGGTGCTGGTGGAGATCCAGCAGGCGGCGCTGGACCGGGCGAAGGCCGCCATCGCCGAGACCACGGGCACGCCCGCCGACCGGATCCGCGCCGGAGTGGCGGCCCTCATCGTCGAACTCACCGACGATCCGCGACGCGCGAAAGTGGCGTTCGCCCAGACCTACGGCGACGAGGCGCTCATGCGCAGCCGGTTCGCGGGCATGCGCCAGGTCGCCGACGTCATCATCGAGCAGACCCGCCTGGTGCTCGAGCTGCCCGAAGGGCAGGACACCGCGATCGCCGCGACTTCCCAGCTGATCACCGGCGGCGCGGCGGAACTGGTTCTCGTCTGGCTGGACGGGGGGCTCGACGTCGACCGCGACGGGCTGATCACGCTGCTGGCCGATTTCACCGTGGCGATGCTGGATCGGCTGCCCGCGGTCGCCGGACGACTGTCCGGCCTCACACCAGATTCCTGATCAGCGACGACATCAGCGGCTCGCGCAACCCGGCCAGCGCGGCGAAGTCCCCTGCGACGACGCGGTTGGTCGCCAGCGAGACGACCGCGCCGATCACCGCCTCGCCCGCCAGCTGCTGATGCGGGCGCGTCGCGCCGAGCGCCTCGGCGAAACCGTCCACCAAAGCTGCCTGGGTCGCCAGCCGCCGCTCCAGCACCGGCCTTCCCGCCGCGTACACCTCCACCAGGAAGACCTTCGCCACCTGTGGTTCTTGCGCGAGGGTGGAGAAGTAGGCGTCGAGTGCCCGATCGATCCGCTCGAGCGGCGTGCCGTCAGCGGCGAGCGCGCCCGTGATCCTGGTCATCACGATCTCCACGGCCATGTCGTAGGCGGCGAGGAAGCACGCCTCCTTGTTCGCGAAGTGCTGGTAGAAGGTCATCCTGGACACCTCGGCCCGCTTCAGCACGTCCGCCACCGTCGCCGCCGCGTAGCCCTTGTCCGCGGCCGCCTCGATCATCGCCACCAGCATGCGGGCCCGCTGCGCGGCCACCACCTCTTCCGGCGCGATCCCGTGATTGCCGCCGTGCAGTTTCCCGCCGGCCCGAGCCTTCAGCAACGATCCTCGCTCCACACTCCGATGCTATGCGTGGGTGCGCCGCTCGCGTGCCGGGTCGACACGCGACGACGTGCCGCGCGATCGAACCGCGAACGGCGACGAACGGGGCACAATGACCGTCCGAGAGTGCTCGATTCGATGAAGAAGGAGCGTGATCGGCAGTGCGAAACAGGCAGTTGGTCGGGCGAAGCGCCCTGATCGCGGCGCTGTGCGTCGGCGGGTTCGCGGCGTCGGCGGGTCCGGCGACCGCGGACGAACCCGCATTCGTGAACATCGGAGTCATCCGCACCTTCGGCGACACCTGCTACGGCGAAGGCAGAGCAGGCGTCTCCTCGCCCGCCGGAATGCCCGGGGCGGCCCGTTTCGGCATCAGCTTCGTCAGCGACACGCCGATGGGCATGCCGTGCACCTTCACGGCGTTCGCCAATTGGCGCAACCTCGACACCGGCGCGGCAGGCACGGTGGCCGTGCCCGTCAGCGACAAGACCGCTCGGAATCAGCCGGCCGCGACCGTCTTCGCCGCCTTGCCCACCGGCCCGGGTCGAGTTCGGGTCGACGTGACCACCGACTATCCGCACGTAGCGGCTCCGCCGGTCGAGATACGGATCAGCTGAGCCGCAATTGCGCCCCCTCCACCGCCGCATCCGATATCGCTGGGCCGAGGCGGATTCGGCCAGTAGGCTGCTTGTAGAGCGCCTGGGGAAGGCGCGCTGTAAAAGGGGGGGAATACAGATGACCGTGGCAAAGGAAACCGCTGCTCTCGATACAGGGGCAAGGTATCGCGCGCGAATACTGGTCGCCTGCGCCATCGCCGGTGCGTTGGCGACCTCGGCATGCGGCGGCGGATCAGGCCCGAAGCATCCCGCGCACCCCACGCCGTCACCCCTTCCGCCACCTACCTCCAGCAGCCAAGCGATAGGCAGCGAGAACATGGGTTATCTGTGGCCGCTCACCGTCGACCACGGCACCCTGGAATGCCGCCCCGGCGATATCGCCGTGTTCATCGCCCCGGACGGCACCGTCTACGCCTTGAACGACAACGCCTCCCATGCGGGATTCGCCGACATCGAATCCCTTCGCGCCACCGGCGCGGGCGGCGACAAGATCAGCCTCGGAGCCCTGCGCAGCAAGACCCTCGGACTCTGCCAGCTGCCCGGCTGATCATCATCCCGCCTGCTTTTCCTGCCTCCATGTTTCCGCGAACCGAGGCGGAAGATGCCGATGCGCGGGCAGTGCTCGGCTCCTAGACTGGGAAGCTGCGGCACGGTCGACCGTCGAAGCGCCAAGGCGATTCCGCGATCGGCACAACACGAAGTCCCGATCCAGCAAGGGCCGCCTACCCACGGCCCGTCCCGATGGAGGAGGGCCGCATGCCCGATTCGTTCCACATGCGCGTCTGTCTGCTCGGCCAGGGCTGCGTCTGCCCGACGGTCACCCTGTTCCTCGCCCCGGAGCCACTGATTCCCGGCGGCAACATGCTGCACCTGCTCGAGCAAACCCCGATCGCCGAGGACACCGGAACACCGAGCGTCGATCCCGAGCTGATCGACGTGGTCGAGAACGAGCCCGCCGGTCCAGCGCTGCGCGCCGAAGTCCACCGATTCCGCTCCGGCCGCCCCGACCCGCACCGGATCCACGACATCCTGCACGACCACCACATCACCGACGCCGCACCGATGGGCCTGGAAGTCACCGATCCCACCGAACTCGCCCGCCTGGCGCTGCTGCCCGAGCACCCGATCGGTTACCGCCGCATCGACGACTTCCAGCAGGAAGCGACCGCCCGCGCCATGCTCGCGGTCTATCGCCTCTTCGAAGTCGATCAGCGAGTGCGCCTGATGTACCACGGTTACGCCGACCCCGGCACGGGATGGTTCGCACTGCGAACCGCCACCGCCTGAGAGGGCAGGCAGGCGCGGGATTCCTCGGCGCCTTCGCCTACGCGAGCGGGCTGCCCGGTATCAGAACCACCTCGACCATGAGCGCGCCTTCTTGGGCGCTTCCCTCGGCCGACTCACGGCGGAAGGTCGTTCGCGCGGCGGGCGGCGGGTCACCAACTGGTCCAAGTCGGCGCTGATCGAGTCGCAGAAGCCGCCGGGCGCGACCGGGTCATACCCGCGATGACCCCGTTCCATCGCCACCACCTGATCGACGGACTCGACTCTGTTGCACGAGGTCAGCATGCCTTCGTTCCACACCGTGAATTCCCAGCTGCGTGCGGAAGCGGCAGGTAGATCCGCGGTGTATTTGCGCTGCTCCAATACACCCCGGTAGACCGCACCGGATTCGTCGAGCAAACTGACGATCAACTCGCTGACGATGTGGCGATACCGCCCGCCACCGTCCTCCCAATCGTTGCCACGATAGGTCCGCAGCTTCCATCCGGTGAACACGGCCGACAGGTTGACCGGATTCCACGCGCGCAGCTTCCAGATCTCCGGCGCGCAGTGGCTCGCCCGCAAGCTTTTCGCGGCCCCTTCCGCCTTGCGCAACATAACGGTGAGGCGGTCGGCGCCGATCGTGGCGGAGTAATCGTCCTCGGACAAGTAGTCCATCGTCATCCCTCACGGTTCCCAGTGCCACGACGCCGCTCGTATGCTCCCCGCAGCCCCGCACCAGCCCGCTTGGCCACACGCTGCGCCTGCTGACCACGTTCCGATGCGATCGCCCGCCGAGCCGACTCCGCGGTCCGACGCCCGACGTCTTGCCCGAGTTCGCGCAGTTGCGCGGCCCGTTCGGAATCGCGCAGCTGCCGCATCTGCTCGGGGGTGGCAAGCTGTGCTATCTGCCGTGTCGCCGTTTGGATGTGCTCGATCCCATCCTGCGCGCCCTGAATTCCGCGCTGCACAACCACGTGGTCCCTGGCCGTTTCCAACGACTTCCGCAACACTCCGGCCTGCACGACAACGGTTCCCGCGACGCGATCGACCAGGGAGCGGCGACTCGAACCGAAGACGCACACCGCGTTGATCACCAAGACCACGATCGCGATCAGCCACAGCACGAAGGACAGAAGGAACCGGCCCGCCAATAGCGCGATGCACGCGCACGAGTACAGCCCGACGTCGGTCATCGTGCCCACGAAAGCGCGCCGCGCCGCCTGCCCCCGCCCCAGTCGGTCCTCGCCGCCGCGCACCGACCCCACTCGGAGATCGAGCAGGGCTTTGCCCAAAGTCCGTCCTTGCCACGCCAATCCAGCGAACTGATAAGCGAACGTTGCCGCGATCAACGCGCCGAATGCTTCGATGATGAAGACAAGCACCGTATGCACGACTTCCATACCGAACGTCTTGCCTGCCCCACCCCAGTTCCCATTCGACTGAATCACATCCCACACGCCGGTCCCAGCGAGATCCGCCCAGCCCGAAAGGTAATCGGCGATCCGATAGTGCGTCACCGCTCCCAACAACACCGCCAACCCCAGCACGAGACCGAAATCCACCCCCCAAGCCGCCGCCCGCCGCCCTGCCGGAACCAGGTCCCCAGCCCCCTGCCCGTCGGCCATCCCGAGCACCTCCATCCCGAATCGACACGGCACCCGCTCCGGGGCGACTCCGGCACGAATCGTCGCAGCTCACAACGTTGTTCCGGTATCCATCGTTCGACCGACGGTCAGCGAGCCGCCCCGGTTCGATCGCGTTTCGACCTGCCGCCCATGGGCCGGACGGCGGCTCCCGACGCACTGCGCATCTCCGAGAACGACAAGCGCCGAACGTTATTCGTGCGCAGACTGTCGGCCGACCTCGGTGAGTGATCTCGATTCCGACGCCGGTGAGACCTGCGGACGGCACTTTGTGGAGCGGATCACCAAGGCCCGTCTCGAGTGGTACCCCGACGTACCCCTTGGTAGGTTTCGGCTTGTTCGCGCAGCGTCGCGCACCACCTCCAGCCTTTGACTCGCGGAACCTTCCTTCGATCCACAGTTCGCACGCCTCTTCCGTCATGGAAGGAGGCGGGAATCGTCATACCCACGGCATCCCCTCATGCCTGCCACCTTGTCCTCGCAGGCGTGGCCGTCCGTCCCATCAAGCCTTGGAGCACCGGTGATTACTGCACTACCGCACCAGTCCGTGGAACTCGACGCGGTCATCTTCGACTACAACGGCGTCATCGGCTTGCAGCCCACTGTTCCCATGTGGAGCGAGCTCGCCGAACTCGCCGGATGGCACGCAGACCAGCTCGAGCTCTTCCAAAATGTCTTCTGGAGCGCCCGCGAACCCTACGATTCCGGCGACTTCGACGACGCGGACTTCTGGACCACCGTGCTCGGCCATCGCCCGGACCCGGAACTGCTCACCCAGTTGCGCGCCGTCGACACCGCGCTGTGGACCCGGACCGACGACCGCGTCGTAGCCCTCCTCCACCATGCCCGTCGGGCAGATCTCCCGATGGTGCTGCTCTCCAACGCACCCCACCCGGTCGGCGATGCCCTCGACGCCTCCGACTGGCGCACCCTGATGACCGACGCCCTCTACTCGGCCCGCCTCGGCATGAACAAACCGCACCCCGACACCTACCGAAACGCCCTCGCCGCGACCGGAGTTCACGACCCCAGTCGCGTCCTGTTCGTCGACGACCGCGCCGACAACTGCCAAGCCGCCGCAAGCCTCGGCCTACGCACCCTCCACTACACCGGCTCCCCCACCGATATCGCGGCGCACCTCCGCGTCACCACCATCGCCGCGTAGGTCCTGCTGGTTCGCGCAGCATCGCCGGGATCGGCACAACACCGCTGCCGCTCGGTGGTGGACACGAGCCCGGCCAGACGCCACACAGAAACAGAAAGGCGAGTGCTCTACCCGAGCACTCGCCTTTGGTGGACCTAATGCTGCACAACCCGAACCTGCTGACGGTCGCAGGGCCGGCTATTCGAATCACACCGGTAGGTACTCGGCGAATGTGAGCGGTCGTGTGCCAGGGGCGCGCCGCGGGCCAGGTCGTAGGCGGCAAGAAAGCACGCCATCGACCCATCAGACCTTCACCAACCGCATTCGACGCACGATACCTCGCATCGGCTGCTGCCGATGCGGCGCGGAACGAGTGGCACGAAATCCCCTTGGAAAGTACGCTTCTCGAAGTTGCAGCAATGGTTCGGCGACCGAAAACAGGGATGCGCCGAAGACCGCGTCCCCAAAACAGCACACACGAACATCTGGAGCACCATTCTTGAGTACGCCACGGTCCCGACTGGAAACCCCGGCCTGTCCAGTCGTCCACGGCTCGCCGATGGCTACCGAAGGTCCGAGGGTGTCGCTGTACTCGTCGGAATTCGCCGCGGATCCGCACCGTGTTTACGACGAAATGCGAGCACAATACGGCTCTTTGGCTCCGGTTGAGCTGGCGCCGGGCGTGCCGGCCACGTTGGTGGTCGGGTATGACACCGCGCTGCGGATCCTCAACGATCCCGAGCACTTCCCTGTCGATCCGCGCACCTGGCAGCAGAACATCCCGGCCGACTGCCCCGTCCTGCCGCTTATGGAGTGGCGCCCCACCGGGAGTCGAAGCGACGGAGCGGCCCTACAGCGCTACCGGCAGGCAATCACCACGAGTATCAACGCGGTGGATCTGTACGCTCTCGATGCCACGGTGGAGAAGATCGCCATCCCGCTGATCAACACCTTTTGCCAGGCCGGTACAGCCGATCTGATCAGTCAGTACGCGTTGCCGCTCGCATTCGCGGTCACCGATGCTCTGCTGGGCTGCCCGCCGGAAATCGGACAGCGGGTCGCCGCAGGCATGGCCGCGATGTTCGAGGGGATCGATGCCGAGGACGGCAACAAGATGATCATCGAGGCGCTGCTGGAACTGCTGGCCCTCAAACGGACCCATCCTGGCAACGACATCACCTCGCTACTACTGCGGCATCCGGCCGAACTCGATGAACTGGAGATGATCCACCAACTGAACAGCGTCTACGGCGCCGGGATCGAACTGCAACAGAACCTGATCGGCAACACCCTGCTGCTGATCCTTGCCGACGAACGCTTCGGCGGAAGTGTCGTCGGGGGGAACCTGTCCACCCGAGACGCCTTGGACGAAGTCTTGTTCAAGAACCCGCCGCTGGCGAACCTCCTCACCACCTACCCCCGTCAGCCGATCCTCATCGACGACGTCTGGCTGCCCGCGCACCAGCCGATCCTCATCAGCATGGCCGGCTGCAACAACGACCCCAAGATCCGGACCGAGACTCACACAGGCAATCGCTCGCATCTGGCGTGGGGCATCGGCCCACATGCCTGCCCCGCGCAGTCGGTGGCCTACCTGCTCGCTCAAAACGCCATCGATCAGCTTCTCGATGCGCTGCCCGAGATCCAGCTGGCCATACCGGCCGACGCACCGACCTGGCGGCCTGGCCCCTTCCACCGGTCCTTGGCGGCTCTACCGGTCACCTTTCCCCCCTCTGCTCCGTTGAACGAGTACTGAGAATCTCGCAATCTCCCACGCGCGTCGGAAGCGACTGAGCGACCGTCTCGATGGCCCGCAGTGATACCCGCCGCCAGGCCAGCGACCTGAATTCCATGGAGCGCAGTTGGAAACGACTCGTCCTGCCGCGGCTCGGTGCTGTGATCCACCACTGATCCGTGTGGAGGACGGCCGATGACTGAACCGCCGCAGGGCGTTCGCACAATGCCGAAAAACAGCGAAGCCACAGGCCAATGACCTGCGGCTTCGCCATTCAGTGGAGCTAAGGGGAATCGAACCCCTGACCTTCTCGATGCGAACGAGACGCGCTACCAACTGCGCTATAGCCCCGTGCGGTTCCGGGGAACCGCGCTGTGACACTGTATCAGGCCAGCCCCCTAGACTCCGAATCGGTATCCTGACCTGCGGAAATGCGATGCACTACGCGCCCGCCGCGCGGCGGATGTCGCCGCTGGTGCGGGTGCGCAGGGCGCGGGCGGTGGCCGGGTCGAAGGGGTCGAGGTGGGCGAACATGGGGTCTTCGTCGTCGGGCTCGATAAGGGTGGAGCGGCGACGGATCGCGCGGGCGGTGTCGCGGTCCATGGTGCCGCGCCCGGCGCGGCCCCGGCGCGCGCGTGGATCGGCTTCGTCTTGGTGGCCGCGGTTGAGGCGGGCCGCCCGGTTACGGCGGATCTCCTCCTCCATCCGCACCTGCTTGCGAAGGTAGGCCAGATAGGTCGCCAACACCGTGAGGGCGAGTCCGCAACCCCACCACAGCATGGGCGTGAACACGAACGCGAGGGCGCCGAAGAGGATGGCGGTGAGCAGCAGGCCGAGCACGGCGCGCTGCCGGAAGGTGTAGCGGGCCGCGCGGGCGATGGCGTCGGCCTCGGGATCGTAGCCGCCACGACCACGGCGGCTGGGGACGAAATCCGGCTCGTCCGGGCCCGCGTCGTCGTAGTCGTCGTACTCGTCGTAGTCCACGATGGCGGGCGCGGTGGAGCGCGCAGGCGGGATTCTGGCCGCGACCGGCTCGGGGTGGTGTGCGCCCACGCGGTCATCATCGGTCCCCGCGTCGATCTTCGCAGCGACTTCGGCGGCTTCGTCGTCGTCCGGCTCGTCGTAACGCGTCTCGCGGTCCTCCGCTTCGCCCTCCTCCGGTGTGGCGGAGGCGAAGTCGTCGATCTCGATGTCGTCCGTTTCGGCGGCAGCGATGTCGGATGCCACGGCGTCGTCGGCCGCGGGTGTGTTCTCCTCGTCGGTCTCGGTGACGGGCTCGTCGGCCGGTGTCGTCATCCGGTCCTCCGCATCATCGCTGTGGGGATACTCTCTCGGTACGCGGCGTCCATCGTGTCGCCCACGGGGTCGCCAGTTCGGATCGGTTTCGTGCCCGGCGGCCGGGCCTTTCTTGAGACGTCGTTTGCCGCCGCCGCGGTGCAGGACCCTGGTTGCCAGCGCGGCGTCGGTGGTCCGGCGGATTCTGGGGTGACGGTCGGCGAGGATCGGGAACAGGACGAAGACCCAGAGCACGACCAGACCGATCCACAGGATCGAATTCGGCATCGCGTCAACACCTCCGTCCCGCCTGGATTTCCTCCGGCTCGGCCCGCCAGCGGCGCGTCACACGCCCCGCGCTCGGCCGGCCCCCGTCCGACGCGACGGCGCGGACGCCGATCCCCTCGCAGGCTCACTGCCGATGGCACAAGACGCACCATCGACGTCCGTAGGCTAATTCCGGGTAGCACCAAGTTCCGGCAGGCGCGCCGTGCACATCCGCCACACCTGTCACATTCCCACCAATGTCACCGCGATCCGGTGGCCGGTTCTACAGCAGGGTGACGCGCCCCTCTCGCACCAGCCGGTCCAGGACCGTTCCGGCGAGTTCCTCGACGGTCATGCCGACCAGCAGGTGATCCCGCCAGGCGCCGTCCACGTCGAGGTAGCGCCGCAGCAGCCCCTCTTCCCGGAAACCGACATTGCGCAACACCGCCTGGCTGGCCAGATTCTCGGGTCGAACGGTCGCCTCCACCCGATGCAGGCCGACCGGCCCGAAGCAGTGGTCGAGACCGAGCGCCAGCGCCGCCGTCGCGACGCCTTGCCCACTGAGATCCTTGGCCACCCAATAGCCGATCCAGGCCGAGCGCAGTGCGCCGCGCACGATATTGCCAACGGTCAGCTGCCCGCCGAACGCGCCGTCGACTTCGATCACCAACGGGATCATCGCGCCGCGCCTGGCCTCCGCCTTCAGGCTCGACCACAGCGACGGCCAGTTGGAGGCGTGGTTGCGCGCCTCCCACGCTCCGCGGCCGGTGGGCTCCCACGGCTCGAGATGCGCTCTGTCCCGCAACCGGATCCGGCTCCAGGCCGCCGCGTCGCGCAGCCGCACCGGACGCAAGGTCACCTGCCCCGCCGCCACCCGAACCGGGCCGAGTCGCGCGGGCCAACCCGGATGCTGCGTGGCCCGGAAAACGTTCATAGCTTCCACGTCTCAGCCGCGCTGTGCGAGAAAGGCGACCTGGACTTCGTCACCGGTGCGGATGTCGGTGTCGTCCGGGTCTATCACGATCAGGCTGTTCGCTTCGGCGAGCGTGGCGAGCAGGTGCGAGGACGAGTTCCCGTTGCCGAGTGGCTGCACGAGGTATTCGCCGGTGGCTTCGTCCCGCATGAGCTGCGCGCGCAGGTACCCCTTGCGCCCCTCCATGGAACTGATCGGCGTGATGGTTCGCGCGCTGATGATCCGGCGCATGGGATGCCTGCGCCCCAACGCGATTCGGATCAAAGGCCGCACCATCACCTCGAACACCACCAGCGCGCCCACCGGGTTGGAGGGCAGCAGGAACGTCGGCACCTCGTCGCGGCCGAGCCGCCCGAAGCCCTGCACCGAGCCGGGATGCATGGCCACGCGGGTGATTTCGAGCTCGCCGAGGCCTTCCAGCGCCTCTCGGACCTGTTCGGAAGCCCAGCCGCCGACCGCGCCCGCGATGACGACCACCTCGGAGCGCACCAGCTGCCCCTCGACCACGTCGCGCAGCCTGCGCGGATCGGAACTCACGATGCCCACACGGTTGACGTCCGCGCCCGCATCCCGCGCGGCCGCGGCCAGCGCGTAGGAGTTCACGTCGTAGACCTGGCCGGGGCCCGGGGTTCGGTCGATATCGATCAGCTCGCCGCCCACGGAGAGCACCGATAGTCGCGGACGCGGGTGCACCAGCACTTTGTCTTGACCGACCGCGGCGAGCAGCCCGACCTGCGCGGCGCCGATGATGGTTCCCGCACGCACCGCCACATCGCCCGGCTGGACGTCGTCACCGATCCGCCGAACATAGTCGCCGGAGCGCACCGGCTCGTACACCTTGATCCTGGCCCGCCCGCCATCGGTGAAATCCAGCGGGAGCACGGCATCGGCGAGCGTCGGCATCGGCGCGCCGGTGTCCACCCGGACGGTCTGGCGAGGCTGCAAGCGGATCGGCTGACGTGAACCGGCGACCACCTCGCCGACCACCGGAAGGGTCAGGTCGACGAGTTCGCCTTCTTCGTCCCGAATGTCGGCCCCCGCGGAGGCCACGTCCACACTGCGCACGGCATAACCGTCGATGGCCGCCTGGTCGAAGCCCGGCAACGGCCGTTCGGTGACGACGTCCTCGGCACACAGCAGGCCCTGGGCCTCGGAGATCGCGACCCGGACCGGCCGGGGCGCGACCGCCGCGGCGGTCACCTTGATCTGCTGATCCTCAACCGAGCGCATCCAGCCCTTCCTGATCCTCTCCGCACTCCATCCGATCTCGCCCGCACGCGCGATCCCGCCGCGGCGCAAGCGCATTCGCGCGCACCGCGGTGACCATCATTCGTACCCGACGGTCCACTCTCGGCGAAACCCCCGGCCGGGTCCGTCAGTCGTCGGTCGTCAGCTGCGGATCCCAGTCCGGACCGAGGCGGTGCTGCAGCCACTCCCGCAGAGCGGGGCCGTATTCCTCTCGTTCCAGTGCGAAATCGACCGCAGCACGAAGATAACCGCCCGGGTTGCCCAAATCGTGGCGCGACCCACGGTGCACCACCACATGAACCGGATGCCCCTCGGCGATCAACAGTGCGATGGCGTCGGTGAGTTGCAGTTCGCCGCCAGCGCCGGGCTCGATGCGGCGCAGCGCGTCGAAGATCGCGCGATCGAGCAGGTACCGGCCCGCGGCGGCGAACGTCGACGGCGCGTCGGCGAGCGCGGGCTTCTCCACCATGCCCTTGACGCGCAGCACATTCGGGTTCACCGCGTCGGGCACGGGCGCGACGTCGAAGACACCGTAGGCGCTGACCTCGTCCTTGGGGACGTCGATGGCGCACAGCACCGTTCCACCGCGCTTGCGGCGCACCCGGCACATCACATCCAGCACGCCGCGGGGCAGCACGAGGTCGTCGGGCAGCAGGACGGCGATGACGTCCTCGTCGTCGTCGAGGGCCCGCTCGGCCTGGGCCACGGCGTGCCCGAGCCCGAGCGGCTCCTCCTGCACCACCGAGGTGACATCGAGCAGTCCCGGCGCTTTGCGCACCTTCTCCAGCAGCTTGAACTTGCCGCGCTCCTCCAGCGTGCTCTCCAGCACCAGGTCCTCGACGAAGTGCGCGACGACGCCGTCCTTGCCCGGAGACGTGACGATCACCAGCCGCTCCGCGCCTGAACCCGCCGCCTCGGCGGCGACCAACTCGATGCCGGGTGTGTCCACCACAGGAAGAAGTTCCTTGGGCACCGTCTTGGTTGCGGGCAGGAACCGCGTTCCGAGCCCGGCAGCGGGCACCACGGCC
The DNA here is from genome assembly GCF_042733915.1 of Nocardia sp. NPDC059691. Classification (NCBI taxonomy): domain Bacteria; kingdom Bacillati; phylum Actinomycetota; class Actinomycetes; order Mycobacteriales; family Nocardiaceae; genus Nocardia; species Nocardia sp. NPDC059691. The sequence goes on along the minus strand of NZ_JBHWFB010000002.1, from coordinate 627,344 downwards.
GTGCGGAAGCACGACACCACTGCGGCGTCACCGGGCTGTCCGGCCTTTGCTGTCATACGCATACCCTATCCATCCATCACGCCGCCGGATCGGCGTCGCGCCGACCGGTCCCGGGGTGAGCCTATGGTGATCACTGTGAAGATGCCCGGCGAGCGCGACAAACATGCATGGCGCACCGAACTCCTCGCCCGCCGAGCTGTGATACCTGCCACGGAACGCGAAAAGGAAGCGTTCGCCCTGGCCGCAGCGGTCGAAGCGGTCAGCGCTCGCGGGTGGGTCTGCGCGTATGTACCGGTGGCGGGCGAACCGGGATCGACCGCGATGCTGGACGCGCTGCTGGCCGGTGGTGCGCGGGTACTGCTGCCGGTCACCGGGCCACCGGGACCGCTGAGCTGGGCCGAATACACCGGAGCGAGCGCCATGCGCCGCGCCCGCTACGGATTGCTGGAACCCACCGGCGCCGTGCTGCCGCCGGAGACCGTCACCCGCGCCGAACTGATCCTCGTCCCCGCTCTCGCCGTGGACCTGCGCGGCGTGCGGCTCGGCCGCGGCGCCGGTTACTACGACCGCACGCTACCCGCCGCACGGCCGGACGCGCGCCTGGTCGCGGTGGTCCGGGACGACGAACTGGTCGACCGATTGCCGGAGGAACCGCACGACCTGCGCATGGGCTGGGCGCTCACGCCGCGCGGTGGCTTGCGCCGGCTGGGCGACGATTACCCTGGGGAATGAAACACCGATTGGCGGTGTTGGCACTGTCGGCTGTAGAGTGCCAGATCGACGAACACCGCGGAGGATCCTGTGCCTACTTACTCGTATGCGTGCACCCAGTGTGACAACCGCTTCGACATCGTTCAGTCGTTCACGGACGAAGCGCTGACCGTGTGCTCGGAGTGCTCCGGGAAGCTGCGCAAGCTGTTCAACTCGGTCGGCATCGTCTTCAAGGGCAGCGGCTTCTACCGCACCGACAGCCGTGGTGGCTCCTCCACCGCCAGCGAGCCCGCCAAGTCCGACAGCAGCTCGAGTTCCTCTTCCACTTCTTCCGACTCCGGCTCGTCGAGCGGGTCGACCGCGTCCACCAGCACGGCCGTAGCCAGCTGATTCGGCGGTTTTCCACAGCCGGTCACCTATCCACAGCCCACCTTGATCCTGGCCGGGCGAGCGCACGTCCGGCCATAGGATCCGGCCATGACTCGCGCACTCGCCGATCTCGGCCGCGGCTGGAATGTCTCCGGGTGGCAGCGCCCGCCCTGGGCCGACGCCGTCCTCGCCCGACGATTGCTGGCCGCCGTTCTCGCCGCGCTCGCGGCGTTCCTCTTCCTTCGTGGTGATCCCGGCGCCGAACGCACCACGGTGCTCGTCGCGGGCCGGGACCTCGCGCCAGGACGACTTCTCGAGGCAGATGATCTGCGCGCCGTCCCGCGCGAGGCGGGCACGCTACCGGCGGGCGCGGTCACCGATCCCGGCGCGCTCGTCGGCGCGACGCTGACCGGCGCCATGCGCCGAGGCGAGGTATTCACCGACCTGCGCGTCGTCGGCCCGCGCTTGGCCGCGGCGGCGGCCGGTTCCCGCGAGGCGCGGATCGTGCCCGTCCGCCTCGCCGATACGGCGGTCGCCGACATCTTGCGCGCGGGCGATCGCGTCGACGTGATCGGCGCCGAAGACGCGGGTGGGCCCGGCGCCCGTCCCGCCCGCACGCTCGCCACCGATGCCGCCGTAGTGCTCGTCTCAGGCGCCGGCGCGGGGAGGGGAGCCGCCGAACGCGTGGTCTTGGTCGCGATGGACGCCGAGCACGCCACCGCCGTCGCGGGCGCGTCCCTGCGCACCGCACTCACCGTCGTCTTCCACTGACCCGCCGATCATGCTTCGCCGAATATTCGCCGATGGCTCATTAGCATCGGGCCTACCGGCGCGCGGGTACCGCCGAGCAGGACTGCCCAGCTCCACGGAAAAGAGGAGACACCGGCCATGCTCAAAGAGTTCAGAGATTTTCTGTTCCGCGGGAATGTGATCGACCTGGCGGTCGCCGTGGTCATCGGTACGGCGTTCGTCGCGATCATCACCGCGATCAGCAACGGAATCATCAATCCGCTGCTCGCCGTCATCGGCGGCCCCGGCGATATCGGCCTCGGTTTCCGGTTGGCGGCCGACAAGCCGGCGACCTTTGTCCAGGTCGGTCCCATCATCACGGCCGTGATCAATTTCCTGATCATCGCCGCGGTGCTGTTCTTCGTGCTGGTGCTGCCCGCCGCGCGATTGAAGAAGCGCTTCCGGCCCGACGACACCACACTCACCGATTCCGAGGTGCTGATCCAGATTCGCGACCTGCTCGCCGAAGGCCAGACCAGCTCGGGCGGGCGGCACGAATTCTGAGTTCCACTGTGCCGCATGCGAAACGGGCCCGTCGGCGACGGGCCCGTTCGTATGAGTATCCCGCGCTCAGCCGAGGCTGAAAGGCTGTCCCCACAACGTCACCCACGTGATGACATTGTCGGTCTCGACCTCGACGCTGACAAAGGCCCGCGCCTGGGCATAGCCCCCGCAGCCGTTCAAGCCGATGGTCTCATCAGCCCACGTCACCGAACCACTCGTGCCCTTGAAGGCATTACGGGTCTTGTGCGTCTCGTTACCGAAATCGTCGGCCTGCTCCAAATCGAGCACATAGAACGACTTCGCCTGACCCGGACCCAACGACAAGTTGCCGCCGGAGTTGGCACCCACGCCACCGGTGACATTCTGGCCGTCGCTCCAGTCCAGATTGCCATCCACACCACCGGTGGCACCGCCACCGGCGATATTCACCTGGCAGCCCACGGTGTAACCCGGGAAGATCTTGCCCCCGGCCGTACCCGACAGGTCCACTTGCGCGCTACCGGACACCCATGCGTTGCGGTGCAAGGGTGTCGCGCCCATGGACGGGCTGATGTTGGCCGACTCGCCGACCAGACGGATGGTCACAACGGTGCCATCGGACAGCGTCTTGGTCAGCTCCCCACCCGGCAGCGGAACGAAGGTGTCGGCATTCGCCGCACCCGTCGAGAGCAGGCCTACCGCGATGGCCGCGGACGCGCACAGCCCGGCCGCGCGTGCCGACATTTTACGATCGAACATGACGGTGATTCCCCTAAAGATTCGAGTTCGCTTCAGCGAAAAGAGATTGATGGATCCGACCCGCGTCAGCCGATGCTGAACGGCATCCCGTAGAGGGTGGTCTTCGAGTAGTGATCGCCGATGATCTCGACGACCGTGTACGAACGCGCCTGCGCGTAACCCGCGCAGCCCTGGATCTGGATCTCGGCATCCTGGTACTCCACCGCATACACACCGGGCTTCAGGATGTCCTTGTAATCGATCTGAACGAACTTCACTTCGCCGGGACCGAGGTTGACGCCGATCGAACCACCGGCGCTCGCGCCGCTGAGGTTCACGCTGCCCGACACACCGGCGGAGATCGCGTCGTCGGCGATGCTGACCTGGCAGCCGACGACGTAACCGGTGCTCAACTGCGAGGCACCGTGAGTGGACGAATTATTCGTTCCCGGATTCCCGGTCGGACCGTTGTTCGGCCCGATCGTTCCTTCAGGGGTGACGGCTACATCGGCGATAGCGTTCCCCGAAACCCACACGACACGGCCGGCACCGTTCGCGGCAAGGGATGGGGAGATCAGGGCGCGCTCACCGGTGCGAGCGATGTTCACGCCAGGTCCTGCCTTGTGACCGTCCGGCAACGGCACGAAGGTATCGGCATTGGCAGCGCCGGTCGACAACAGACCGGTAGCTACGGCCGCCACGGCGGCGGCGCCCGCGACGCGGACGCCTCGAGACAGACCGTTGATGCGGTACTTGCTCATGTTTTTCCTCATCAGGTTGCATCCGCCCGCCCCAGGGTGTCGAGGCGGGACGTGTCCCTCCAAAGCCGACGGCACGCAGTGGAATGTGTTGTCCACCAGACGTTCCGCCGGCCCATCGCGTCATCGAGCGATCTCGGACGAAACAATGCTATTCGGTATCAACCAGACTTTTCCGGAAATTCAGGCAATTCGTCTCGCGAAGTAACGGATCCGACTAGGATCGCGCAGCCCTTGCGGCACATTCGAATTCATGACGAAATGGACCCGCCGCGCTGCGAGGGGTCCATTTCATCTGTCGCTATGGGTTTTTCACCCGCCGTTCACTCAGCCGAGGCTGAAAGGCTGTCCCCATAACGTCACCCACGTGATGACATTGTCGGTCTCGACCTCGACGCTGACAAAGGCCCGCGCCTGGGCATAGCCCCCGCAGCCGTTGAGACCGATGGTCTCATCAGCCCACGTCACCGAACCACTCGTGCCCTTGAAGGCATTACGGGTCTTGTGCGTCTCGTTACCGAAATCGTCGGCCTGCTCCAGGTCCAAGACGTAGAACGACTTCGCCTGGCCGGGGCCGAGCGAGAGGTTGCCGCCGGAGTTGGCACCCACGCCACCGGTGACGTTCTGGCCGTCGCTCCAATCGACATTGCCGTCCACACCACCGGTCGCACCGCCACCGGCGATATTCACCTGGCAGCCCACGGTGTAACCCGGGAAGATCTTGCCCCCGGCCGCACCGGAGAGCTCGACCTGCGCGCTGCCCGAGACCCATGCGTTGCGGTGCAACGGCGTCGCACCCATGGACGGGCTGATGTTGGCCGATTCGCCGACCAGACGGATGGTCACAACGGTGCCATCGGACAGCGTCTTGGTCAGCTCCCCACCCGGCAGCGGAACGAAGGTGTCGGCATTCGCCGCACCGGTGGAGAACAGGCCCATGGCGATGGTGGCAGCGGCGCCGAGGCCGGCCATCCGCGCCAGGTTCTTACGGTTGATCATGGTTTGATATCCCTCGAGGGTTGAGTCCGCTTCAGCGGGAAGATGGTTCGTTGGATTCGACAGACGTCAGCCGATGCTGAACGGCATCCCGTAGAGGGTGGTCTTCGAGTAGTGATCGCCGATGATCTCGACGACCGTGTACGAACGCGCCTGCGCGTAACCCGCGCAGCCCTGAATCTGGATCTCGGCATCCTGGTATTCGACGGAGTAGACACCGGCCTTGAGGATGTCCTTGTAGTCGATCTGAACGAACTTCACTTCGCCGGGACCGAGGTTGACGCCGATCGAACCACCGGCGCTCGCGCCGCTGAGGTTCACGCTGCCCGACACACCGGCGGAGATCGCGTCGTCGGCGATGCTGACCTGGCAGCCGACGATGTAACCGGTGCTCAACTGCGACGAACCATGCGTCGAGGAGTTGTTGGTTCCGGGGTTGCCCGTCGGACCGTTGTTGGGGCCGACGGTGCCTTCCGGCGTCTCGGCGACATCGGCGACGGCGTTGCCCGACACCCAGACCACCCGGCCTGCGCCGTTGGCGGCCAGCGACGGCGAAATCAGGGCCCGCTCTCCGTTCCGGGTGATCGTCACGCCGGGCCCTACCTTCTGGCCGTCCGGCAACGGCACGAAGGTATCGGCATTGGCGGCACCGGTCGAAAGCAGGCCCATGGCAACAGCCGCGGCAGCGCCTACGCCCGCGACGCGGGCACCGCGGCGCAGACCTTTGGTGCGGTTCTCGCTCATACTTCCCCTCATCAGGTTCAAACAGTCAACCTCGACCATCGAGGCTGGACAGTGGTCCTCTCAGGCCCAGCTCAGTGTGTCGCCCCTTTGTTGCCGATGTGTAACCGGTTGTTATTTCGGCGCAACGGGCAGGGAGGCAACGGAACCGAGCCGGGTTCCGCCGAGTGGGCTTTCACGCGTGCCGGCACCCACGACTGCGGGTCCCATTGTGAATGGCTCGATGGGAGATTAAACGGTTCGTAACGACCGCCGCAACGAAAAGTTTCGTAAAGTTCAAGGTGACCCGCATCACACTTGCGCACATCCGAATATGGCTTGACGTGCATAAATACCGGTTCGCTACAGCAGGTTCAGGTGAGAAAACCGAGATGGCGGCACAGAAGGGCCAGCGTACGGATACGGGACACGACCGTAAGGATCTCGTCCGGATTACTTCCGGTCAGAAATGATCACTGGCGTGTTTCGAAGCCGGGGAAAGGACTACGTAGCTACTACGTAGATAACGGACTCAGCCGTGATGTGGGGGAACCTGGGCGCGCAGCCAGTCGTCAGCGGACCGGACGTCGTCGCGTTCGTCGCGCTCGTCGGCGGTGGTGTCGGGCAGCGCGTCGCCGAAGACCTTCGCCAAGCGCGCGGCATCCCTCGCCCGGCGCGCCGCCGGGCGAGGGTGCTCAGAAGGCGTGGGGGCGGTGATTACTCGACCAATCCGGAGAGTTCACCGATCACCCGGCTGGCGAGCGGGCCGAGCGTCGCCATGCCGTCGCGAACGGCGGAACGGGTGCCGGGCAGGTTGACCACCAAGGTGCTTCCGGACACGCCTGCCACACCGCGGGAGAGGCCCGCGTCCAGCGAGCCCGCCACCCGGCCGGAGGAACGAAGGGCTTCGCTGATCCCCGGCAACTCGCGGTCGAGCACCTGCGAGGTGGCCTCCGGCGTCACGTCGCGCGGGGACATGCCCGTACCGCCGACGGAGATCACCAGATCGACGCCGCCGATCACCGCCGTGTTGAGCGCGTTGCGGATCTCGACCTCGTCGGCCTGCACCGACACCGACGCGTCCACGAGGAAACCCGCTTCGGTGAGCAGCTCGGTGACCAGCGGGCCGAGCGAGTCAACACCTCCATGCGCCGTCCGATCGTCCACGACCACCACCAGAGCACGCCCCGCCACAGGAGCATCGATTTCCATGGTGCTCACCGTAGCGCCTGCGTCCAGCAACTCGGCGGCCGCACCGAGAACGTCGGCGTCCACATCGATCATCGGCCCAGGCCCGCCGGGCACCGCGCGCATCACCGGCCGCCGTCCGCGGGCGCGCCGGAGAGGGTCACCTCGACGGTCTTGGCATTGTTGCCTTGATCATCGGTGTAGGTGACTTTCACCTTGTCTCCCGGTTGGTGCGAGCGCACCGCGGCGACGAGCGCGTTCCCGGAATCGATCGGGCGGTCGTCGACCTTCGTCACGACCGCCCCCGGCGGGATACCCGCGCGCGCGGCGGGGCCGTCCGCCGTGACGTCGCGAACCTTCGCCCCGGAAACCTGCTGTGCCGGGTCCTGCTGCCGCGACACCGTGATCCCGATCTGCGCGTAGGTGGCCTTGCCGGTCTTGATCAGTTCGTCGGCCACCCGGCGCGCCTGATCGACGGGGATCGCGAACCCGAGTCCGATCGATCCGGTCTGGCCGCCCGCTGTCTCGGCGGGCCCGAGCGTCGCGATGGCGGTGTTGATGCCGATCAGCTTGCCGCTGCCGTCCACCAGCGCGCCACCCGAGTTGCCCGGGTTGATCGCGGCATCGGTCTGGATCGCGTCGATCACCGGGCTGACCGCGGCGCCCGCCTCGCTTCCGTCGCCGGTGGTCACGACGGGCCGGTTCAGCGCCGACACGATGCCCGTGGTGACCGTGCCCGCAAGGCCGAGCGGCGACCCGATCGCGACGACCGGCTGGCCGACTTGCAGATTCGCCGAGCCACCCAGCTCGATGGGAGTGAGGCCGGTCTTCCCGGATACCTTGATGACGGCCAGGTCGGAAACCGGATCGGCGCCGACCAGCGTGGCGGGCGCGCTGCTGCCGTCGGAGAACACGACCTCCATCTTGGCGCTGGGCCCGCCGCCCGCGGCGACGTGGTTGTTGGTCAGGATCAGGCCGTCGGAGGACAGGATCACCCCGGAGCCCTCCCCCTCGGCCTTACTGCTGGCCACCTTGATCATCACGACGCTGGGCAGCACCTTCTGCGCGACCGCCTGGGTGGAACCGGCCGGAGCGTTCACGGCGTTGCTCACGTTCGGCTTCGGAGCGTCCAGCGCGTTGGTCACCGGTGCCCGACCGTCGTCGCCGTGCGTGACCAGCGCACCGACCGCACCGCCGATACCGCCGCTGACCAGCGCGAGCGCGACCGCGCCCGCGGCGAGGCCCGCGCGGAACGGACGCCGGGCCGGTGCGGGCGGTGTGCCGTAGGGGCCGTGCGGTTGCGTGGCGTCGGCCGGTGGACCGAAGGACGCCGGATACCCGGGGAACGGCGCGGCCGGATGGTGCTGCGGAGGGAACTGCGCGGTGGGATGCTGCGCTGCCTGCGGGCCGTAACCGGGGGCGTGCGCCTCCCCCGGCCCGAACGCGCTCGCGTCCGGCGCACCCGGCTCCCGGCGATCCTTCGAATCCTCGGTCATGGACTCCTCGTTTCTGCTCACGTCTCGTCCAGGTTGGCCGCGGGGACTGAGAGCGGACTGAGACCGCGCTTTCAGTTTTCCGAGAGCTGCCAAGGAGCCGGTGCGAAATAGAATCACCAGCAACTTGATGTCTCAAATCCTGCCGCAAACCAATCGGAGCATTGTCCGAAATACCTCACCGACGACGAATATTCCGCACAGAACTCGAGATTGTGTCGGAAATGGAGTTCCGCCGCTCGCTATTGCGTCAATCGGATACCGGCGCGCCCGGCTCGCCGGGCAACACGATGCGAACGACGGCGCCGCCGCGTTGCGAGGTATCAATGGCGATCGTACCGCCGTGTTTCGTCACCACCTGTTTGACGATCGCCAGGCCGAGGCCCGAGCCCGGCATCGATCGCGACGACATGACCCGATAGAAACGCTCGAACACCAGCTCGCGTTCCGCCGCCGGAATACCGGGACCGGCGTCGTCGATGGACAGTTCCAGCAACCCCGGGCCGCTCTCCCGCATCAGAATGCGCACCTGCGCGCCCGCCGGGCTCCACTTGGCCGCGTTGTCGAGCACGTTCAGCACCGCACGCTCCAAGCCCGCCTCGTGCCCGTAGACGAACCAGGGCCGTAGGTCGGCGATGAACTCGATGCCGGTGCGGCGACGGCGGGCGCGCTCGAGCGCGCGTTCCACGACCTCGCCCAGATCCACGCGCTCGTAGACGGTCTCCGGCGCGTCCTCCCGCGCGAGATCGACCAGGTCGCCCACGAGCGTGGACAACTCCTCGATCTGCGCCATCACGTCGGCGCGCAGTCCGGCCATGTCCTCGTCCGGGATGCGCGGAGCGCCGGGACGGCTCGACGCGATGAGCAGTTCCATGTTGGTCCGCAGGGACGTCAGCGGCGTGCGCAGCTCGTGCCCGGCGTCGGCGACGAGCCTGCGCTGCCGGTCGCGCGACTCCGTGAGTGCGCGCAGCATCGTGTTGAAACTCTCTGTGAGCCTTGCCAGTTCGTCGTCACCGGTCACCGGGATCGGGGTCAGGTCGTCGGTCCGGGCGATGCGCTCGGTGGCCGCCGTCAGCCGCGCGATGGGCCGCAGGCCCGTGCGGCCGACCGCCGTGCCCGCCGCGGCGGCCAGTATGACGCCGCAGCCGCCGACCACGAACAACAGCCAGGCGAGCCGGTCGAGCACCTCCCTCGTGCGGTCCAGGCGCTGGGAGATGACCAGCGTCGCACCGGAGTTGGTGTAGACCGCGAGCACGCGCTGATCGCCGTCGGTGCGCAGCGACGAACTGCGTTCCCCGCGGGCCACGGCCACCTCCTGCGGCCCCACCGGCGGATCGGTGGACTGCGGCGGCAGCCAGCGCCGTAGATCGGGATAGATCAGCGCGATGCCGGTGTCGTCGTAGAAGGCGGCGGCGACCATCAGATTCAGGTTGTTGAACCCGTACGGGTTGCTGGCGATCACCGCCGTGGACCGGCTGCGCAACTGGGCGTCCACGTCGGCGTACAACGCGCGCGCCACCAGCGCGTACGCCGCGATCGAGGTGACCGCCACCGCGATCGCCACCACGGAGGCGGCCAGCAGCGTCACCCGCCACCGCAGGGAGACCGACCGCGTCAACGGCATGGGCGGCCGCATGTCCACGGGCTCGGACGGACGCTGGCCGAGTGCGGCGACGGCGGGACGCTTGGGAGGTGTTCGTGCCATGACCGAGGACCTACGGCGGCGTTTCACGCAGCACATAGCCGACGCCGCGCACCGTGTGGATCAGCCGCGGCTCGCCCTCGGCCTCGGTTTTGCGGCGCAGATAACCGATGTAGACCTCGAGCGCGTTTCCCGAGGTCGGGAAATCGTAGCCCCAGACTTCCTCGAGAATGCGGCTACGGGTGAGCACGCGGCGCGGGTTCGCCATCAGCATTTCCAGCAGTGAGAACTCGGTACGAGTGAGACTGATCTGCCTGGCGCCGCGGGACACCTCGCGGGTCACCGGATCCAGCGACAGGTCGGCGAACTTCATCGCCTCCGACGCGTCCCCTGGGCCCGCGGCCGTGCGCCGCAACAGCGCGCGCAGCCTGGCCAGCAGTTCCTCCAGCGCGAACGGCTTCGGCAAATAGTCGTCCGCCCCGGCATCGAGCCCGGCGACCCGCTCCGATACCGAATCCCGCGCGGTGAGAACCAGTATCGGCAAATCATCGCCCGTGCTCCGGAGACGGCGGCAGACCTCGAGCCCGTCCAGCCGGGGCATCATCACGTCCAGGACGAGCGCGTCGGGTCGCTGGACAGTTGCCTTCTCCAGCGCGTCCACACCGTCCACCGCGAGATCGACGGAGTAGCCGTTGAAGGTGAGCGACCGGCGCAGCGATTCCCGGACCGCCCGATCGTCATCGACCACCAGAATGCGCATGCCACCAGTTTGACCGCACCGACTGAGAGGTAACTGAGAGGGCGCTCCCGACACGCCGTGGTGAGCAGCCACGACACGCCACGGCGCGTCGCCCCCGTCAACCGGGGGTGACCAGGGTCTTCCACGGCCCCGCGGAGAAGTTGACGCGTCCCTTACGCATTCCACCGCGAAACTCGTTCTCTATAGCCATATTCGGTAATTTGCGCGGCGGCTCCCCCGGATTGCCGATGACCACTCTGCACGGTATGTTCCGTGCGGTAAAAAGAAGACCTCTAGTTGGTTCTTTGCGGGTTGAATCAATACCGAACAGCCACGCGCGCCCGAGGTCACTGGTGAAGCGGAGGCGACGGAAGCGGATGGAAGCTGCACCGCGGTCCTGGCAATTCAGCCTGTCGAACTGGTCGGTCACCCGCAAGGTTGGCGTGGTGCTGGTGCTTCCGGTGCTGCTGGCGACGGTCTTCGCCGTGCTCCGAATCAACAACGAGCTGCGTACCATGTCGCAGTTGGACGCGGCGACCGAACAAGCCATCATCATCCGGCCGATCGTCAAGTTCGGTTCGGCCACCGAGCAACTCGGCGTCACCGCGACCGCCACCTGGGGCAACGCCGCGGACCCGCAGACCGACGCCGCGCTGACGAAGTTCGACCAGGCACTGGCCGAGCTGGAAGCCGCCTTGCAGACCACCAAGGTCAGCGGCCGGGTCACCTCCGAACTCGCCTCGGCCATCGCCACCGGCACCACGATGCGCAACAGCCTGCGCAACGGCTCGCCCGCCATGGTCGGCGAGCAGTCCGACGAGATCATGGTCCGCATCGGCAACGCGCTCGCGCTCTCGCCGTCAGTGGACGACCTGGTCATCCAACGGTACTTCCTGCAGCTGGCTTCGGTGCAGACCGCGCGGCGCGTGCTCACCCAGCAGCGCATGCTGATCGGCTCGCCGGACGCGGGCCGCAACCCGAGCGTGCGGCCCCGCGTGCTGGTCGCCGCGGGCGCCGAGATCACGATGATCTACCAGTACGCGCAGATCCTGCCGGACTACGCGGGCAACATGCGCCCGCTGCTCGACGCGGTGCAGACGCGTCTCGGCACCTTCAGCCAGAACGCCGCCGATCCGGCGACCAATCCCGCCGTCATCGATTCGCTGCTGATCAGCTCGGACACCTATGAGAAGACCACCGCGCAGCTGATCGACACCATCGACAGCGCCTTGGCCGCGCGCACCACCGAAGCGCAAGCCGGTGCGCTGCGCGAGACGACGATCGTCATCGGCATGCTGCTCGCGGGTCTCGCCCTGGCGCTCTCGGTCGCTCGTACCCTGGTCGTCCCGGTCCGCCGCCTGCGGCGGGACGCGCTCGAGGTCGCGCACATCAAGCTGCCCGACGAACTCGCCGTGGTCCGCGCGGGCGGCACCACGCCCGAGATCACCCCGGTCGCGGTGCACTCCACCGACGAGATCGGCCAGCTGGCCCGCGCCGTGGACGAGATCCACGAGCAGGCGCTCAACCTCGCCGCCGACCAGGCCCGTCTGCGCCTGCAGATCGGGAACATGTTCGAGACCCTCTCGCGCCGCAGCCAATCGCTGGTCGAGCAGCAGCTGGCGCTGATCGAGGACCTCGAGCACGACGAGGACGACACCGACCGGTTGCAGAGCCTGTTCCGCCTCGACCACCTGGCCACCCGCATGCGCCGTAACGGCGACAACCTGCTGGTGCTCGCCGGTACCGCCTTGCGCCGCGGCCAGCTGCACCCGGTGCCGCTGTCGGACATGCTGTGGAGCGCGGTTTCCCAGGTGGAGGACTACCAGCGCGTCGAGATCGGCGCAGTGCCCGACGGCATCGTCGCGGGCGAGCCGGCCGTCGACATCGAGCACCTGCTCGCCGAGTTGATCGACAACGCGCTGCGATACTCCCCGCCGACCACGCCGGTCACCGTGATGGTTTCGCGCGCGGTGGACGGCGGCTACCTGATCGAGATCACCGACCGCGGACTCGGCATGTCCCTGGAAGACCTGCAGACGACCAACGACCGGCTCGCCTCCGGTGGTGAGGTCACCGTCGAGACCGCGCGCCGCATGGGCCTGTTCGTCGTGGGCCGCCTGGCCAAGCGGCACACCATCACGGTCAGCCTGCGCCGCACGTCCACGATGGCGCAGCAGCCCGGCATCACCGCAAGCGTGCACCTACCCGGCGCGCTGGTCGCGCCGCCGATGGACGTCACCGATCCGGCGGGCAAGCCGCTCGATATCACCGCCGAGCACCAGCTGCCCTCCCTGGTCACGCCGCCCACCGGCGCGCAGCCGCGCAACCTGGTTCCGGTGCCGAGCCTGCCACAGCGCGACACCGCGCGTTTCGGCGTGACGAGTTCCGGCCTGCCGCAGCGCCGTCCGGCCATCCGCGTCGCCGACACTCCCGACCAGCCCACGGTCTCCACGCCGGTCGGGCGAGCGGTCAACCCGGCGGATCAGCCCGCCACCCAGCCGTGGCCGGTGCTCACGCCGCGCGCGGACGACCGCACACCCACCGGTCCGTTCGCCGCGGTGACGCCCACCGCGGGAGAGCACGCCGTCGAGCAGCACCCCACCCGCACCGATCTGTGGACCGAGGTCAAGGACGACGAGCCGACGACCGGTCCCACACCCACCGTGCCGAGCCAGCCGCCCGCGCCGCAGACCACCGCCCGCTCCGGTCTGCCCATCCGGAAGCCGGCGGCGCCCGTCGAGCCACCGCAGGAGGCGGCGCCGGAACCCGCGACGGTGACTTCCTCCCGGTTGCAGCCGGTCGCGGGCGCCTCCCCGACCCCTATCTATCAACGCATGGTCTCGGAATGGCTGGTCGAGCCCTCGACCTCGCAATCGCCGGAAAGCTCGTGGTCCTCGCCTGGTGACGCGGGCTGGCTGGCCGCCGAGGATGCCAGCCATCCGACCACCACCGCGCGCACTGTCGGCGGGCTGCCGATTCGCAGGCCGGGCGCCCAGTTGGTGCCCGGCGGCCTGGCGCCCGCGGACGACGCGGGCCCGCGCGATCCGGAAGAAATCCGCAACAATTTGACCAGGCATCTCAGTGGGGTCCGCAGCGGGCGGGCCAATGCGCAGTACAACGACGGAGGGCTTGCATGACCAACGCGAAAAACAGCACCACGGACGAGAATCTGAACTGGCTGGTCGCCCGCTTCACCCGCGATGTGCCCGGCGTGTCCCATGCGGTGCTCGTATCGGCGGACGGCTTGTTGCAGGCCACCAGTCCGCACCTGCCCAGCGACCGTGCCGAACAGCTCTCCGCCGTCACGGCCGGACTCGCCAGCCTTTCCATGGGCGCGGCGTCGCTGTTCGACGGCGGCAAGGTGATGCAGTCCATCGTGGAGATGCAGCGCGGCTACCTGCTCGTGATGAGCGTCGGAAACGGCTCGCATCTGGCCGTGCTGGCGAACAAGACGCACGACATCGGCCGGATCGGCTACGAGATGGCACTGCTGGTCGATCGGGTGGGCTCGGTGGTCACCGCCACCGCGCGCACCGCTGTCTGAGCGTGAGATGTCCAACCCATACGGTCCCGGACCACGACCCACCACGCGCGTCCGGCCTTACGCCCTGACCTCGGGGCGCACCGAACCCGCGATCGACCTGCCGTTGGAGGCGGTCATCGAAACCTTGTCGTACACTGCACATCTCGACTGGCCGACCGGCGACATCCGTACCGAGATACTGCGACTCGGCACACATCGGTTGTCGGTCGCGGAGATCGCGGCACATCTGGACCGGCCGCTCGGCATGGTCCGTGTGGTGATCGGCGACCTGGTCGTCGACGGCACCATGCGCGTGCATTCGACCCTGACCGAAGAGGCGAGCTATGACGAGCGCCGTTCCCTGATGGAAAGGACATTGCGTGGACTCCGCGCCCTATAGGAATCCGGGGCCCAGTGGACACCCCGGGCCAAGTGGAAATCTCGGATCGGGCAACGCCCCCGGCCCGGATGGCTTCGAGAACCGGGTCGCCTCGACGAAGATCGTCGTCGCGGGTGGCTTCGGCGCGGGTAAGACCACGTTCGTCGGCGCGGTCTCGGAAATCGTTCCGCTGCGCACCGAGGCGATGGTGACCCGCTACTCCGACGGCATCGATGATCTCGCCGAGACGCCGGAGAAGGAGACCACCACGGTCGCCATGGATTTCGGCCGGATCATCCTGCCCGGCAACCTGGTGCTCTACCTGTTCGGCACGCCCGGCCAGCGGCGGTTCTGGTTCATGTGGGACGACCTGATCCGCGGCGCGATCGGCGCCGTGGTGCTGATCGACACCAGGCGGCTGGAGGACAGCTTCGCCGCGGTCGACTTCTTCGAGGCGCGCAAGCTGCCGTTCCTGATCGCGGTCAACCGCTTCCCCGACGCACCGCGTTTCCCCATCGCGGAACTGCGCGAGGCGCTCTCGGTGCGCGAGGGCGTCCCGATCGTGGACATCGACGCGCGCAACGCGATCGAGGTGCGCCAGGCGCTCGCCGCGGTCACCGAGTACGCGATCGCCCAGCTGAAGGCCAGCGAACTGGAAGGAACGGCCCGCCATGCGTGAGGTCGCGGTGCTGGCCGCGGGTAGTGCCGCCACCACGTCCGTCGACCAGTTCGCGCTCGGCTATTGGCTGGTCGGGCTGTCGGTGGGCATTTCCGTCCTCGGCGCGGTGGTCGGCCTCGCCTGCATCGTGCACGGCGCGCGCTCGGTCCAGTTCCGGCTGGTGTGGTTGGTTTCGGCGGCGATATCACTAGGCGGCGTCGGTGCGTGGCTGGCCACCTCGGTGGCCATGCTGGGCCTGAAAGTGCCCGGCAGCGCGATGCGTTACGACCCGGGCAGGCTGGTCGCGGCGCTGGTGGTGTCCATCGTGGCCGTCTTCGCGGCACTGCTGATCATCGGGCGCACGCCCCGGCTCGCGCTGCTGCTGCCCGGCGGCTTGGTACTTGGCCTCGGCATCGGCGTCACGCACTACCTGGGCATCGGCTCACTGGAGATCCAGGGTTCGGTGGGCGTGACGACCTGGCTGGCCGTCGTCTCCGCCGTGATCGGGGTGATCACCGCGACGGCGACGTTGTGGCTGTTCCAGACCTTGCGCTTCCCGATGGCCCGCGCCGCGACGGTGCTGCTGTTCGGCGTCGGCGTGGCCGCCACCTACTACACAGCGGTGGCCGCGTTGCATTTCGACGTCAATCGGTCGGCGAAGGTGCCCGACGGCGTGGAGCTGTTCGACTTCGTGTTCCCGATGTTCGTCATCGGCTTGCTCGCGCTGACCGTGCCGATCTCCGCGGTGCTGATCGCACCGGATCGCCGCGAGTTGGCCGCGCCACCGAAGCCGCGCAGGCCGAAGCTGGAGCCAGCCCGCTGATCCGGTTTCGCGGCGCGATTCGGGGCGGATCGACCGTTTTCCGCTGACCGATCCCCGTGGGCGGGCTGGATTCGGCGATGCCACGGATTCACTCGCCCGGCCCACTTACAGTGGAAGCCATGCGTTTCGGTCTCGATTACGCCGCGGGTCGTCCAGGGGGCGCGGCGATTCGGGCGGCGGGGTACGACTTCGTGGTGCGGTATCTGTCCGACGGCGGCCCGAGCCTGCCCGGCAAGCTGCTCACTCCGTCCGAAGCGAACGACCTGCGGGCGCACGGTATCTCGCTCGTCTCGAACTGGGAGACCACGGCCGCGCGGATGCTGGACGGCTACGGCGCGGGCATCGTCGACGCGCGTGCGGCCCTCGCCCAGGTGCTGCGCTGCGGCGGCCGGGTGGACCGGCCGATCTATTTCTCCGCGGATTTCGACGCGACGCAACAGGACCAGTTGCGCGTCAACGCCTATCTGGACGGTGCCGCGACCGTGCTCGGCCGCGCGAACGTCGGTATCTACGGCGGGTATTGGGCGGTCAGCCGCGCACTGGACGCCGGGTACGCGACCTGGGCGTGGCAGACCGACGCCTGGTCCGGCACGAACGTGGAGACCAGGCGTGCCATTCATCAGACGCGCCGCCAGGTGACGGTCGGCGGCGTGCGCTGTGACGTGAACGAGGCCGAGACGATCGATTTCGGCCAGTGGGATTTCGTGGAACAGGAGGAGCCGGACGTGACGCCGGAACAAGAGGCAGTGCTGCGCGACATCCAGATTCAGCTGCGCGGACCCGACTTGTCCGGCTGGCCGCAGCTGGGCGCCGACGCGGACGGCCGGAATCGGACGCTGGTGGACGGACTGGCCGCGGCGCTGACCCGAATAGCCGCGCTGGAGCGCGAATCCGTCGAGTTGCGAACGCAAGTAGGCGAATTGCGTACCGAGATCAGCGAACTGGAGGCGACGACGGCCGAGCTGACCGAGCAGGTGGAGCGCTGGAACGGACGACACTGGCCGTGGCCGCTGTCGCTGATCGAGGGTCCCGCGGCGCTTGTCGGTGAACAGCTGGCCCGCCTCGAGGCGCTGCTGCCGGACTTTCCCGGCCTGCCCGGGCACGACGGCGAGCGGCGCGCACCGGGCGGCGACGCCGGGCCTACGGCGTTGACCTCGCAAGACCGAACCCACACCGGCGCGATCAACGAACGCGCGCGGCTCGGTGAGCGGGATTGACGGGGCGAGCGAAACCGGCTGAACGGCCCCGAAATTGGCGATGAGCGGGTTCTCTTGGAAACCAAGAGAACCCGCCCTCGACGACGAGGGTACCGGTATCGGGCTGCGCGCGCATCATTTTCGGCGAACTTTTCCTCGGCCGAAAACCGACCGACAGTCCGGGATTCCGCGTATGGCTATCCAGCCGCAATCACTTCCGGCGCAATAGTGCGACGTGATGCGGGCCACATTGATAGCTAGAAGATAGCTATACTGCCGATAACCGACCGGAAATTTTTTTCCGAAGGGCACCGACGTGCCCGTTTCCGGACAGTAGACCAGTATCCGGCCCGTTCGAGGCGAGGTCGGCATCGGTCGAGCAATCGGCCGTCGCTCGCGGCCTCGGGCGGGGAAGCTCCTACGATCTCCGTGCGGGCCTAACGCTCAGAGTTTCTCGACGTCGATCAAACCGCGCCGCACGGCCGCGACCAACCTGCGCGGCACCCGACGCACGACGCCTCCGACGGTCACCGCCACCAGATCCACCGGTGCGGCCTTCCAGTTCGACCGGCGGCTACGGGTGTTCGACCGCGACATCTTCCGCTTCGGCACCGCCATCTCAGGCCTCCTTCCGCACGCGCTTGCCGTATTTGCGTTCGAACTTCTCCACCCGCCCCTGGGCGTCCAGCACGCGGTGCGCACCGGTCCAGAACGGGTGCGAATCGGCGGTGACGTCCACCGTCAGCAACGGATAGGTGTTGCCGTCGGCCCACTCCACGGTGCGCGTACCGGTTGCCGTGGACCGGGTGAGAAACCGCTTGCCGGTGCTCACGTCCTCGAAGACCACCGGGTGGTAGTCCGGATGGATACCCTTCTTCATTTCGCCTCTCCTTTCGGGGTTTTCAGGTCCTGCGCGGGGTGCTCCGCCTCCCCGTCACTCGCGCACGGATCGGCGTGCCACTCGCCGAACGGGTCCTCCCACCGGGCGACCCGCTCCGGCGCGCGCTCGACCAGGCGCAGTTCGTCGTCCTCCACCAGCGCCCAGTGCAGCGCCTCCCGGATCTGTGCCGGATCGGCGTCGTGGACCAGGATCGACAGCGAGACGTCCCGGTCGCCGAATCGCTCGTCCCAGCGCAGGGCGGCCATCGCGAGACGCTCCGGGTCCTCCTCGGCCCGTTCCGCTTCCGGCATCGCGGCCAGCCAGCGCCCCGCACCGCCCACCCGCAGGCCACCGCCGGCGGATTCGAGCCACACCACCTCGTCGGGCTGGGTGGCCAGCCACAGGCGGCCGCGCGCGGTCACGACGCCGTCGAACAATACGTCGAGCGCCTCGTGCAGGCGGGCGGGATGGAACGGCCGCGCCGCGGCGAACTCCACGAGTTCGACGCCGTAGTCACTGGTCAAGGGCGGCCGGCCACGCAGAAGCGGTGCATGCGCGTCGAAGACCCGCCCCCGGCGCGAATCGGCGGGGACGCGCACGAGCAGCGTTTCGACCAGCGCGGGCGTGACGGAACCCGGCTCGTCCACCCAGGCGATCGGCGCGCCGGGAACCAGCCTGGCCAGGACCGCGGCGAGCTTGCCTCGCTCGACCGCCGCGTCGACGAGCAGCGCTCCGTCCGCGGCGGCGCCGAGGACGAGGACGGCATCGGCGAAATCGACCTGCCCCACCGCGACCTGCGCCACCGTCCGGTCGTCCTCGGCGGCCGCGAGACCGCGTTCGGCGAGCGTCTCGTCACCGGTCGCGTCGGCGAGCCAGACGCCGGCGTCCAGGCAGGTCAGGACCGCGTCCACCCGGACGTCGCGCCCGGCCGGGCCGTCGATGCGACCGTGCACGCCGGTGACCACTACCTGCTCGATGGCTCGGCACACCGCCTCGGCCTCGAACGCGGGGTCGAGCGCGAGCACGATGCGATCCACCGACTGCCGCTTAGAAAGGGTGCACAGCAGCGGAAGCAGATCCATCCGCAGGGTGCAGGAGACACAGCCGTGCGCGAGTTCGAGCACGGCCGAGGTCTCCTGCGTCGCGGTGCGCACCGTGCGACGCACGACGCCCTCCCGCAGCTGGGTCAGATCGTGGCGGACCACGACGGTGCCCGCGGCCGCACCCAGCACCGCGGCCGCGCGATCCACGCCCGCCGCGGCGAGTCCGGCGAAACCGGCGAGCACCAGCACGGGCGTTCTGCGGTCGGAGCCGGATGGGACCAGGGTGGAATCCGCAGCCACCGGGAACCCCTTTCAGTAATGATTTTCATTTGCTGTACGGCAACGGTACATTGTCGAGCAGCCGTTGTCGAAAATGATTATCAACTACTGGAGGGAGTCCGGATGTCAGCCCACTGCCAGGTCACCGGGCGCAAGCCCGGATTCGGCAAGTCCGTGTCGCACTCGCACAAGCGGACCAGCCGCCGCTGGAACCCGAACGTCCAGCGCAAGACCTACTACCTGCCCAGCGAAGACCGGCGCATCACGCTGACCGTCTCCGCCAAGGGCATCAAGACCATCGATCGGGACGGGATCGAGGCCGTGGTGGCGCGGCTCCGGGCCCGTGGCGACAAGATCTGAGGAGCGACCCATGGCGTCGAAATCGACCGACATCCGCCCGATCGTCAAGCTGAAGTCCACGGCGGGCACCGGGTACACCTACGTGACCCGCAAGAATCGCCGCAACGACCCGGACCGCCTCGTGCTGCGCAAATACGATCCAGTGGTGCGCCGACACGTCGACTTCCGTGAGGAGCGCTGAGATGGCGAAGAAGTCGAAGATAGCGCGCGATCAGCAGCGCAGGACGATCGTGGCGCGCTACGCGGGACGCCGCGCCGAACTGAAGGAGCTCATCCGGAAGCCGGGCACACCGGAGGCCGAACGCGCGGCTGCCCAGGCCGAACTGCGGCGGCAGCCGCGCGACGCCAGTCCGGTACGATTGCGCAATCGGGACGCCGCCGACGGACGACCGCGCGGTCACCTCCGGAAGTTCGGACTCTCCCGTGTGCGTGTGCGCGAGATGGCCCACCGGGGCGAGTTGCCCGGTGTGCACAAATCGAGCTGGTAGACAACCACTGATCTCGTGAGAAGGAACTCGTCATATGGCAGTCAAGCGAGCACCGTCGAAGAAGGTTCGCGCAGAGCAGGCCCGCCGTCCGAAGAAGAACCCGCTCATCGCCGCCGGCATCGAGACGGTCGACTACAAAGACGTGAACCTGCTGCGTACGTTCATCTCCGATCGCGGCAAGATCCGCAGCCGCCGGGTCACCGGGCTCACCCCGCAGCAGCAGCGCCAGGTCGCCGTCGCGGTGAAGAACGCCCGTGAGATGGCGCTGCTGCCGTTCACCAGCCGCTGAACGCACTCCGCGACACGAGCGAACCGGAAAGACCCCCGATGCGCGGCGGATTCCAAGGGTCGTTGCAACACCGCTGCTAGTTGGTGGTGGACAAGAGCATAGCCAGGCGCTCGGCTGGGGTATCCCAGCCGAGCGTTTTGCGTGGACGGCCGTTGAGTTCTGCCGCGACGGCGTGGAGGTGTTCGCGGTTGTGGACCGACAGGTCGGTGCCCTTCGGAAAGTACTGGCGCAACAAACCGTTGGTGTTCTCGTTGGAGCCACGTTGCCAAGGTGAGTGTGGGTCACAGAAGTAGACGGGGATATCGGCGGCCAGCGAGAACTGATGGTGTAGCCCCATCTCGGCACCTTGATCCCAGGTGAGTGAACGTTTGAGGTGAGCTGGCAGCTCGCGCATGGTCTCGATGAGAGCATCACGGACAGTGACCGCTTCCCGGTTGCCGGGCAAGTGCACGAGCATGACATAACGGGTTGCGCGTTCGACCAGGGTACCGATGGCAGACCCCTGGTCCTTACCGATGATCAGGTCGCCTTCCCAATGGCCGGGCACTGCCCGGTCGGCGGCCTCGGGGGGACGCTCACTGATCATCACCATCGGTGCCGCGAATCGCGGCGCCCGCTGATCAGGTGCGCGGCGCGGCCGGCGCAGCGCCCGGCCGGTACGCAGCGCCCGGGTCAGCTCGCGGCGAAGTTCGCCGCGACCCTGAACGTAGAGCGCCTGGTAGATCGTCTCGTGAGTCACATGCATCTCCGGGCGGTCCGGGAACCGCAACCGCAGCTTCCTGCTGATCTGCTCCGGGCTCCACCTGAGGGTCAACCAATGCTGCACTATCTCGCGCAATTGCTGATTCTGCCCGATCTTGCCCGGTTTCGGCCGCGGGCGCCGCGCCTTGGCGCGGGCATGTGCGGCATGTGGCCGGTAGGCAGCGGACTCAGGATGGCTGTTGCGACGAATCTCCCGGCTGATCGTGGACGGGCTGCGGCCCAACTCGGCAGCGATCGCCCGAACGCTCGCCTTCTCCCTCAACCGATCGGCGATCCGAATCCGCTCCTCTTCACCCAGGTATCGCGACGATCCACCGGCCTCGATCGCCCTGGCGCATCGATCGGACGAGGCCACGACCCCAGCCTCATGGGCTGGCAATCGTGGCCCCTTCTTACGTCCGACCGGACGCCCATACCTCCACTCACGCCCGGTCCGCTCGTTCACACCGACCACGGCGCAAGCCTGCCGATTGCTGAAACCCTGCTGCACCAAAGCAAGGTACAAAGCACGTTCCTCGGCAAGCATCCTCGGCCCCTGCGGCTTCCGGCTCGTACGGATCTCGAAGCCCATCGCATCCCCGCATCGTTCGGGGTGTTGCAACGACCGCTAGAACCCACGCGCGAGCACCGGGGGTCTTTGTCGTCGTCGCTACCGAACCGGCCGGGTCACGGGATGGTCAGGACCTGGCCGGGGTTGATCGCGTCCGGGTTCGGGATGCCACTGGCGTCCGCGATCTCCTGGTAGCGGTTGCCGTCGCCGTAGAAACGCTCGGCGATGGCCCACAGGGTGTCGCCCGGCTCGACGGTGTAGGTGCGCGGCTCCGGCGCGGGCGGCGGAGGCGGCACCTCCTCGGCGGCGGGAGCCGCGACCTGCTCTTGCACCGGTTCCGCTTCCGGCTCCGGGGCGGGCAGCGGAGTGTCGGTGTCGGTTCCGGAAGCCCACAGCGCGCTGCCGTCCGTGCCGTACAGCACGACATTGCGATCCGCTTGCACGACCAGCCGATCGGCGGCCTGGTCGTTGGTCTCCGTCGCCCAGACCGCGCCGTCGCTCTTGTAGAGGACGAAGTTGCCGTCGTGCTGCAGCACGGCCCGCTCCACGCCTTGGTCGTGCGTCTGGGTGGCCCACACGACATTCCCGCCCGGCTCGGACAGCACTAGATTGCCGTCGTCCTGGAGGGTGAGGGTGTAAGCCCCGCCCTGGAGGGACTGCCCTCGCCCGAGTTCTTCGCCTACGCGCAGCGTGTCGACCACGATACTTCCTTTCCGGAAAAAGCTGGTAGAGCATCCGACATGATGAGCGCCGCAACGGCTCCGGCGCGCATCCCCGCAGAACTTACTGCCCCCGAACGACTTTGGGAGCTATTACGCGCAGGGTTCGCGGAACGTTCACTGTGGGGTTCGTCCCAGTGCACGACGCACCCGCTGTGCGGTATGTGAACCGACGCCGGGACTAGGGTGTCGGTATGGATCGGATCCAGGCCGGACGCGCCGCCACAGCTGTCGCCGTAGTGCTCGCCTGTCTTGCCGCCGCGGGCTGCGGCGGCTCGGACGACGAAGGGAAAACGCCGAGCACGAGCGCCTCTCCGAGCGCGGCGGCGCACACGCCCACCGAGGACCCGCGCGGGAACCAGGGCAACGAATTCACCGCCGACCCGTCCATCGTCGGCGCGCATCCGATCCCATTCCGATCGTGGACTCGATTGGGAGACAACAAGATAGCCGTGAACTTCGAAACCGGTTCGCCGGAGTGCTACGGCGTGGACGCCACGGTCACCGAGACCGCGTCGACGGTCACGGTCGAACTGCGCTCCGGCAGCCGCGCCGAGGCGGTGGGCCGGATGTGCGCGATGATCGCGGTCTTCGGCACGCTGGAGGTACCGCTGAAAGAGCCACTCGGAAACCGCACGGTGCTCAGCGCGGTCTAGCGCTCGGTGCGCACGACAGGCTGGTCCCGCACGGTTCACTCGTAACCGAATAGCTGCCGGCTTGCGACGGGCCGCCTCGCACGACTCCTGATGCGCCCGAGCACAGTTCTCGGAGGGGACCACCGAAACCCTTGCCCGACCGCGCGATACGGGCGGGAATCGAACGAAGAACGCCGCGCCGGATCCTCGATCCGACGCGGCGTCGCGGAACCATCGAGCTCAGTGGGCGAAGTGGCGGGCCCCGGTGAGATAGAGGGTGACGCCCGCCTCGCGGGCGACGTCGATGGTCTCCCGGTCGCGCACCGAACCGCCGGGCTGCACGATGGCGCGGACACCGGCCGCGATCAAGGTCTGCGGACCGTCCGGGAACGGGAAGTAGGCGTCGGAGGCCGCCACCGACCCCTTGGCCCGGTCCCCGGCCCGCTGGACCGCGAGACCCACCGCGTCCACGCGGTTGACCTGGCCCATGCCGACACCGACCGAAGCGCCGTCGTGCGCGAGCAGAATGGCGTTGGACTTCACGGCCCGGCAAGCGCGCCAGGCGAACGCCAGATCGGCGAGCGTTTCCGCGTCGGCGGCCTCGCCAGCGGCCAAGGTCCAATGAGCCGGGTCGTCGCCCGGCGCGTCCAGCACGTCACGCTGTTGCAGCAGGGCGCCGCCGCTGATCGGACGCAGTTCGGCGCCCGCGCGCGTCGGCGGCTCGGCCACGAGGATGCGCACGTTCTTCTTGCGCTGCAACACCTCCACCGCGCCGTCGGCGTAGGACGGCGCGACGATCACCTCGGTGAAGATCTCGGCGACCTGCTCGGCCAGTTCCACGGTGACCTCGCGGTTCGCCGCGATCACCCCGCCGTACGCGCTCACCGGATCGCAGGCGTGCGCCTTGCGGTGCGCCTCCGCGATGTCGGCGCCGAGCGCGATGCCGCACGGGTTGGCGTGCTTGATGATCGCCACGGCCGGAGCCTCGTGGTCGTAGGCGGCGCGCCAGGCCGCGTCGGCGTCGACGTAGTTGTTATACGACATCTCCTTGCCGTGCAACTGCCGCGCCTGCGCCAGCCCAGGGCTGCCGTCGCCGTTGGTGTACAGGGCCGCGGACTGATGCGGGTTCTCGCCGTAACGCAGCACCGCCGACCGCTCCCAAGTGCCGCCGAGCCACTCGGGAAACCGGACCGCCGTGTCCTCGGCCGTGTCGCCCGCGCTCAGCACGTTGGTCATCCAGCTCGCGACCGCCACGTCATAACTCGCGGTGTGCTGGAAAGCCTTGGCCGCCAAGGCTGTGCGCTCGGCCAAGGTGAAGCCGCCGGATTTCACCGCGGCGAGCACGTCGTCGTAGTCGCCGCTGTCCACGACCACCGCCACCGACGGGTGGTTCTTCGCCGCGGCGCGCACCATGGACGGGCCACCGATATCGATCTGCTCCACGCACTCGTCCGGCGTCGCACCACTGGCCACGGTCTGCGTGAACGGGTAGAGGTTCACCACCACCAGCTGGAACGCCTCGACGCCGAGCTCGACCAGCTGATCGACGTGCTCCTGCTTGCGCGAGTCCGCCAGGATGCCCGCGTGCACCCGCGGGTGCAGGGTCTTGACCCGGCCGTCGAGGGTCTCCGGGAACCCGGTCAGGTCCTCGACCTTGGTCACCGGGATGCCCGCGTCCGCGATCCTGCCCGCGGTGGACCCGGTCGAGACCAGCTCGATGCCCGCCGCGTGCAGACCGGTCGCGAGCTCCACGAGACCCGTCTTGTCGTAGACGCTCACCAGCGCCCTGCTGATCGGCTTGCGTTCACTCACCGGAGAACTCGCTCATCTGGGATAACTGCCTTTCGTCCATCGGAGACAATGCCTCGCGTCGCGACGGCGGCGACGACCTCCGCCAGCAACCGTCGCTCGACGATCTTGATGCGCTCGTGCAGGGTGGCCTCGTCGTCACCCTGCAGCACCGGCACCGCCTCCTGCGCCAGGATCGGCCCGGTGTCCACGCCCTCGTCGACCAGGTGCACGGTGCAGCCGGTGACCCGCGCACCGTAGGCGAGCGCGTCCCGCACGCCGTGCGCGCCGGGGAACGCGGGCAGCAGGGCGGGGTGGGTGTTGATGATCCGTCCGCCGAACCGGTCCAGGAAAGCGGGACCGAGCAACTTCATGAAGCCCGCCGACACCACCAGATCCGGCTGGTGCTCGGCGACCGCCTCGGTGAGCTCGGCATCCCACGCGGCGCGGTCCGGAAAGTCCTTCAGCGCCACCCGGAAATGCGGTACGCCCGCGGCGTCGGCATGGGTGGTGGCCGCGCACAGCCGGTCGACGCCGACCGCGACGACCTTCGCCGGATAGCCGGGCGCGGCCGCGGCGTCCAGCAGGGCGTGCAGCAGCGAACCGGTGCCCGACGCCAGGACGACGACGGTGGCCGGCGTCGTCACGGGCTTCCACGAGGCATACGGGGACGTCAGCGCTCTACTCCCTGATCGATCGGATAGCGGACGGATGCGGCACCGCCGGGTTAGAGCCTAACGACCGTCCACCCGGTCACTGTCCGGCAGGTCCGCCTCGACCACTTCGGCGTCGACGATGTCGCCCGCGGCGTGGTCGTGAGACCGACCGACGGTCTCGATCGCGGGCGGCTCGTCGACGAGTTCGGCGTCCAGCGGGGCCTCCAGCGCGGGCCGGTCGTAGTCGTCGTAGTAGTCGTCGTCCTCGTAGTAGTCGCCGTCGTCGGTCTCGTAGTAGCCGTCGTAGTCTGCGTCGTCGTCGGGGTAATCGTCGTACGGATCGGTGTAGTCCGCCGGTGGGACGCCGACCGGCACGAGGAACCAGCGGGCGAACGCCAGGCCCGCGTAGCCGGGGATCGCCAGCCAGGCGAACGTGACCGAGGCGAAGATCGGCAGGTGCAGGCCGACCCGGCCCACCTCGCCGAGTTCGCCGCCCGCGACCGCGCCCGCCACGGTCAGCGCGAGCGCGGCGAGCGCGGCGGAGACGAGCGTGGCCCACGGCGCGCCGATCCGGTCGGTGGAAGTGCGCGCGATGTCCAGCCCGCCGAGCACGCCGACCGCCGCGGGGATCAGCAGCACCACCGGCCACCAACCCGCCGCCGGACCGGTCGGCACTGCCGCGAGCAACGGAAACGCCGGGATCGGGCCGCCGACGACGGAGAACACCCCGAACGAGGCGACGCCGATCTGCGCGCTGGAACCGACCAGCACACCGACGGTGTGGATCACCAGGTTCGGCAGATACGCCAGCGAGAGCAGCGTCAGGCCGAGGACGCCGCCGGCATTGCCCGCCGACTGATACATGTCACCGAGCCGCGAAACGTGGGCGAGGAACGAAACCACCACCACGGCGCTCGCGCAACCCAGCAGGCGCAGGACGGACCGGCCCGCGCCGTAGAGGCCGGAGACCGCCCAATCGGGCAGGCGCAGCAGCACGAACAACTCGCGCCGGAGACGGACGGCGATGCCGATGGCGGCGGCGAGCAGATACAACGCGGCGACCCACACGAAGGCGGCGAGGGTGTTCGGCGGTTGCAGCGCGATGACACCGGAAGCGTCTTCGGTGACCGCGAGGCAGACGATGGTGACCAGCAGCGGACCGCCCACCGCGGCGCCGACGATCCACCCGAGATCCGCTCGAGTGCATTGCGGTTCCACGGCGCGCGCGCATTCCCGCGCGGCCAGCCAGACCAGCAGGGCGGTCGGCAACAGCGGAAGCAAGCCGAGCGAGGTCTTGCCGATCACCAGCGGAACCTGGTGCACGCCCAACCAGGAGGCGGCGATCGCGCCGGAGGCGCCGTCCAGATCGCTGCCCGCCGCCAGGAGCGTGGCGAGCACGAGGACGACGAGGGTGGTCAGCCCGAAGGCGGACGGGCGGCCCGCTACGGCGATGAGCACCCTGGACCGCTCCGGGGTGAGGGACAGAAACCCGGCTTCGTCCGCGTCGGGGTGCGGCTGCGACGAGCGCGGCCCGCCGATCCGGCGGGCCGAGGAGTTTCTGGAGGAGCTCATGGCATTTCAGCGTGGCATCCTCCCCGGCGCGAACGGGTCAGGCGCGCCGCAGGCACGCGATCGCCGCACCGGGGAGGACGCCGCTGAGTTCCCTACTTGTTCTTGTCGTCCGAAGGGCGGAATGCCTGGGTGGCGTCCGAGGATGGGTCGCCGCTCTGCTCGCCGCCGAACGGACCGCTCTGCTGGCTCGGCTGGCCGGTCTGAGCCTGCTGCTGGCCGTAGCTCGGGGAACCGTAGGGCGACTGCTGACCGGACTGCTGCTGGCCGCCGAAGTGCTGGGTCACGCTCTCGTCGGGGCGCGGCTGCGCGCCGTACGGCGAACCCGGCTGCTGGGGCGCGCCGTAGGCCGTGGTCGGCTGGCTCTGCCCGTAAGGCGACTGCGGCTGTCCGTACGCCTGGCCCTGCTGGCTCTGTCCGTAGCTCGGCTGGCTCTGCCCGTAAGGCGACGGCTGCCCCTGCTGGGACGGGAACTGCGGCGGCGCGGACTGCGCGCCGTACCCGGCCTGCCCGTAGGGGCTCGCGCCGTAGCCGGGCTGCTGACCCGGCTGCCCGTAGGACTGCTGCCCCGGGCCGTACGACGGCTGCTGGCCGTAGCCGCCCTGACCGAACCCGCTCGGCGCGGCGGCGGGGCGCGGCGCGGGCGCCTTGAGGATGCCCACCTCGAACAGCGTCGCGGCGATCGCCACCGCTGCCTGCACGAAGGACAGCACGAGCAGGACGAACGCACCGACCTTCAGCTCGCTGCCCGAACCGAAGTTGAACGACTGGAACAGCAACGCGACGAAGCCCGCGGTCGAGGCCGCCGCGGCCGCACCGGTCCAGTTCTGCTTGGGCAGCAGCGACAGTCCGGCGAGCAGACCGCCGAGCAGCAGCAGGCCGAGCAGCGGCGAGCCGGACGCGACCTCGAAGAGGTTGGCCGTCTCCGTCGTGCTGACCGTGCGGCCGCCGATATCGATCGGCTTCCTGCCCAGGAACGGCAGGAAGCCGAGCAGGAAGTTGATCACGCCGAGCGCCGCTACGCCGACCACCAGGAAGAACGGCAGACCTTTGGCATCGGAACCGGTAGCGCTCGAACCTGAAGTGGCACCACCCGCGGCCGAACTCTGGCTGGATGGCGCTGAGGGCGAGGGTGTGTTGTACCCAGAGCCCCCGGTCGGGTAGGACATGTCGTCGTCTCCTAAATCGAGTCGTACATGGTCTTCACGGCTGGATTACTTCTGACGCTACTGCACTCCCTCGCCGAGGTCATCCCGCCGCGACGGCCGCGGCGAGCGGATTCGCCCGCATCACGGCAGGTCGCGGCGGTGTCCGGCGCGAAGCTCCTAGCGAGACCACCTACCGCTCCTTGAAACTGTTGCCCGCGATGGCGCTTTTCACACCACACGGATTCTCAATAGCGGGGAATTCCCGGTGACAACGAGATGAACCATCCGCCCGGCTGCCTCGTGATGGATAGCGAGGAGAACCGCGAGTGGCTGGACCGGACGCTCGGCTTCTGCCCAAGCCTGAGCCCCCGCCACACATGACGAAGGCCGCCCCCCGAATTCGGAGGCGGCCTTCGTGCACGGTGCGGAGATCAGGCGCTGATGCTGGCCTTCTCCAGGATCTCGCGAGCCAGCGCGGCGGTCTCGGACGGCGTCTTGCCGACCTTCACGCCCGCGGCCTCCAGCGCGTCCTTCTTCGCCTGGGCGGTGCCCGAGGAGCCGGACACGATGGCGCCCGCGTGGCCCATCGTCTTGCCCTCGGGGGCGGTGAAGCCTGCCACGTAGCCGACGACCGGCTTGGTGACGTTGGCCTTGATGTAGGCCGCGGCCCGCTCCTCGGCGTCGCCGCCGATCTCGCCGATCATCACGATCAGCTTGGTCTCCGGGTCCTTCTCGAACGCCTCGATGGCGTCGATGTGGGTGGTGCCGATGACCGGGTCGCCGCCGATGCCGATGGAGGTCGAGAAGCCGAAGTCGCGCAGCTCGTACATCATCTGGTAGGTCAGCGTGCCCGACTTGGACACCAGGCCGATCGGGCCCTTGCCGGTGATGTTGGCCGGGGTGATGCCGACCAGCGACTCGCCGGGGGTGATGATGCCGGGGCAGTTCGGGCCGATGATCCGGGTCTTGCCGCCCTTCTCCACGTTGTAGGCCCACGCGTAGGCGGTGTCCTGCACCGGGATGCCCTCGGTGATGACCACCAGCAGCGGGATCTCCGCGTCGATGGCCTCGATGATGGCGTCCTTGGCGAACTTCGGCGGCACGAACGCGATGGACACGTCGGCGCCGGTCTCCTTGATGGCCTCGGCGACGGTGCCGAACACCGGCAGCTCGACCGCGTTGCCGTCCTTGTCGGCGTGCGCGACGGTGGTGCCCGCCTTGCGCGCGTTCACACCGCCGACGATCTGGGTGCCCGCCTTCAGCATCAGCGCGGTGTGCTTGGTGCCCTCGCCGCCGGTGATGCCCTGGACGATGACCTTGGAGTCCTTGTTCAGGAAGATAGACATTTCTTTTCGTCCTTACTCGGCCGTCGTTATCGGGCGGCTGCCAGTTCGGCGGCCTTGTCGGCGCCTTCGTCCATTGTCTGCGCCAGCGTCACCAGCGGGTGGTTTGCGTCGGCCAGGATCTTGCGGCCCTCGTCGACGCGGTTGCCGTCCAGGCGGACGACCAGCGGCTTGTTGGCCTCGTCGCCCAGGATCTCCAGCGCCTTCACGATGCCGTTGGCGACCGCGTCGCACGCGGTGATGCCGCCGAACACGTTGACGAACACGCTCTTGACCTGGCTGTCGTTCAGGATGACGTCCAGACCCGCTGCCATCACCTCGGCCGAGGCGCCGCCGCCGATGTCCAGGAAGTTGGCCGGCTTCACGCCGCCGTGGCCCTCGCCCGCGTAGGCGACGACGTCCAGGGTGGACATGACCAGGCCTGCGCCGTTGCCGATGATGCCGACCTCGCCGTCGAGCTTGACGTAGTTGAGGTCGTTCTCCTTGGCCTTGAGCTCGAGCGGGTCGGTCGCGTCCTTGTCCGCGAACGCCTCGTGCTCCGGGTGGCGGAATCCGGCGTTCTCGTCGAGGGTGACCTTGCCGTCCAGCGCGAGGATCTCGTCCTGCGGGGTGCGCACCAGCGGGTTGACCTCGACCAGGGTGGCGTCCTCCGCGACGAACACCTCCCACAGCTTCTGGATGGTCACGGCCGCGGCGTCCAGCACGTCGGCGGGCAGGTGGCCCTGCTCGGCGATCGAGCGCGCGAACGCCAGGTCGACGCCCTTGACCGCGTCGACCGGAACCTTCGCCAGCCGCTCCGGCTTGGTCGCGGCGACCTCTTCGATCTCCATGCCGCCCTCGACCGAGCACATGGCCAGGTAGGTCCGGTTGGCCCGGTCCAGCAGGAAGGAGATGTAGTACTCCTCCGCGATGTCCTTGGCCTCGGCCACCAGGATCTTCTTGGTGATGTGGCCCTTGATGTCCAGGCCGATGATGTTCTGCGCGTGCGTGAGCGCGTCGTCCGGGGTCGCGGCGTACTTGACGCCACCGGCCTTGCCACGGCCACCGGCCTTCACCTGAGCCTTGATCATCACCGGCTTGCCGATTTCCTCCGCGATGGCGCGGGCGTCCTCGGCCGTGTCCGTGACGCGGCCCTCGGACGAAGGCACTCCGTGCTTAACGAAGAGCTCCTTCGCCTGATATTCGAAGAGATCCATGTACTCACCGTCTCGTCTGCGTTGTGATGACAACGTCTTTGTTGGCGGCCCGACGTCGGAAGCGGGTCGGGTCGGACTCTAACCAGTCACATGGAGGGCCAATCGGCCACGTTCATCCTAAGTGGCGCAGGTCACCCGGCGTCGTCCGGAGCGGCAAAACCGCTGGCCAACACTACTGGCGAGTAGGTTGCTGGCACCGCGCCAGGTAGAGGACCGAACCCGGGAGCGCGCCGGAATCTACTACAACTTGTCGTTGAACGACCTCTCAGGGGTGCCCATACCGCAGTGAGATATTCCGCGGGCTAAGCGTGATGAATCTCACATGTTTGTTACGGAAGCTGCGCACCGCTTGTCGCGGCTCAATCGTTTCGTTACCGTCAATGCGGTCGATGTCACAACACGGTCACGACTAGGAGGACGGCAAGCTTTGACGCAGCACAGCGCTCCGCAGACGGAGAGCCGCTCCGCATTCGACCGATCGACGCCGCTGGTCAAGCGGCTTTCGAGTTCCACCAGCTTCACGATGTGGCACCGCCGATGAACCACAGTTCCACCTTCGCTCCCACTGATCGCTCGCGGACGGGACATCGTTACCGCCCCGACGACGAGTCCTTCGCCCCGGCGAGCTATGCCGAGCCATCGTTCGACCCGCACTACGCCGGGTACGAGGCTCCGCAGGGCGAGTACGACTTGCAGGCCGCCGGCGCCGGATACGGCTTCGAGACCGAGTCGCCCGTCCACGACGGGGGCTACGACCAGCCGGTCCACGCGAACGCGGCCTCCGACAACTCCTGGGCCACGAACAACGCCTGGCCGCAACAAGATTGGGCCCAGCAAGAGGCCTGGTCCGATGGTGCGGCATGGAACTCCGGCGAGGCGTGGAACTCCGGCCAGGCGTGGAACTCCGGCGAGGCGTGGGCCGAAGAGGAGACCTGGGCGCCCGACGAGCGGGCCTGGGTGTCCGACACCGGCTGCTGGGCTCCCGAGGAGTCCTGGGCGACCGAGACCGCCGAGCCCGAATCCGAGTCCGACGAGGAGCCGGGCGCACGCGCTCTTCCGACCGTCATCCCGGGGCGCCGCGCCACGAACAAGCGCGGTGGCGCGCACCGGGTGGCCGCGCCGCCCGCCGCGCTCAAGGGACGCGCCGCGGTGGCGGCCGTCGCCGCTGGCGCAGTCGTAGCGGCCGGACAGGCCGCGTTCGCCTCGCCCGACCAGCCCTCGCAGGCGGTCGACTACGAAGCCGCCGGACAGATCCACGAGATCGCCGCGCAGTCGATGAACGTTGCCGACCCGACGGCGGCGGCGGACTCACCGCAGGTGCTGAGCGTCTCCGCGCCGGCCAACCTCGATCAGTTCAACGACATCCTGCAAAAGGGCCAGAAGTACGCCGAGGACCTCGCCGCCCAGGAGGCCTCGAAGCTTCGGCCGCTGTTCACCAGGTTCGCCGCGGGCACTTTCACCTCCGGCTTCGGCGCCCGCTGGGGCGTGCAACACCTCGGCATCGACATCGCGGGCCCGATCGGCACCCCGATCTACGCCGTCGCCGACGCCACCGTGATCGAGGCCGGTCCCGCCTCGGGCTTCGGCATGTGGGTCCGCCTGCTGCACGACGACGGCACCATCACCATCTACGGCCACATCGACACCGCCACGGTGTCGGCGGGCCAGCGTGTGCTCGCCGGTGACCAGATCGCCACGATCGGCAACCGCGGGTTCTCCACCGGCCCGCACTGCCACTTCGAGGTCTGGTTGAACGGCACCGACAAGGTCGACCCGCTGCCCTGGCTGGCCACCCGTGGCATCAGCCTCGGCCCGCAGCGCGACTGAGCGACGCCTTGACGCGTGCCTGACGCGCCTTCCCAGTCGGCTGGCCGCGACCCGGCGGACCATGGATCGCACAAGCTAGAGGTGGATCGCGCGCCCCCCTGTGGCGCGAGACTTCGCCCGCGCAGCCTGGCCAGCGCATTCTCGTTGGGTCGAGGTGTGTCGCGGTACATGACGATGCACACGATTCCCCCGCGGCAGACATCGGGTTAGCGTCGAGCCCATGGCACGACGTACAACGACGTACACACAATTCATCGCGTTGCCTGCTGAACGGATCTGGGAGGTACTCGCCGATCCGCCGCGATGGCCGGAATGGAACCCGGGGATCGCGTCGGTGCGGCTGGACAGTCCGGTCGCAGTGGGCAGTACGGGAAGCTATGTGCCGCAGGGGCAGGCCCACCGCGCTTTGCACGGGCGCGCCGTGCTGCCGTTCATCGTCGCCGCTGTCCGGCCGGAACGGGAGCTGCGGATCGAGCAACCCGAACCGCTCGGGCGGATGCGGCTGACCTGGACGCTGACGCCGCGCGACGGCGGCACCGAAATCACCCAGCGGTTGACCTTCCTCGGCGCGTCGGCCGGTATGGCCCGGCTGCTCGAGGCCGCGTTCCTGGAAACCGATGTGCGAGTGTGTTTCGCCCGCTTGGCCCGCTCGGCCGGACTCGAGCCCGCCGCCGACGCGCTCACGGTGGTCATCCCGGGCGGCACCGGCGGGCTGGGCAGGCATGTCGCCGCCGACCTCACCTGTCGTGGGCATCGCGCCGTCATACTCACCCGCCGTCGCGATCCCCAGCTGCCGTTCGATCAAGCGGAGTGGGACGGCAATTCGGTCGGCGAATGGGTTGCGGCACTTTCTAATCCAGGACGGACCGCGATCGTCAACCTCGCCGGGAAGCTGGTCGACTGCCGACCGACACCGGAGAACATCGCCGAATTACGGTCCAGCCGAGTGGATTCCACCCGCGCTCTGGTTGCCGCCGCCGCGACGCTGGACGCGCCGATCGACTACTGGGTGCAGGCGAGCACTACCGCGATCTGGTCCGATGCGGGCGAAACTCATTGCACCGAAAGCACTCCCCTGCCGATCGGGCTGCCGCAGATGACCGGCGTCGCCGAACCGTGGGAGCGTGCCTTCGACTCCGCCCGCGCGGCGCACTGGACGATTCTGCGCACCTCGATCGTGCTCGACCCACAAGCGCCCGCCCTGCGACGCCTCTCCCAGCTCACCCGAGCGGGCCTCGGCGGTCGAGTCGGTTCCGGCGAGCAGTGGTTCAGCTGGATCCACATCGAGGACTGGCTCGCGATCGTCCGCGCCGCACTCGGCCTCGATCCGGCGCTCGAACTGCCGAACGGAATCCTGGTGGCCGCCACCGATACGCCGGTCCGCAACCGCGAGCTGATGCGCGTCCTCCGCAAGCGCCTGCACCGGCCGCCCGCGCCGCCGACCCCGGAATTCGTGCTGAAGCTAGGCGCGCTCCTCCTGCGCTCCGATCCGGCCCTCGGTCTGACCGGCCGTCACGCCACGTCGGAGGTACTGAAGAAGGCAGGTTTCACCTTCCGCTACCCCACCCTCGACAAGGCGTTGGCAGACCTGCTGCCGCATTGACACCGCGAAACGGACCGGTCATGCGGCCTCTCCGGCAGGATGGTCCACGCCAGGGAAGTACGCACCCGTATCGCTCACGTCTACGCAGCGTCGGAGCCCCCGGACTGCTCCCCTACGATGCGTCCCGGGGAGCCCACTTGGACCGGACAGCGGAAACGAACGCAGCCGCTCCGCCCCAGCCCGGATCGATGACGATTTCGTATTCAGTGCTGTCGAACGCGTCCAACTGAACAACAGTGGTGTGGTTCTCATCGGTCGCGACAATCCGGCCATCGATCATCTGATCGACACCGTCCGCGAACTGTCGGATTCCATCCCAATCGAATGCCACTGCACCGGCGGACACCATCTCCTGGAACTGTGCCCAGGCGGGACGAGTGATTCCGGTGGACAATCGACCGAACGTCCCGTCGAACTCCTCGACCACCCACCGCCAGTCGTTCGGCGGGAACAACTCGAGCAAATCGCGCAGGGGGACCAGTGTGCGCTGGGAGGTCCACATGGGAATCGTTTCGCTGATCATCAGGAGTCCTCGACGGTACAAGCGGGCTACGTCGCGAAGGCTACGACCATACGAGCAAGCCGTCACCCGATTTACTGGCGCGGCCGTTCTGGGTGCCGCGCGCCCAGTCCGGCATGCCGACGTGCGCCGAACCCATCCGGGCGGAGGTCACGACCACTGGTCTGGGCTGGAGAGCGTCGAGCAACGGGCCGCTAGCAACGTACTGGGCGCTGTCACGTTGCCGTGCTGGCGAGCAATTCCGGAGCGACCCTTCACATAACCTTTGCGATGTCGGCGCGGCGGCACCGGCTCACAGTGCGGGGGTGCCGGTGGGGGCTGTGTCCTCGAATAGTTCGGGGGCCGTGCGGCGAATCTTCCACAAGGCAGCGGTGGTACGCGCGGAATCGACGGCGTGCAACGCGGGTAAGGCGGAGCGCCACATGTCGACGGAAGTTTTTCGCGCGACGCCGGCAGCCGCACCCACCCGGCGGGCGCGTCCCTCCGTTCCGAGCGGACGCATCGCGAGCTGTGAGCGCTCTGCGGTGACCATCACCCCGCCGGGTGGCGTGCGTCCACATGACGAGCGAGAACAGCAGGGGCGCACGCGATGGGGTTCAACTGGTGGCGAGACGGCGAGCAAGACGACATGTCGGCGCAAGCGATCATCGATCGCGTAGCCGCCGAGTGGCGCGCCGCACGCGAACGCGAACGGATCAGCGCCGAGCGGCCCGACGCCGGGCTGTGGCCTGCCGGTTGGCCGCACGAAGCTCCCGAAACGCCGTTGAGCGTTCCGGAAGCGCATCAGACCATGCAACGGCACAGGGCATGCCGAGCCGATCAATTCCCGCGTAAGGCAGCGGCCCGGCAGACGCTCATCGAGGCCGGGCGGATGAAGCCGGACACCTCGCGAGAGCCGCGCTGACACGATCTCAAGGCGGGTCGTGCCGAGCTGTCGGGCTGGCGAATTTCGGCTGACTGGTGCGCGCTCCGCTCATCCCACGAGGAGCGCAGTATGGACGGAATGCCCGGACCACGGCGACGACAAGCGAAGTCCCTGGCTGAGCTACGGCGGCGGAAATCGACGCACCTGCTCCGTCGATGATCGGCGTTGCCTACGGCGCCGCCGTGATCGCGAGGGCGACTAACGCGACGACCTTGACGACCTCCAGGCCGATGTACCAATAGTGCGCGTGGGAGCGCGGCAGTTCCTCGCCCGCGAGCACGCGATCGGAGCGGCGTGAGAGCGGCGGGCGCACCACCACGATTTGAACGGCCAGCACTGCCGCGGCGAGGCCCAGCCACGCCCACGTCGCCGCGCCGGGGCCGACGATCACTGCGGCGAGCACCAGCAGCACCGCGAGCACGGCCTCCACGGTGTTCAGCGCGCGGAACACGAGGCGGCCGATGCCGAGCCCCAGCGGCAGCGTGACCCCCGGTGCGCGGAACTTCAGCGGCGCTTCCAGGAACGAGATGGCCAGCACCATGCCGAGCCAGAGCATGGGCAGGAACCACAGGAGATGCTGTGCGATCGTATCCACGCGGCGGACGCTACCGGCGCGACACCGGCAAGGGCAGGGTCGAAAGGCCCACGCGGCTCATAGCTTGACCAACGTCCGGCTGTATTGCGGGATCAACCGAATCTTGCCCGCGGTGCCGAAGTCGATGGTCACCGTGGCCAGTGGGCCGAAGCCCTCCGCCGCGATCACGCGGCCGAGACCGTACTTGTCGTCGCTGACCCGATCGCCAACGGCGAGGACCAGATTCGTGTTGTTGCGGGTCGCGCCGCCGGGAGCGGGCCTGCGCGGACCGCGATCACGCAAGCCGGGACGCGGCTCCGCCCAGCCGTCGCCGCGGGTCCAGTCCCGCTCCAGCCCGTCGTCGTCCCCGCCACGCCGCCGCAGACCCCTCGTCGCGGGTGAACCGGCGGGCTCGAGCCGACGCCAATCGATGAGATGACCCGGAATTTCCTGCAGGAAACGCGATTCCGGGTTCGACACCGGCTGGCCCCAGCCGGAACGCACCACCGCCCGCGTCAGATACAGCCGCCGCCGGGCCCTGGTGATGCCGACGTAGGCGAGGCGGCGTTCCTCGGCCAGCTCGGTCGGATCACCGAGTGCGCGCATGTGCGGGAACTGCCCGTCTTCCCAACCCGTCACGAACACCACCGGGAATTCCAGCCCCTTGGCGGTGTGCAGCGTCATCATCGTGACCACCCCGGAGCCCTCGTCCGGAATCTGGTCGGTATCGGCCACCAGCGAGACCCGCTCGAGGAACGCGGCGAGCGAACCGGGATCCGGCTCGCCCTCGCCCACCTCGGGCAACAGTCCCTCCTGCCGGGCGGCCTCCGCGTTGTTGTGCGCCTCGGAGCTGAACTCGCGCGCGACGCTGACCAACTCGTTGAGGTTGTCCAGCCGGGCGCCGTCCTGCGGGTCGTCGGACGCCTCCAACTCGGCGCGATAACCGGTGCGCTCGAGCACCGCGTCGACGACGTTGCCCAGGTCGGGGAAGTCGGACTCCGCTTGTTCGCCCGCGGCCCTGATGTCGTCGAGCAATTCCAGGAAGCCTGCGATGGCGCGCTGAGCGCGCGTGTTCAGCAGCGCCACCTTGCCTTCGGCGGCGTCGCGCAGGGCGGCGGCGAAACCGATCCCGCGCTGTTCGGCATGGACCGCCACGCAGGCTTCGGCTCGGTCACCGATGCCGCGGCGGGGCGTATTGAGGATGCGGCGCATGCTCACCGCGTCCTCCGGGTTCTCCAGCACGCGCAGGTAGGCGACCACGTCGCGCACCTCTTTGCGCTCGTAGAAGCGGACGCCGCCGACCACCTTGTAGGGCAGGCCCATCCGGATGAAGATCTCTTCCAGCGCGCGAGAGTTGTTGTTGGTGCGGTAGAACACCGCGACGTCGCCGTAGTTGGCCTCGCCCTGGTCGACCAGCCGGTCGATCTCGCGGGCGACGAAGGACGCCTCGTCGTGTTCGTTGTCGGCGACGTAACCGGTGATCAGGTCGCCCTCGCCGGAATCGGTCCACAGCTTCTTCTCGCGCCGGTTCTCGTTGCGCGAGATCACCGCGTTGGCGGCGGAGAGGATGTGCTGGGTGGAGCGGTAGTTCTGCTCCAGCAGAATGGTTTCGGCGTCGGGGAAGTCGCGCTCGAACTCCTCGATATTGCGGATCGTCGCGCCGCGGAAAGCGTAGATGGACTGATCGGCGTCACCCACCACACACAGTTCGCTCGGCGGCACCCGGTCCTCGTCGCCGCCTTCGACGTGGTGGCCGACCAGCTCGCGGATCAAGACGTACTGCGCGTGGTTGGTGTCCTGGTACTCGTCCACCAGCACGTGCCGGAACCGGCGGCGGTAGTACTCGGCGACCTGCGGGTGGTGCTGCAGCAGCGCCACGGTCTCGCCGATCAGGTCGTCGAAGTCCAGCGCGTTCGCCGAGCGCAGTCTGCGCTGATACTCGGTGTAGACCTTGGCCACCAGGCCGGGCAGCTCCGTGTCGTCCGATTCCGCGTCGGCGGTGGCACGGGCCGGGTCGATGAGTTCGTTCTTGAGGTTCGAGATCGCCGTCGCGAGCAGGCGCGCCGAGTACTTCTTGACGTCGATGTCCAGGTCGCGGCTGATCATGGTGAGCAGGCGCCGGGAATCGTCGGCGTCGTAGATCGAGAAGTTCGAGTTCAGGCCGGGCAGCAGCGCCGCCTGGGTCCGCAGGATGCGGACGCAACTGGAGTGGAACGTCGACACCCACATGGCGTTCGCCCGCGGGCCGACCAGCCCGGTCACCCGCTCCCGCATCTCCGCGGCGGCTTTGTTGGTGAACGTGATGGCCAGCACCTGGCCCGGCGTGACGCCGCGGGCGGCCAGCAGGTAGGCGATGCGGCGGGTGAGCACGGCCGTCTTGCCCGAGCCCGCGCCCGCCACGATGAGCAGCGGGGATCCGGTGTGCACCACCGCCGCGCGCTGCTGCGGATTCAGGCCGTCGAGCAGGCGCTCGGCCTCCTCGGCGCGCCGCTGTTCCCGCTCGACGCGCTGCCGTTCGCGCTCGGCGTCCGTGGGCGGCGCCTCGGGAACGGAGGCAGGCTGCCACCCCTCCACCGTGTTACCGCCGGCGAGCTGCGGTTTCGATGTCGGATCCGGGTGCACGACCCGACCGCCCTGCGTCTTGGGAGCCACCGTGATGTCCATCGTCCATCCACGCTACCGGCGGGCACCGACAGAGATGAAGCCCCGGGTGCCATCGGTATCGGTTCGGCGCCGGTCGACTGAACGGCGGGTGAACTCCCCCTGGTGGGAAGGGCGGGCGAAACGACCTGCGTTTCTCGAGACATTGCCAAACGTATACGTTTTGCATACCCCCCTGCCCGTGGCACACTGGCGACATGCTCAGCGCTTTCGCAAGACATCCGATTCGGCTGCCAGCCGAACGCCGGGATCGCGGAGCCTGTACCTGAGCACGCCTTCTGGGGGGACAATACAAGGCCCCACCAGGTCTGTTTCACGGTGAAAGAACTGATCGGTAACGAGCCGTCGGCACCCGCCGATCCATGTTCTGACACGAGGAGATGAATGATGAGCACCCCTGCCACGACGACCGGGTCCGAATCCGCGCTGCCGCAGACCGAGGCCGAGATCGACAAGCTCCGCAAGGAGATCGACCGTCTCGACGCGGAGATCCTGGCCGCGATCAAGCGCCGGACGGAGATCTCCCGGATCATCGGCCGGACGCGCATGGCGTCAGGCGGGCCGCGCCTCGTGCACAGTCGCGAGATGAAGGTGCTGGAGCGCTTCAGCGAGCTCGGCCAAGAGGGTCACACCCTCGCCATGCTGCTGCTTCGCCTCGGCCGCGGTCGTCTCGGCCACTGAACCGATAGCCACGCGGCGTTCGCGAGATCGTCGCTTCCGAACAGGCCGCCCCGGGTGTCGAGCACCCCGGGGCGGTCGCTTCATGTCCGCCACGTGCCCGCACGCCGACGCTATCCGGGTTCCGCGGCCGGTCCCTCCCCTGTGGGGGAATCGTTCAGGACACGCAGGTCGGCCCTCAACTCGGCTCCGAGACGTTCCGCTTGCGAGCGGATAGCGGGATGCACATGGCGAAGATGCTCGAGGTCCTGACTCGTCCGTTCGATCGCGGCCGCTCGTTCCGCGGGGGTGCCCTCAGCCGCGATCGTGCGATTGTTCAGAACACGCCAATCTATTCCTGATTGGTCCAGCGCCTGTCGCAACGCCGTACCGGGTGGCTGGTGCAACCCGATGAAATCTATGTCCGCGGTCGTGAGATCGAACATCTGAGCTTCGAAGAAATGGTTGGCGCGGAACTCTGCTCCGAGATAGTCGCGGCCGATGGGAGCCATACCGTGCGCTCCGGCGCCATAGGAGTATTCCGACGGGTTGTCCACGGGGGAAGGTATCGCCAAGTCCCTCTCCACCATCGAGTCACCGAGCGTGATGGTCGTTCGTGACCGGACCTCCGGCTTCAGGTAGATCTGATTGTCGCCGTAGTTCAGCTCCGACAAGGCATCGATCATGCCGTCTTGTGAAGGGCGCACACCGTCCATGGCAACGTAGCCGTAGACGGGCGGGTTGTCGTGGACGTGCGGGCCGAACCACTCGGCTTCGGCATGGGCGCGACCGCCCACGGGGTCGCGGATGCCCCTGATTCGCCCTTCCTCGAGGATTGCCACGAGTTCGTTGTCGCGGACGCGGATAGCGAGCGGTTTCCCGTCGAGCGCGTCCTTCAGCTCTCGCCGCATCTGCTCGCGTACGTCGGCGCTGTCCCGGCCGAGAGAAGCCGCTGTTTCCTCGATTCTCCGGTCGAGGATGGCGTATTGCTCCAGCCGGGACAGCCGACGTTCGGCTAGAAAGTCGCTCCATTCGTCGTCGGTCGGTCCCTTCTCGCCGAAACGTCGATTCAGTTCGGCTTCGAGTCTCTGTCCGGCCCGGCTCACCGACGCTCGGTCCGGCGGCGGGGGGCACAGATCCCGCCCGGGACCGGCATCGCCACCTGCCGCGCGTCGGATCGCGAGCGCACCGTCGGCGTCACCGTGCGTGTGCACATCGAGGACTTGCCGGGAAGCGCGGGCCGCGCCTGTTTTCATATCCGCGAGGCCCTCGGCTTCCCTCTTGGTCAGCCGTTTCAGATCGTCCACGGCCCGCAAGAAGGCTCTGACGATGCCGTTGCTCAATCAGGCGTCACCGGCACCCGCACCTTCTCACGATCAGCCCCTTCGCCTCCTCGGACCCCAGGTAGAGGCTAGTGTCGATGATCGCCGAAGTCGTCCCCCGGAAAGCATGGGCGGCTGGGCGGTCGGCGCCGACAGGCCGGATTCGACCCTCAGGTGCGCGATCGATCGCCTTCAGTGGCGCGGAATCCGCGGCACTCGCTCACGTGAGCGCGATGTATTTGGTGGAGAGGTATTCCTCGATGCCCTCGGTGCCGCCCTCCCGGCCGAAGCCGGACTCCTTGACGCCGCCGAAGGGGGCGGCGGGGTCGGAGATGACGCCGCGGTTGACGCCCACCATGCCGGATTCCAAACCCTCGGCGATGCGCAGCGCGCGATCGAGGTCGCGGGTGTAGACGTAGCTGACCAGCCCGAATTCGGTGTCGTTGGCGGCGGCGAGCCCCTCTTCCTCGGTGTCGAAACCGACGATCGGCGCGACCGGGCCGAAGACCTCCTCGCGCAGGATCCTGGCTTGCGGCGGGACGTCGCGCAGCACGGTGGCCGGGTAGTACCAGCCGGGGCCGTCGGGCGCCTTACCGCCGATCAGCACCTGTGCGCCCTTCGCGACGGCGTCGTCGACCAATTCGCCGACCGTGCGCAGTTGCTCCTCGTTGATCAGCGGGCCCAGCGTCGTGTCCGGGTCGGCGCCCGGCCCGAGCCGCACACTGCTGGATATCGCCTCGACCAGCTTGGTGGTGAACTCCTCAAGCACGCTGTTGTGCACGTGGAAGCGGTTGGCGGCGGTGCACGCCTCGCCGCCGTTGCGCAGCTTCGCCAGCATCGCACCCTGTACCGCGGCATCGACGTCGGCGTCGGCGAACACCACGAACGGCGCGTTCCCGCCGAGTTCCATCGAGGTGCGCAGCAGCCGGTTCGCGGATTTCTCCACCAGCTTCTTGCCCACCTCGGTGGAGCCGGTGAAGGTGAGCTTGCGCAGCCGGGCGTCGTCGATCAGCGGTTGGGTCACCGCGCCGGAGTGGCTGGAGGTGAGCACCGAAAGCACGCCGTCGGGCAGTCCCGCCTCGCTGCACAGCTTGCCGAGCAACAGCATGGTCAGCGGCGTCGCCGAGGCGGGCTTGACGATCATCGTGCAGCCCGCCGCCAGCGCGGGGCCGATCTTGCGTGTGCCCATCGCGAGCGGGAAGTTCCACGGCGTGATCGCCAGACAGGGACCTACCGGCTGCTTGTGCACCATGATCCGGCCGGTGCCCGAAGGCGCGTGCAGATAGCGCCCGTGCACGCGGGCGGCCTCCTCGCTGAA
The DNA here is from genome assembly GCF_042733915.1 of Nocardia sp. NPDC059691. Lineage (NCBI taxonomy): Bacteria > Bacillati > Actinomycetota > Actinomycetes > Mycobacteriales > Nocardiaceae > Nocardia > Nocardia sp. NPDC059691. The sequence continues at coordinate 585,027 of NZ_JBHWFB010000002.1, read as the reverse complement.
CCAGCGGAAGAATTCGGCGCCGTAGCGCACCTCGTTGCGGCTCTCCGGCAGCGCCTTGCCCATTTCCAGGGTCATCAGCAGGGCGAACTCCTCCGCGCGGGCGGTGATCTGCTCGAACACCGCGCGCAGGACCTCGCCGCGCTCCCTGGCGGGCGTGGCCGCCCACTCGTCCTGCACCGCGACGGCCGCGTCGAGCGCGCGCAGCGCGTCCTCCGGCGTCGCGTCCGCGACGTTCGCCAGCACCTCCCCGGTCGCCGGATTGTGCACCGGGAAGGTACCCGCACCGGTGGCGTCGACGGCCCGCCCTCCGATCCACAGCTGCGTCGGCACGGATTCGAGAAGTTCACGTTCGGACACCATGCGGCCAGCCTATGCCGCGAGACTTCATCCTGGAACGGACGCGGACCCCGGATCGGACCCACCTCCACCGCATGGGCTCGCGCGTTGTGCCCTCGTGCGCACGGTCGCGGTAAGTCCGGTGTGGCAACGGGTGTTCACCTTCGACGCCGATTCGACCGACTCTCCGCGCCCGCAGCCGTGCGCGCGGCGGTGCCTGCTTGTAGTCTCGGCGAACGTGAGCAGCGACATCACCGCGACGGCGGCATGGCGGAAACTGCACGATCACCACGGCACCGTCGCGGGACGACACCTCAGGGAGTTCTTCGCCGACGACCCGGCCCGGGGCAGCGAGCTGACCGTCCAGGTCGCGGACCTGCGCATCGACTACAGCAAGCACCGCGTGAACCGCGAAACCCTGCATCTGCTGGTGGAATTGGCGCGCGAGGCGGGCGTGCCCGATCGTCGCGACGCGATGTTCCGTGGCGAGCACATCAACACCTCCGAGGACCGCGCGGTCGGCCACGTCGCGCTGCGGTTGCCCGAAGGCGAGACCATGGTCATCGACGGCGTCGACGCGGGCGCCGAGGTGCACGAGGTGCTGCGGCGGATGGGCGAGTTCACCGACGCGCTGCGCTCCGGCGCGTGGCGGGGAGCGACCGGCGAGCGCATCACGACGGTGGTCAACATCGGCATCGGCGGATCGGATCTGGGTCCGGTAATGGTGCACCAGGCGCTGCGGCACTACGAGGACGCGGGCATCGGCGCCAGGTTCGTCTCCAACGTCGATCCCGCCGACCTGGTCGCGAAGCTGGCCGGGCTCGACCCGGCCACCACCCTGTTCATCGTCGCGTCCAAGACCTTCTCCACCCTGGAGACGCTCACCAACGCGACCGCGGCCCGGCGCTGGCTGGTCGCCGCGCTCGGTGAGGACGCCGTGGCCAAGCACTTCGTCGCGGTGTCCACCAATGCCGAGCGGGTCGCGAGGTTCGGCATCGACACCGCGAACATGTTCGGTTTCTGGGACTGGGTCGGCGGCCGCTACTCGGTGGACTCCGCGATCGGCCTGTCGGTGATGGCGACCGTCGGCAAGGAGCGCTTCGCGGAGTTCCTCGCCGGCATGCACGCGGTGGATCGGCACTTCGCCGAGGCGCCGCTGGAGGCGAACGCTCCGGTGCTGCTCGGCCTGCTCGGTGTCTGGTACTCGAACTTCTTCGGGGCGGAATCGCATGCGGTGCTGCCGTACTCGAACGATCTGGCCCGCTTCCCCGCCTACCTGCAGCAGTTGACCATGGAGTCGAACGGGAAGTCGGTCCGCGCCGACGGCACCCCGGTCTCCACCTCCACCGGCGAGATCTTCTGGGGCGAGCCGGGCACCAACGGCCAGCACGCCTTCTACCAATTGCTGCACCAGGGCACCCGCCTCATTCCGGCGGATTTCATCGGATTCGCCCAGCCCACCGACGATCTGGCGACCAGCGACGGCACCGGCAGCATGCACGACATCCTGATGAGCAATCTGTTCGCGCAGACCAAAGTGCTCGCCTTCGGGAAGACCGCGGAGGAGATCGCCGCCGAGGGCACCGATCCGGCGATCGTGCCGCACAAGGTGATGCCGGGCAACCGTCCCTCCACCACCATCCTCGCGCCGCGACTCACCCCGTCGGTCGTGGGTCAGCTGATCGCGCTCTACGAGCATCAGGTGTTCGTGGAGGGCACTATCTGGGGCATCGACAGTTTCGACCAATGGGGTGTCGAACTCGGCAAACAGCAGGCGCTCGCCTTGGCGCCGCTGCTCACGTCGGCGGAAGACCCCGAACCGCAGGACGACTCGTCGACCGATTCGCTCATTCGCTGGTACCGCGCCAACCGCTGATCGCGTGCGACGCTCGGCGCTAGTCGCCGCCGCCCGTCGGACGGTTGCGCTGCGCCTCGTTCAACTGCTGGATGATGTGTGAGGTCGATATCGCGATCAGGATGCCGATGACGCCCAGGTCGAAGGCGACCTGCACCATGGTGGCCACCTTGGCGGCGGTCCCGACCGCGTGCACGTCGCCGTAGCCGATCGTGCCCAGCGTGACCATCGTGTAGTAGAGCGCGTCGGTCCGCGTGTGCAGGCCCTCGAACTGGCCGGGTGCGCGCGATTCCAGCACGTAGTAGTACAGGGCGAAGAACGTGACGACGACACAGACCACGAGCAGGACGTCGTTGATGCGCCCGACGGTCGCGCGCGGATCCATGATGTACCGCCGGATGCGCCACCGGGCCAGCCAGATCAAACCCGCGACGCCGACGACGAACGCGAGCAACGCCGACACGCCGGACAACCGGCCCAGATGCAAAGCCTTCAGCGGCAGGAAGTAGTAGAACAGCAGAGCGCACACCACGGCCAGCAGGTTGTGCAAGGCACGCGACAACCTGCCGACTGCGCGATTCTCCGTCATTCCTCCATCATCGGCCCAGGTGGAGCGCAAGAGACGCCGCACGCGCCGGACGATGCGCGTTGCGATCCCAGGGATGCGTCGGCTACGAGACGCTCGGATCGACTGCTGATGCCCGGGGCGGACCGGCCACCGCATAGCCTCCCGCATGCCAGCGCAGCAAGAGGTCGGCGCGCTCGCGGGTGGTCGCGACCAGGTCAGCGTTGCGCAAGTCGCTGTGGTGCACTTTGTCGTGTGCCGCCGCGGGAGTGCGGCCACCGCGAATGTGCCGGTCCAGCAGGCGATTCTCGATCACGTCGCGCGCGGCGTCCAGGTACCAGCACTCGTCCAGCAATGGGCGAACCGCGGACCACCGCCGCGTCCCGAAGTCGTCGAGCAGTAGGTAGTTGCCCTCGGTGAGGACGATGGACTGCCGGTCGAACACCACGCCACCGGGAACCGGGGCATCAATGGACCGGTCGAAGGTGGGCCACGGCACCGGCTCGCCTACCGGCGTGGTGCGCAGGCGGCGCAGCTCCGAAACGTAACCGTCGACATCGAAAGTGTCCGGCTCACCCTTGCGCGCAGAGCTTCCTGCCGCCCGCAGGACGTCGTTGGACAGGTGGAATCCGTCCATGGGCGCGATTTCGGCGACCGCTCCGTCCACGTCGGTATTGATCGCGTCGCGCAACGCGATCGACAAGGCGGATTTGCCCGCGCCGGGCGGCCCCGTGATGCCGAGCAGATACCTTCCCCGCCCGGCCCGATCCAGCACCCGCCGGACCAGCCAGCTCAACGGTCTGTCGACGAACTGCCCTGCCACCGCCGCCACACTACCGGCGGTCTACCGCTTCGGATCGCCACTTCCGCTGACCGGCGCTCGCCTCGCAAAGGTATCCACACTCGTCCACAGCGTGATGCCGCGCGCGCTTGCCCGGCTCCAGCTGGGCAAGGCGCGGATCACGCTCCAGGAGGGCGGGAGCGGACGCGTATGCGACGCGGGCTTGTCGCCGTGTCCGTTCGCGGCGCTACCCCCGTGGTTCCGGTCCACGAGAACAACGCGGCGATCACACGCCGGCGCGAAGGCGCTGGCGTACCTGGGCGGACAAGTCGGCCGCTCGGTCGCGCAGCGCTTCGGCGAACGCACCGCGCGAATCGGCGGCTCCGCGGTCGCCGCGATGCGCGATGACCGTGCGCCGAACCGCGGCGGGGTGGTCGATGCGCAGCAGCGCGACGGTCGGCGGCAGCACGGGGACGGCGATGCCGGGAACCACCGTGATACCGAGTCCGGCCGCGACGAGACCGAGTTTGGCGAACCAATCACGCGCGACGAACGCGATGTCCGGCTCCCAGTCCGGGTCGCGCCAAGCACCGAGGAGGGTGGCGGACGGCTCCTGGCTGCCCGCGATCCATCGCTCATCGCGCAATACGTCGGGGGTCGCGCTGGTGGCGCCCGCGAGCGGATGCGTGGGCGGGACCACGACCACCAACGGATCGTCCACCAGGGGTTCGATCTCCACGCCGGAGGGCAAGGGGTCCGGCGCGGTCACCACGGCGAGGTCGAGGCGTCCGCGCGAGACGGCGGTGAGCAGTCTGGGACTGAGCCCCTCGCGCAGCGAGATCCGCACCTGCCGGTCATGGGTCGCGGAGATCGCTCCGGGCACCAAGGCGGCCATCGCGGTGGAGAACGCACCGACGCGCAGGCGGCCCGCCGGGCGCGCCGTGAGATGACGGATGTCGTGCCGGGCCTGCTCCAGTTCGCCGAGGACCACGTCCGCGTGCCGCAGCACGATCCGCCCCGCCTCGGTGGGCTGCACGCCGCGGGCGTGTCGCTCGAACAGCGCGCGGCCCGCCGCCCGCTCCATGAGCGCGATCTGCCTGGACACCGCGGACTGGGTGTAACCGAGGTTCTCCGCGGCCGTCGAGAAGGACCCGCAGGCGGCGGCTTCCCGCACCACGCGGAGACCGGAGACGGTGAACTCATCCATGCGCAACGCTCATACCACATATGCGAGACAGTCGCTTGTCGCATATCTCGGACGCCCCTAGCGTCGTGGGCATGACCGCGATCGACAACAAGAGGCTGCTCACCGAAATCTTCGAGCAGATGTCCCTCGGCAATACCCGCGCACTCAGCGACGCCATGGCCGACGACTTCCGCTGGGTCTTCCCCGGCGACTGGTCCTGGAGCGGTACGTGGCAGCCGAAATCAGCTGTGCTGGAAGGACTCCTGCGTCCGCTCATGGCTCAGTTCGCCGAATACCGCTCGGCCGCCGACATGATCGTCGCAGCCGACGACCGCGTCGTCGTGCAGGCCCGCGCCGAGGCCGTGACCACGCGCGGGGAGACCTACAACCAGACCTATTGCTTCGTCTTTCGGGTCGCCGACGGGAAGCTGCGCGAGGTGGTCGAGTACTGCGACACCGCGTTGGTCGAACGCGTGCTGACCCGCCCCGCCTGAGATGTAGGACTCAGCCTCGCCAACCCGCGATGAGCAAGTCGGTGAGCCGGCCCAAATAATCCGGCTCGATCGGGATCCCCACGATCATCAGCCGCCAATAAAGCGGTCCGGCGAGCATGTCCAGCGCCAGATCGATGTTCAGATCCACGGGCAGCTCGCCGCGGGCGATAGCCCGCCGCAGCATGTCGGCGGCCCGCTCGCGCCGCGTATCCCGCGCACCGACCAGAAGCGACTGCGCCAGTGTCGGATTGCGCGACGCCTCCGCCAACAGATCGGGAATAACCCTGGCCGCCAACGGATGTGATAGCATGCCCGCCGCCGACTCCAGATAGGCCCGGACATCACCGCGCAGGGTGCCGGTGTCCGGAGTCTCGGCGGCCGCGACCGCCAGAGTCGAGGCGAGAGCGGCCACCATCTCCTCCTTCGATCGCCAACGCCGGTAGACCGTCGGCTTGCTGACGCCGGCCCGCCGCGCCACCGCCTCCATCGAGAGCCGGCCGTAGCCGACCTCTGCCAATTCGGCGAGCACCGCTTCGGTGATGGCCTCCGTCACCTGCGGTTGCATTACGGCGGCCCCGGCGGGACGGCGTCGTTCGGCTGTCATGCCCCCATCATGCCACGACGATACGGTTGCGTTTACACGTAGTTGTAATCTACGGTTTTAACGTCGATACGCCATCGTGTTGACGTAGTCGGATAGACGTAGGAGATTCCGGTGAAGTTCCTGTTCGATGACGAGTCCTTTGCCTTCGAGGCGCTGCGGACCGCCTGCTTCGCCGAGTTCGGCGGCGCCGATCTCGGCGAAGTGCTGGCTGTCGCACGCGCCGTTCCCGACGGTGACGAGGAGGCATGGTGCACACAGTGGACCGTCGCGGGAGACCGGGCGCGCGCGCTCGGAGGTAGACAGGCGCTGCTGCGCGCCTCGAACTACTACCGCACCGCCGAGTTCTTCCGCCGCGACGATCCGTTCGACGATCCCGTCGCGAGGGACCTGTTCGCACGGGCCCAGGACACCTTTGCCGAAGCCGCCCAACTCATGGACACGCCCGTGGAGGCAGTCGAGATCCCTTACCAGGACACCCATCTGCCCGGCCTGCTGTTCCTGGCCGACGACTCCGGCACACCCCGGCCGACCATCATTCTCACCAGCGGCTTCGATTCCCCGGCCGAGGAGGCGTACTTCGCCCTCGCGGCCGCGGCACTGCCGCGCGGCTACAACGTCCTCGCCTACGACGGCCCCGGTCAGGGTGCCGCGTTGCGGCATCAGCGATTGTTCTTCCGCCCCGACTGGGAAGCGGTCCTCACCCCGGTCGTGGACTACGCGTTGACGCGGGCAGAAGTGGACGCCGAGCACGTCTACCTCTACGGCTACAGCCTCGGCGGCTTCCTGACCCCGCGGGCCGCCGCCTTCGAACACCGCGTCGCCGGGCTGATTCTCGACGGCGGCATCTACAGCTACTACGACGTGAACTTCGCGAGCATCCCGGCCGTCGCCGCCGAGTGGGTCATGGCAGGCCGCGATGACGTCGCGGATCCGGTCGCACATCTGATGATGGCCAACCACACCGGCACACGGTGGGCGCTGCGCAACGGCCCGTGGTCCTTCGGCACCGCCACCATTTCCGAATATCTGCGCCGCACAAGGGAATACACCCTCGACGGCCTCGCCGATCGCATCACGGCGCCCACCCTCATCTTCGCCCCGGACAACGACCACTTCTTCGCAGGCCAGCCCGAGCGCCTACACCGCGAATTGACCTGCCCCACAACGTTGGTTCCCCTGCACAGTGTCGATGGCGCCGGGGAGCACTGCGCCTACGGCGCCCGTTCCACCCTGCTCCACCACATGTTCACCTGGCTCGACGCCCTCTGAGATCTGCGGCGTGGGGTCTCCTGGGCCGATTCGAACACCTCGCCTCCGGGGACCGCTTCACCTGAATCGGTCCCCGGTTGCTCGGCAAGCTCAGACGAATGCCCGTTCGATGATCGCGCCGGTGTCGACGCCGGTGGGCAGTGTGCCGAACGCGATGCCCCAGTCGTCGCCGAGCCGGGTCGCGCAGAACGCGTCGGCGACGGCGGGATGACCGTGCCGGACCAGCTGCGCGCCTTGCAGCACCAGCGCCATGAGTTCGACGACGCGCCTCGCGCGGTACTCGATGTCGTTGAGATCCGACAACTCCTTGCCGACCCGGGCGATCGCGTCGTCCAGGCGCGGATTCTCGCCCTTGGCGAGCGACACTTCGTTGAAGTACGCCTCGACCGTCTCAGGCTGACGCCCCATGGCACGCAGCGCGTCCAGCGCCGCGACATTGCCCGACCCCTCCCAGATCGACATCAGCGGCGCCTCCCGGTACAGCCGTGGCATACCGGATTCCTCGGCATATCCGTTGCCGCCGAAGCATTCCAGCGCCTCGGCCGCATGCGCGGGCGCCCGCTTGCACACCCAGTATTTGGTGACCGCGAGCGCGATGCGCCGCAGTGCCGCCTCGGCCGGATCGCCGCCCGCCCGGTCGGTGGCCCCGGCCAGGCGCATCATCACGGTGGTCGCGGCGTCGGACTCGATCACCAGGTCGGCCAGCACGTTGCGCATGGCGGGCTGGTCGATCAGCTCGGCGCCGAACACTTTCCGGTGCCGCGCGTGGTGCACCGCGTACACCGCGCCCGCCCGCATCCCGGTCGCGGAGCCGATCACGCAGTCCAGCCTGGTCATGTTCACCATCTCGATGATGGTCTTGACGCCCGCGCCCTCCGCGCCGACCAGCCAGCCCGAGGCGTTCTCGTACTCGATCTCCGAAGAGGCATTGGACTTGTTGCCCAGCTTGTCCTTCAGTCGCTGGATGCGGATCGGGTTGCGGGTGCCGTCCGGCAACACCCGGGGCAGCAGGAAACAGGACAGGCCGCCGGGCGCCTGCGCCAGGGTGAGGAACATGTCCGACATCGGCGCGGAGGTGAACCACTTGTGGCCGACGATCCGGTAGGAGCCGTCCGGCTGCGGCGTCGCGGTGGTCGTGTTGGCGCGCACGTCCGAGCCGCCCTGCTTCTCGGTCATCGACATGCCCGCGATCAGCCCGGCCTTGGTGGACGGCTCGCGCAACCCGAATTCGTAGACGCGGGAGCCGAGCAGCGGCTCGTATTTCGCCGCCAGTTCCCGGTTGTGCCGCAACGCGGGGACCACCGCGTAGGTCATCGAGATCGGGCACATGTGGCCCGCGTCGGCGGTGCCCCAGGTGTAGAACTTCGCCGCACGCGCCACGTGCGCGCCCGGCCGGTCGTCCAGCCACGGGGCGCCGTGCAGGCCGTGCTCGACGGCCACGCGCATCAGGTCGTGCCAGTGCGGATGGAACTCGACCTCATCGATGCGGTGCCCGTAACGGTCGTGCGTGCGCAGCACCGGCGGGTATTCGTTGGCCAGCCTGCCCCACTCCTGCGCCTGCGCGCCGCCTGCGAGCGCGCCCAGTTCTCGCACTTCGGCTTCCGCCCAGCCCGCCCCTTCCCGGTGCAAACCCTCGAGCAGCGCCGGATTGCGCGACACGTCGAACGGCACGATGTCGGGCACCTGGTTGAAGACTTCATGCGTCTGCATCTGACACTCCTGATTCCAGCCGGGCGCCACCCGCGCCCGGGTCGTCGCGCACGCCAAGTGCGCGCATCGCGAAAGCGGTGAGTTCGGGGACGACGGATTCGCCGTGCGGCGCGTCGGCGAGCGGCCCGACCAGCACCTCGCCGATCGCGCCGACCAACGCGGCCGCGCTGATCCTCGGGTCCTGCGGCGGGATCTCGCCCCGCGCGATGCCCTCGGCCACCGCCGATTCGAAGGTCTCGGCGAACGCCCGCCGGAAGTGCAGGCGTTCACTGTCCACGGCCGCGTCGACCGGCTCGGCGAGCAGCACGTAGGCCAGGTTCGGGTTCTTCAGCGCGCGGCCCGCGAAGGTCTCCACGGCCGCGGTGACCCGCTCGACGGCCGTTCCGAGCGCGCCCGCCGCGGCCACGGCGGCGACTTCGCGGGCGACCACCTTCCGGAACACCGCGCGCACCAACGCGGACTTGCCATCGAAGTTCTTGTAGACGGTGCCGGTGGCCAAGCCCGCCTCGGTCGCGACCGCCGCCATGGACAGCGCGGCGTAGCCGCCGCGCGAAAGCACCTTCGTCGCGGCCTGCACGATCAGCCCCGCCTGAGCGTCCAGGCGGGCCTGCACAGCGGGAGTTCTGCGGTAGGCCACCCAAGAAGTGAAGCATGAATTCATTTCTTCACACAAGGGTGCTTTCACGGGCGTATGGTCGAGCGCGTGACGGTACTCATCGAACGCAACGGCCCTGTGACGACCGTGATCCTGCACCGGCCCGAAGCACGCAACGCCGTGGACGGGCCGACCGCCGCGGCGCTGGCCGACGCCTTCCGTGAGTTCGACGCCGACCCCGATGCGGCGGTCGCGGTGCTATGGGGCGACGGCGGCACCTTCTGCGCGGGAGCCGACCTGAAGGCACTCGGTACCGAGCGCTCCAACCGGGCCGCCGAGGACGGTGACGGCCCGATGGGACCGACCAGGATGCGGCTGTCCAAGCCGGTGATCGCCGCGGTCTCCGGCTACGCGGTGGCGGGCGGGCTCGAGCTCGCGTTGTGGTGCGATCTGCGGGTCGCCGAACAGGACAGCACCTTCGGCGTCTTCTGCCGCCGCTGGGGCGTCCCGCTGATCGATGGCGGCACCGTCCGGCTGCCGCAGATCATCGGCGCGGGCCGCGCCATGGACCTGGTGCTCACCGGCCGCGCGGTCGACGCCGAGGAGGCGCTGCGAATCGGGCTGGTGAATCGCGTGGTGCCCACCGGTGAAGCCCGCCGCGCGGCGGAGGCGCTTGCCGCCGAATTGGCCGCGCTGCCGCAGACCTGCCTGCGCTCGGACCGGATGTCGATGCTGGAGCAGGAGGGGATGACCGAGGAGTCCGCGCTGCGCAACGAATTCCGCCACGGGCTGACGGCGCTGGCCGGCGGCGCGCTGGACGGCGCGCAGCGCTTCGCGGCCGGCGCGGGCCGGCACGGCGCTCGCGCCTGAGCCCCATGGGCCGGCTGAGCGTCGTCGACGAGATCTTCCTGCGCGGCCACCGAGGGCTCGGCACGCCGATCGCCTTGCAGGGGCTGTGGCGGACAGCCGACCGGGTGGACCCCGCGCTGCTGGTGCGGGTGCACGAGGCGTTGCGGTCGGGCCCGTTGGGACGCAGAGTGGTTCGCCCGCGCGTGCCGGGAGCTCGCCGGGCCTGGCGGCCGAATGTCCGGGCGTATCCGATACGCCGCGCCGAGGGCGTCCTCCCGGTCGCGGACCTGCTCGGCTGGGCCGACGCGCAGGGCGCCGGGCTCGATCCGGAATACGGCCCGGGGTGGCGGCTTTCGACCGCGGCGCTGGATGACGGCGGTTCGGTCGTCTCCCTCACGTGCTCGCACGTGCTGGCCGACGGGCGCGCGCTGGTGCTCGCGGTGGACGACGCACTGGGCGGCGCTCGGGTACGTCCGGCGGATCTCTCCGGACGGGAATCGGATTGGGCCGACGCCCGCCGCCAGTGGTCGATCGTCCTGCGCGGTACCGCGGCGGCGCTACGGCACGGGGTTCCGCGGCAACCGGGCGCACCGAGCCGGGACGAGCAGCCGCGCGGGGCCGACAACGCGACCCACAGCGCGATCCTGCAATGCCCGGCTGCGGAGTGGGATCGTGTGGCGGCGCGCGACGGCGGCACAGCCAACAGCCTGTTCATCCACCTCGTCGCGACCGTGCTCCGGGACAGCGGTTTTCCCGGCGACACGATCGAGACCAGTCTGCCCGTCGACACACGCGACGAACCCCGCGTCGACAACGACCTCGCCATGACGCGCATCGCGATCACCCGCGCCGACACCCCGGCGACGATCCGCGCACTGGCTCGTTCCGCCTACGAGCACCGCATGTCCGCACCGGGCGGCATGCCCGAGGAACTCCTTCAGGTGATTCCGGATCGCTGGGCCTACGCGCTGTCGAAGGGAGCGGGCGAACGAGACATCCTGTGCTCCAATATCGGCACGCTCCCTGCATCGTTGCTCGAACTCGGCCCGCACCGCTGCACCGGCGTCGCCGCTCGCGCCATCCATCCCGGCCTCACCACCGCGCGACTGCCCCGCACCCGCCTCTCCGGATACCTTTGCCGTATCGGCGACGATTACGTGCTCAGCCTGGTCTCCCTCGACCCGGAGCGGATCGAGTCCGCCGGTACGCTGCGCGAACTGGCGGTGCGCGCGGTGAATTCCGCGGGCTTGCACGCCTCCGCGTGGTGAATCCCGCGAACTGACGCGCCGAGCCACGGGCGCGCCCGCCGAGCGGCGGGCATATCCACGGGCGCGCAGCCGACTCACGGATTTTCGCGCGGCGAGTTCACCCGACACGCGCAAAATTTCGGCGAACAGCGGTGAGTTTTGTCGACCTGGTATGAAATCCGATAGTTTCGCTCGCCGCTCACGGCGGTTCGCGCGAATGCCGACGACCGCGATCGGTCGGGTCGGCCGACTCGCCGTGTCGGCAGGATCACCGTCGGCGGCGGCACTGCCCGATAAAGTCTGCGGCGTATGCCGAGCGAGGGCCGCGACGACCCATTTGCCGTGCAAGTCCGTTTCGCGCAAGAAGTTCCGATTCCATCGATACTCGACTGGAGCATGATGAACCGAAGGCATTCACGTACTCTCGCCGCGATCATCGCGGTGGTTGTGACCGCTACCGGCGCTTTCGCTGTTTCCGATTCCGCAGCGGGCGCCGCGCCAGGAGAGATCAACGCCGGTGGACTGCATCTGATCGCGTCGGCGAACGCCAATAACTTCGCGGCCGCCGGTGACATCGCGCCGGGAATTCCGTTCGTGCACTCGGTGCGGGTGTCCGGAGACTTCTCGGTGTCTCTCGACGGCCCCACGGCGCTGCGCGGCGGAGAGATCGCCGTCGGATATCTGGTCGGCTGCGCGGTCGACATCTCCAACGGCATCTCGATCGGTATCTCACCCAGCGTCGGAATCAACGCCGGGATCGCGCCCTCCTTCGGCCTGGAGGGCTCCCTTACATTCGAGGCGCCCTCCCTGCAGATGAACATGCCCGATCAGCACATGATGATGCCCTCGCTGCAACTGATGGCGCCGCCGAGCGTCAGCGTCGGCGCCGCCGTCGCCATCCAGCCCAGTATCGGCGTCGAGGCGGGCGTCGCCGGCGAACTCGCGGTGAATCTTGCCCCCGGTTCGGTCACGGCGGCGGTGGTCGGCGCGGCGGAAATCGACGGGGAATCCGAATTCCCTTACACTTTCGCGCACACCAATACCCCGTTGAATGTCAGCGGTTGCCTTTCACCGGCCTCGGCCATGCCTTTTGTCACCGTGCGGGCCGATTCGAAAAGGGCAACCGCGCAAACGACCGGCTATGGCGCCGCGTTCTGGTTCTGACCGTCGCGCCGCACCAATCCGTCCAGCAGCGCGCGCAGTCCCCAGTCGAACTGCGCGTCCGAGATCCACTGCGCCAGCACGGCGGCACTCGCCCGGGTGCGCGGCCAACGATCACCGTCGACGGTGTCGAACGCGGCCGCGCGCCCGGCGATCCGCTCGGATTCCGGCGCCAGCGGTGGTGTTCCGTCGGTTTCCGCGACCTCCATGGCGAGCGAGCCGATGACCTGGACCATCACGGCGTAGGCCGCGCGGGCGCAGTCCTCCTCGGAGAGGCCGGTTCTGGCCAGACAGTTCAGCAACGCCTCCCCGACGTCTCGTGCGGCGTCGCCGTCCATGGGCGCGCTCATCATCAACCCCGCCACCGCGGGATGTCTCCGCACCTCGGTTCGTAGTCCACGGGCGAATTCCAGGACGGCCGCGCGGGGTTCGACGCCCGGGTCGGCGAGCACGGCGACCGGCACCGCTCCGAGCACCCGTTCGACCACCGCGCGCTCCAGGTCGGCCCGGCTCGCGACGTAGGTGTAGATCGCGTTCGGATTCACGCCCAGCCGAGTCGCGACCGATCGGATCGACACCGCGGCGACACCGCCCTCGTCCATGAGTTCCATGGCGGCATCGACGATCTGCGTGTCGCTGAACGCCCGTCGCTCGGACCTGGTCCTGCGTTCCCCTGGTGTTGACTTCGCCGTTGCCACGCGGTTGACTGTACCCCGTACAGCTACCTGTACCCCGTACAGCCAGAATTGAGACGCCATGCCCGCACGCCCCTGGCCCGCCATCGCCCTGCTGGTGGCCGCGCCGATCACCCTGAACGTCGCTTTCGCCGGACTCGGCTCGACCTTCGACTATCCGCACGTGTTACGCGAACCCGCGGCCGAAGTGCTCGCCCTGTTCCGGCACAACCAAACCGCCGTCGTCGCCTGGTTCGTCGTGCTGGCCGTCGCAGCCGCCGCACTGGCGCCGCTGGCGGTTCTGATCGGCAAGCTGGACCGCACACCGGCCATGCGCGCCGCCGTCGCGGCGGGCGTCGCGGCCGCCGCCGTGCAGGCGATCGGCTTGCTGCGCTGGCCCGTCGCGGTTCCGGCGCTGGCGGCGCGGGCCGCCGAGGAAGGCCCCAGCTCCCCGGCCGTGCGCACTTTCGAGGCGCTGGGCGCGGTGCTCGGCACCGGCCTCGGCGAAACGGCCGGATACACCCTCACCGCCGCGTGGACGGCCTTGGTCGCCATCGCGTTGCGGCACAGAATGCCCGCGGCGTGGAGCGTGCTCGGTTACGTCTGCGCCGTCCTGGTGCTCAGCGGAGTACTCGTCCCGCTGGACATCCCGCTCATGGCGCAGACCAACTTCGTGGGCTATGTGCTGTGGAGCATCTGGCTGCTGGCCTTCGCGGCGCTGCTCGCCTGCCTCCCATCCGCCTCGGCGGCCCGCCACGAGTCCACGCCCGCGCAGCGGATCGACGCGCCGCACCCGCTGTGACGCGCACGAAAACGCGAGCGGCCGTTCACGCTCAGCGGTCGATCTCGCCGCCACCTCCGGACTCGTGGTCGTCGTCCACACCCCACAAGTGGTCAGCGGACGGAGGCCGAGCGCTCCAGGACGTCCGCGGGGACCGGGACGCCGGGGTCCAGGTCCGTGGAGTCGATCGGGGCGTCCCACATCTGGCGCAGCGGGAGGACACCGGCCCACACGCCGCCGTTGTCGATGTCCGACGGGTCGTCCTTCGGGCCGCCAGCACGGACCTTCACCGATGCCTCGGTGAGGTCGAGAGCGAGCACCTTCGTGGCGGCGAGCTCCTTCTTGCTCGGGGGCCGCACGCGCGACCACGCGCCCGGTGCGGCGTGCTCGACGATCACGCGCAGCCCGTGCAGGCGTTCGTCGTGCTCGGTCACCTCCCGCGCCCGGCCGAGCACGACCGCGGAGCGGTAGTTCATCGAGAAGTGCATGGCCGAACGCGCGTAGACCACGCCGTCGACCAAGGTCACCGCCACCGAGATGTCGGCGGCGAGCGCCGCGCGCAGGTTTCCCGCGCCGGTGGAGCCGTGCAGGTAGAGCGTGTCGCCGTCGCGGCCGTAGGCGGTCGGCAACACGACCGGCGTGCCGCCGAGCAGCACACCGAAGTGGCAGATCAGCCCGGCGTCGAGCACCGCGTCCAAGTCGGCGCGATCGGTGCGGGCACGGTCGGTCAGCCGGGTCGGCGTGCTGCGCGGCGTCGGCGAGAGGGGAGCCCGTGGGCTGACTGTTTCGGTCATGAACCCAGCATCGATCCGCTAATGGCATTATCAAAGTGCCAATTCAAATGATTCTCAGCAGTCCACTTCGAGGAGAAGCCGTGCTGGACGACATTCCCCTCGACCTCGATCGCGACCTGGCGCAACCGCTGTCGGTGCAGATCGCCGACCAACTGCGCCGCGCGGCGACCGGCGGGCCGCTGCGCGGCGGCGACCGGTTGCCGTCCACCCGCGCGCTGGCCGGGCGGCTCGGCGTGAGCCGCACCGTGGTCGCCGCCGCCTACGACCAATTGCACGCGGAGGGCTGGCTCGACGGCAGACGCGGCTCCGGAACCTACCTGACGACCGCACCGGCCGCCGCGCCCGCGCGCACCGACCCCGTGGACGACACCGACGCCGCGCCGCAGCTGTTCGACCTCGCCCCCGGTGCGCCGTGCGTCGACGCCATCGATCCGGCCGCATGGCGCCGCGCCTGGCGCGCCGCGGCGGACCACCCCCCGCTCGTGCGCAAGGACCGCGCGGGCGAACCGGAGTTCCGCACGGCGGTCACCGAGCATCTGCTGCGCCACCGCGGGATCGGCGCGGGCAGCGACACCGTGCTGCTCGCGACGGCGGGAACCAGTTCCGCCGTAGGCGAATTGGCCGTGGCGCTGCTGCGGCCGTGCGATGCCGTCGCCATGGAGGATCCCGGCTATCAGCGCGCCGCAGGGGCATTCGCGGCGGCCGGTCTCGAGGTCGTCCCGGTTCCCGTCGACGCGCACGGACTGCGCGTCGACGCGCTGCCGTCCCGGATCAAAGCGGTGTACTGCACTCCGGCGCATCAATTCCCACTCGGCGCGCGGATGCCCGCGGCGCGACGGGTCGAGCTGGTGGAGCATGCGCGCCGCTCCGGGACCTTGGTCATCGAGGACGACTACGACGGCGAATTGCGCTACGACACCGCGCCGCTGCCGCTGCTGGCCACCATGGCTCCGGACGTCGTCGTCCACCTGGGCACGACTAGCAAGATCCTGTCCCCCAGTCTCGGTGTCGGCTGGTTGCTCGCCGCTCCGGAGATAGCCGGGGCGGTGCTCGCCCACCGCGAGCGCACCGGCACCGGCCCGAGCACGGCGGGCCAGCGCGTGCTCGCCGCTTTCGCCGCACACGGCGATCTGGCCAGGCACCTGCGCAGGCTGCGCCGCATGCTGCCGCCGCGCAGGGCGCTGGTGGTGACCGAACTGCGCCGCCGCGGACTCGGCGTGCTCGGCGACGACGCGGGTTCGCACGTCGTCGTGCCGGTGGAGTCGGCAGAGGACGAGCTGCGCGTGGTCGCGGAAGGCCTGGCGCACGGTGTCGCGCTGGACGGGTTGGCCAGACATCACCTCGGATCGCGCCGGGACCACTTCGGCGTCGCGCTCGGCTACACGGCGCTGTCCTGGCCGGAACTCGCCGCGGCCGTCCCGAAGGCCGCCGCGTGCCTCGTCCGGCCGTAGCATGGTCGGGGTCAGCGAACAGGCCCGGAGGCGGCAGCGCAGCGTGATCACGCGGAGCCCCGCACATGCCGGAAAGGACGGACCATGAGCGAACAGGACATCTTGGCGCGGATCAAGGAACTGGTCGACCAGGAGCACCAGCTGCGCTCGCAGGCGACTCGCGGCGAATTGGACCCGAGGACCGAACGCCAGCGCCTGGCCGAACTGGAAGTGATGCTGGATCAGGCCTGGGACCTGCTCCGTCACCGCCGGGCGCGGATCGATCAGGGCCAATCCCCGGACGCGGTCCAAGCCAATACGGTCTCGCAGGTCGAGGGCTACCTGCAGTAGGCGCGGGCGATGTCGAGCACACCGACCGACTACGACGTCATCGTGATCGGCGGCGGACCGGCGGGCGAGAACGCCGCCGCCTACGCCGTCGCGGGCAGCGACCGCACGGCCGCCATCGTGGAGCGTGAACTCATCGGCGGCGAATGTTCCTATTGGGCCTGCATCCCGAGCAAAGCGCTGTTGCGACCGGGCCACGTCCTGGCGGCCGCGCGGGCGATGCCGGGCGTTTCGGCCACCGGCCTCGACGTCGAGGCGGTGCTGCGGCGGCGCGACGCCTTCGTGCACGACCATGACGATTCCGCCCAGGTCGACTGGGCGCGCGGCAACCACATCGACGTCGTTCGCGGCACCGGCCGCCTGACCGGCACGCGCTCGGTCGAGGTCGACGGGCGGCAGTTGCGCGCCCGGCATGCCGTGGTGCTCGCCACCGGCACCACCGCGAACGTGCCCGATGTGCCCGGCCTGCGCGCCGCGCTGCCGTGGACCTCCCGCGACGCCACCAATCTGCACGAGGTCCCGCGCCGGGTCGCCGTGGTCGGCGGCGGCGTGGTGGCCAGTGAGGCGGCGACCTGGCTGGCCGCGCTCGGGGCCGAGGTCACCCTGCTGGTGCGCGGCGCGGCGCTGCTGGCCGCCAACGAGCCGTTCGCGGGCGAACGGGTGGCGGCGGCGCTGACCGACGCGGGCGTGCGAGTGCGTTTCCGCACCGAGCCCACCTCCGTCGAGCGCCCGGTCGCGAAGGACACCGGTGAAGGCCGGATCCACGGCGGTCCCGTCACGGTCCGGTTGCGCGGTCCCGAAGGCGAGTCGGCGCTGGAGGTGGACGAGATCGTGGTGGCGGCCGGACGCGCACCCGCCACGAAAGGCCTGGGCCTGGACGCGGTCGGGCTGTCCGACGGTTACATCGCGGTCGACGACCACCTCACCGCGCGCGATGTCGAGGGCGAGTGGCTGTATGTGGTCGGCGACCTCAACCACCGCGCCGCGCTCACCCACATGGGCAAGTACCAGGGTCGGGTGTGCGGCGACGTGATCGCCGCGCGGGCCGAGGGCAAGCCGCTGGAGGATCCGCGGTTCGTGGCGAGTTCCGATCACGGCAAGGTGCCGCAAGTGGTGTTCACCGCGCCGGAGGTCGCGGCGGTCGGCCTGACCGAGGCGGTGGCCAGGGACGCGGGGCACTCGGTGGAGACCGTCGAACTCGACATCGACGTGGCCGGGTCGGCGTTGTCCCGGGACGACTACGCGGGCCACGCGAAACTGGTGATCGACCGCGCCACCGACACGCTGCTCGGCGCCACCTTCGTGGGGCCCGACGTGGGCGAGCAATTGCACGCGGCGACGATCGCCGTGGTCGGCGGGGTGCCGCTGTCCACCCTCTGGCACGCCGTGCCAGCTTTCCCTGCGGTCAGCGAGTTCTGGCTGCGCCTGTTGGAGGCGCGGCGCGCGTAGCTACCATTTCTAAATGGTGGCAACAACGGATATCGCGACCGCCGACGGAGTCGTCCGCGGTCGCCGGGGCCGCCGCGTCCTGCGCTGGCGGTCCATTCCCTACGCGGCTCCTCCCATCGGAGACCTGCGGTTTCGCGCTCCGCAGCCGGTCGAACCCTGGTCCGGCGTTCGGGCGGCGACGGACTTCACCTCCGCGGCCATGCAGCATCGCTCCGGGGCGCGGATCGGGCCGCGCGCCTATCAGCCGACCAGCGAGGACGCGTTGACACTCAATGTCACCGTGCCCGCGACCCCGGCGGCGAGCCCGCGCCCGGTGCTGGTGTTCATCCACGGCGGCGGCTATCTCATCGGAACCTCCGCGCTCGGGCTGTACTCCGGCGCGCGACTGGCGCTGCGTGGAGATGTGGTGGTGGTCTCGCTGAACTACCGGCTGGGCGCGTTCGGCTATGTCGACTTCAGCGAATTCGGCACCGCGCAGGAACCGTTCGACTCGAACCTCGGCTTGCGTGACCAGCTCGCCGCGCTGGAGTGGGTGCGCACCAATATCGCGGCCTTCGGCGGCGATCCGGGCAACGTGACGATATTCGGCGAGTCGGCCGGGGCGCACGCCGTACTCGGTCTCCTGGCCACACCGAAAGCCAAAGGGCTTTTCCATCAGGCCATTTCCCAGAGCCCACCCGCGGACTGGGCAGTGACCGCCGAGGAAGCCCGCGGCTTCGCGCGCCGCTGCGTCGCCGCGCTGGGCGCCACGCCGGACACCGCGCACACCGCCCTGCGCACGGCAGGCGCCAACGACATCCGCCGCGCGGTCGACCGCACCATCGGCCAGGTGGTGCGGGAACAGCCCGGCGCGTTTCCGGTGTGCCCGGTGGTGGACGGCGAGTTCCTGCCGGTTTCCCCGGTCGACGCGATCACCGACGGCTCCGCGCACCGGGTGCCGCTGATCATCGGCACCAACCGCGACGAGGGCACGCTGTTCGCCAGGTTCGCCGACGAACTGCCCACCACCCCGGACCGGCTGCGCTCGGCGCTCGGTAACTCCACCGAGGCGGAGTCCAGGATCAAGGCGGCGTATCCCGGCTATCCCCAGCCGAAGGCCGCGGTGCGGGCGGGTGGCGACTACACCTTCTGGCGTCCTTCGGTGACGGTCATGGAAGGTCACAGCAGGCACGCGCCGACCTACGCCTACCGTTACGACTTCGCCCCGCGCGCCCTGCAACTCGCCGGGATCGGCGCCACGCACGCGACCGATCTCGTTCCGGTCTTCGGCGTGACGGATACTCCGATCGGCCGGGCCTTCACCGCCGCGGGCGGCAGGCGCGGACTGCGGGCGGTCACCGAGCAGTTCCAGGACAACTGGCTGGCTTTCGCGCGCACCGGAACTCCGCTGCCGTCCTGGCCCGCTTACACGGAGGCCCGCAGGTCCACCCTGATCATCGACTACCCCACGCGCGTGGAACACGACCCGGACCGGGAGAAACGACTCGCCTGGCAGGGCGTGCGGGTCCCGACGCTGACCTGAGCCGGGCCGCTACTTCAGCAAGCGCGACATCCGCCGGTCCGCGAGGACCTTGCCGCCGGTCTGACAGGTCGGGCAGTACTGGAAGGACCGTTCGGCGTAGGAGACCTCGCGGACCGTGTCGCCGCAGACCGGGCAGGGTTGCCCGGTCCGCGCGTGCACCCGCATACCGGAGCGCTTCTCGCCTTTGAGGCGGGCGGCGTCCTGGCCGACCGAGCGTTGCACCGCGTCGGTGAGCACCGTGCGCATGGCGGTGTACAGCTCGGCCATCTTGTCCGCCGGGAGGGTCTTGGTGTTCGCGAACGGCGAGATCCGCGCCGTATGCAGGATCTCGTCGGAGTAGGCGTTGCCGACGCCCGCCAGCAGCGCCTGGTCCACGAGCGCGGTCTTGATCCGCTGGGAGGTGCCGTGCAGGATCTCGGCGAACTGCGCCTCGGTCACCTCCAGCGCGTCGGGGCCCAGGCGCGCGATACCGGGCACCGCCTTCGGGTCCGCCACCACGTACACCGCGAGCCGCTTCTTCGTGCCGGCCTCGGTGAGGTCGAACGCGGGTGTCGCCCCTTCGGGCGTGAAGAAGTGCACCCGCAGCGCCAGCGGGCTCTTGCCGCCCGGCTTGGGCGGCGTCGGGCTCGGCTCATCGATCCAGCGCAGCCATCCACCCCGCGACAGGTGCGTGACCAGCCACAGCCCGTCGCATTCCATGCCGAGGAATTTGCCCCAGCGCCCCGCGCCGGTGACGTCTCGACCGGACAGTGCGGTGACCGGGGGCTCGAATGTCTTCACGGCGCTCAACGCGGCCACGTCGACGCGGCCGACCACGGCGCCGACCGCATGCTCCCGGAGGAACTGAGCCAACGCCTCCACTTCCGGTAGCTCAGGCACGGGGTTCAGACTACCCAGCCCTACCGACAACCTGCCGGTTCTCACACGGCAGCGGGCGGATCACTCCCCGCGCGGCGCAGCAGATAGATGTCCATGATCCAGCCCTTCCGGTCGCGCAGCTCGGCGCGGCGGCGCACGATCTCCTCGCCCACCTCCGACAGCGGCCCCTCGATCAACGTCTCGTCCGGCATGCCGAGGTAGGCGCCCCACCAGATGTGCGCGCCAGGGTCCGAAATCGTGGTGAACGAGCAGTCGCCGTCCAACATCACCAGGGCGTTCTCTGCGCCGAGTCCCTCGTCGCGCAGGCGACGGCCGGTGGTGATGCGTACCGGCTCACCGATGCCGTGCAGCACGATCCGATGCCGGGCGGCCAGGGCCTGCGCGCTGGTGATGCCAGGAATCACCTCGTAGTCGAAACGCACCACGCCGCGAGCGAGCACCCGCTCGATCATCCGCAGCGTGCTGTCGTAGAGCGCGGGATCACCCCAGACCAGGATGCCGCCGACGCCGTCGGCCGCGGCGAACGCCGATTCCAGCAGCGCCGAGCGGCGATCGTGCCAGTCGTCGACCACGTCCACGTAGTCGGCGGGCGTCCGGTCGCGCGGCGGGTCGGCGATCGGCACGATCCGGTACGGCCGATCCATGTGTTCGGCCAGGATCGCCGTCCGCACGTCGACCAGTTCCCGCTTGGCTTCCCCCTTGCCGATGACGAAGAACGTCTCGACCTGCCGCATCGCCTTGACCGCCTGCACGGTGACCTGGTCGGGGTCGCCCGCACCGATGCCGATCACGTAGAGCTTGCGCATGGGCTCGAGCTTGCCAGGGCCACGGCGGGCCACCGTCGTCAGGCGTGGCCAGGGACGCGCCCGATCGGCTCGCCGAGTGTGCGAGCACGAAGACTAGAGTTGCCAGACGTGGCTCACGACGCGCTCGATCCGGCATCGGCTCCCGACACCCAGTACGAGGACCTGTTGCGACTGGTGCTGACGTCCGGCACGAAGAAAGCCGATCGCACCGGCACCGGAACGCGCAGCGTCTTCGGCCACCAGTTGCGCTACGACCTCGCGGCGGGCTTCCCGCTGATCACCACGAAGAAGGTCCACCTCAAGTCGATCGTCTACGAGTTGCTGTGGTTCCTGCGCGGCGACTCCAACATCGGCTGGCTGCGCGAGCACGGCGTCTCCATCTGGGACGAATGGGCCGACGCCGACGGCGAACTCGGCCCGGTCTACGGCGTGCAGTGGCGGTCGTGGCCCGCGCCGGACGGAACGCACATCGACCAGATCTCCCAGGTGCTGCACACGCTGCGCACCAACCCCGACTCCCGGCGCATCATCGTCTCGGCGTGGAACGTCGCCGACCTGGACAAGATGGCGCTGGCGCCCTGCCACGCGTTCTTCCAGTTCCACGTGGCCGACGGGAAGCTGTCCTGCCAGCTCTACCAGCGCAGCGCCGACCTGTTCCTCGGCGTGCCGTTCAACATCGCCAGCTACGCCCTGCTCACCCACATGGTCGCCCAGCAGACCGAGCTGACGCCCGGTGACTTCATCTGGACCGGCGGGGACTGCCACATCTACGACAACCACCTGGACCAGGTCGCCCAGCAACTCGCCCGCGACCCCTACCCGTTCCCCACGCTGCGGCTGCATCCCGCGCCGACGCTGTTCGACTACCGCTACGAGGACGTCGAGGTTATCGACTACCGGCACCATCCGGCCATCAAGGCCCCGGTGGCGGTGTGAGCGAGCGGACGGTCGGGCTGATCTGGGCGCAGACCCTGGACGGGGTGATCGGGTCCGGCAACACCATCCCCTGGCGGCTGCCGGAGGACATGGCGCACTTCAAGGACGTCACCTGGGGACATCCCGTGGTGATGGGCCGACGGACCTGGGATTCGCTGCCGCCGCGGTTCCGGCCGCTGGCGGGGCGGC
Source organism: Nocardia sp. NPDC059691 (assembly GCF_042733915.1). Taxonomy (NCBI): domain Bacteria; kingdom Bacillati; phylum Actinomycetota; class Actinomycetes; order Mycobacteriales; family Nocardiaceae; genus Nocardia; species Nocardia sp. NPDC059691. The sequence continues at coordinate 562,567 of NZ_JBHWFB010000002.1, read as the reverse complement.
GCAATATCGTGGTGACCAGGCAGCCGGACTGGTCGGCCGAAGGCGCCGAGCGGGCGTCGTCGGTGCCGGAGGCGCTGGCCAAGTGCGCCCCGGACGCGGTCTGGGTGGCCGGTGGCGGCGAGATCTACCGCGCCGCACTCGAGTTCGCGACCGACCTGCGCGTCACCGAGATCGATACCGCGGTCGAGGGCGACGCCTTCGCGCCGTCGATCGGACCGCAGTGGCGGCCCGACGACCCGGAGCCGTGGCGCACCTCGGCCACCGGCCTGCGCTACCGCATCCGGCACTACACCCGGCGGCCCGCCTAGCGCGCCACGCCAAGAGGCTCCGCGAACGCCGCCCCCACGGGCGGGGACGGTCGAACCCGGCCCGCGCCGCGACGGACTCGGGCATACTCCTCGATATGCGGGCGGCCGGACCCGCGTCCGGTCGCCCGCCTCGAGCCGTTGCCACCAGCCCGGCACCGGCTGTGGTGCTCTGCGAAAGGCGGTCCATGGAAAAGAAATCGCTGACTGCGGTAGCGCGCCAGCAACTGAAGCTGGCCGCCCTCGCCACGAGCGGGCGCAGTTCACAGACAATCTATGGCGGCCACACGCATACGCTGCGGCAAACGGTGGTCGGCCTGATCGCCGGGCACAGCCTGGCCGAACACGACAACACCGGCGAAGCCACGTTGCAGGTGCTCAGCGGCACCCTGGTGCTGCTCAGCGGGGCCAACGAATGGAAAGGCTCAGAGGGCGACCTGATCGTGATACCCAAGGCGCGCCACAGCGTCAAGGCGATCGACGACGTCGCGTTCCTGCTGACGGTGGCGATGTAGCCACCACGATGCGGGTCCGTAGCCCGGCCGGACCGGTCGGGCATTAGGGTGTCGATCATGGGTGAGCCGCAGCCGATCCTCGAACCGCTCACACCGTCCGCGATCTTCTTGGTCGCCACGATCGACGAGGGTGGCGAAGCGACGGTCCGCGACCTGCTCGCCGATATCACCGGCCTGCGCCGCTCGGTGGGCTTCCGCCTGCCGGGCGCGAACCTCACCTGCGTCACCTCGATCGGCTCCGACGCATGGGACCGCCTGTTCGCCGGCCCGAAACCGGCTGAGCTGCATCCGTTCCCCGGTTACGTCGGCGCACGCCACACCGCGCCCGCGACGCCGGGCGACCTGCTGTTCCACATCAAGTCCGAGGTGCAGGACGCCTGTTTCGAGCTGGCCATGGCGATCGGCGATCGGCTGGCCGGTGCGGGAACGATCGTGGACGAGACGGTCGGCTTCCGCTACTTCGAGCAGCGCGATCTGCTCGGTTTCGTGGACGGCACGGAGAATCCGGAGGGTCGCGCGGCCTACGCGGCGGCGCTGGTGGGCGACGAGGACCCGGACTTCACCGGCGGCAGCTACGTGATCGTGCAGAAGTACACGCACCCGCTGGCGGACTGGCGCGCGCTCTCGGTAGAAGAGCAAGAGCGCGTCATCGGCCGCACCAAACTGGACGACTTCGAACTCCCCGACGAGATCAAGCCGGCCGACTCGCACGTCGAGGTCAACACTCTGATCGATCCGGACGGCACCGAACGCCAGATCCTGCGCGGCAACATGCCCTTCGGCAGCGTGCGCGAGGGCGTGTTCGGCACCTACTACATCGCCTACGCGGCCACGCCGAGCGTCACCGAACGCATGCTCACCCGGATGTTCCTCGGCACCGACGAGGCGGCCTACGACCGCATCCTGGATTTCTCCGTCGCCCAAACAGGCACCTCGTTCTTCGCACCCACCGTCGATTTCCTCGACGATCTGCCCCCGGCGCCGTGGGAGGCGGCGGAATCCGTGGTGTCCGTGGACACCGACGGCGCCGGTCCCGCAGATCTGCCCGGCACCGCCGCGCCCGCGGGCGACGGCGCCCTCGGTATCGGCTCGTTGAAAAGGAGCATCCGGTCATGAACAACCTCCATCGCGAACTAGCGCCGATCACCTCCGAGGCGTGGGCGGCCATCGAGGAGGAGGCGACGCGCACGTTCAAGCGGCACATCGCGGGCAGGCGCGTCGTCGACCTGTCCGGCCCGCACGGCGTCGACTACTCGGCGGTGGGCACCGGGCACACCACGGCGATCGATTCGCCGGACGCCGGGGTGTTCGCCCGTCAGCGGGTGGTCGCGCCGCTGGTCGAACTGCGGGTGCCGTTCACGCTCTCCCGCGAGGAACTCGACAACGTGGAGCGCGGCGCGCAGGACGCCGACCTGGACCCGGTGAAGGACGCCGCGAAGAAGATGGCGTTCGCCGAGGACCGGGCGATCTTCGAGGGCTATCCGACCGCGCACATCACCGGCATCCGCGCCGCCTCGTCGAACGACCCGATCACGCTGCCCAGCGATACCCGGCTGGTTCCCGAGGCGATCGCGCAGGCGTTGACCGCCCTGCGGCTGGCCGGTGTCGACGGACCGTACTCGGTGCTGCTCAGCGCCGATCTGTACACCGCGGTCAGCGAGACCTCCGACCACGGCCACATGATCCGCACGCATATCGAGCGCCTCATCCCGGAAGGGGAGATCATCTGGGCGCCCGCCATCGACGGCGCGATCGTGCTCACCACGCGCGGCGGCGACTTCGATCTGCGCATCGGCCAGGACCTGTCCATCGGCTACCTGACGCACGACAGCACGTCGGTGCAGCTGTACTTCCAGCAGAGCCTGACGTTCCTGGTGTACACGGCCGAGGCCGCGGTCCCGCTGACCCTCTGAGCGCCGGTCACATCTGGGAACGGCCAGGTGCGCGGCCGGAGCGCGAGACGGTACGGTGGCCGGATATGCGCCATGAACAGGTAGGTGAGATGACAACGGTGCGGGCGGGTGTTGTTCCGACGCAGCGCGCCGTGTTCTACAGCGTGCTCGGCATCCTTACCACCGTCACGATCTGCGGTTCGTTCGTCGCCGCGTTCGGGGTGAACCGGGTGTTCACCGGCCTGCTGGCCGGAGCCGTCGTCGGTATCGCGGTGCTGGTCGCCCTGTTCACCCGGGACGCCGTCGTCCTCACCGATCACGCCATCTACCGGCGCAAGCCGTGGACGATCTCCAGCATCTCGTGGGACCGCGTGGTGGCCGGGCGCTTCACCCTGGACGAGCGCGCCCGGTGGTCGCTGGCACTGGACCTCTCCGGCGGCGACGAACCGCACGGCGAGCTGGTGCTGTTGTCCATTCCCCCGGTGGTCCGCCCGGTCGCGGGAGCGTACGACCTGCGCAAACGCGACCAGGTCACGGAGATACGGGCGATACTGCGGCGCAAGCGGATTCCGGTGACGGTGCTGCCGCAGATCGCGGGGGCGTTGCAGGAGCATTGGCAGATCGCGCCGCCGACGCACTGAGGGGTGGGTCAGCCGAGCCGGCTTCTTTCGTCGTTTCTGCTCAGCGCAACTCGCGGATCAGCACCTCGAAACGGGGGGCGTCAGGCCAAGATGGGCGCAGCCATCCGACCCTTTCCCAGCCCCAGCGCCGATAGCGCGCGTAGGCGCGCTCGTTGTCCGCTTCGACGAGAAGTGTCGCGCGCTGTTCGGATCGAGAACCGAGCAGTTCGTCATGCAGTGCCCGCGCTACGCCTTGCCCGGCATATTCCGCGCACACCATGATCTCGCTGAGACCGAACGTGCGCGCGCCGTCTTCGGTGGTGAACTCCTCGGGATCGCCGCTGTCGAGATGCAGTCCTGTCCACCATCGCGCGTTCGGAGGTAGCGGCCATCCCCAGGTCTGCCCCGCAGGTTCACCCTCGACTCGGGCAAGCACATATGCGAAGCCGCTGCCACGGGGACCGGTGTAGGAATCGAACCGGCGCATGAATTCCGAAGGCGAATCGAACGGATCTCCAGATTCGATGGCATCGACGTATGAATGGCGGTAGACGTCCTCGACGATCTCTCTTCGCGCACGTGCTTCGGCAGCTGTGTAGTGCTCGAATTTCAGGCCATCCGGCAAGCCGGTCACGCGGTCACCGCCTTCCGCGTCAGGGAGTCGTACAGCTCGCGGAACTCCACACCGGCGGACACCCGATCGACTGCTGCTCGAACTGGCTCGAGGCGGCGCAGTGTGCGTGTCGATGCAATGGCAGACAGTTCCGACAACGCCGGGAAGCCGTGCTCGAGCGCGCCGGTGATATCGCCGAGGCGAGCCCTGGTCGCCGCCGACCATGCGCGGACGATCGTGGCATTACGCATTGCCGCGGGGTGATCGACGGCAGCCGCGTACAACTCGACAGATCGACGCAGGTCGCCGATGTCCGCATAGCCGCGAGCCTCGTGGTCGGCGATCTCCGAGTAGGTTACGAATCGCAGCCATTGCGGAACTTCTTCCAGCGGTTCGGACTGCATGGCCTGATCCAACTCTCGCCATGCGGTCGCGATAGCACGCCCGAAAGCAATTCTGTCACCGAGTATTCCGCACGCCTGCGCCTCACGAACAGCTATCAGAGCATGTATCCGGCCTGGTAGCCGACCGCGCATCAAGGTGCGGGCACGATCAGCGAGTTGCAGGGCCTTGTGGGGGCTTCCTCCTCGATTGGCGCGAGCAAGGGAGCTGGATTGATTCGCCGCAATCAGGCAAGTGTGTGCAATGAGGTCATCGTCGTTCGCCTCTGTGCCGAGAGCCATGGCATCAGCAAAGCACCGGCGCGCAAGCGGGTGCCGGTCCGCGTCATAGGCCAACCACCCGGCGAGCACGGCTAGTTCTCCGGTCGCCTTGGTGAAGGCGCTGCCAGTAGCGGAATCGAATACACCGGTTTGAAGCCGGTCCAGGGCGTGCGCCAGCTTGTCAACGGCGAAACCGACCAGTTGTGCACCGCCTGTGCGCTGATCCTCCTGACCGAGCGCATCGACATCGGCCAACAGCCGTTCGGCATCACTCATGCCGATTCGGTCGGCGCTGTCCGGGACAAGCACCGCGACCGCGCCTACCGCGGCTAGCTTGTTGAACTCACGCCGCTTCACATCGTCCTCGACTTCCCGCACATGCATACCGACCGCACCGTCACCAGCATTGGCCGGTTCGGGCTGGATGGTTTCTGCCCCGCTAAGAACAGGATGCCCTCCGGTTTGCGGTGGTGCACCTGCCAACTGATGCCAGAACCGCTCCCGCTGCGCCGGTTCGAGGCCGTTGTAGATCGTGTCGAGCGCTTCGGCCGACCGCCCTCTGACCGGACGCTCGGCTGTGGTCCTCTGTTCCCACTTCTGCACAGTCGCAGTCTGAAATCCGACCTTCTCGGCGAACTCCTCTTGTGTCATGCGCAAAGCAACTTCGCGCAGCGCTCGGACTTCTTTTCGTGTCCATGTGCTGACGATCGTACGACCTCGAGACGAGTTGTGTGCCTGGGATCACATGCTCAGCGCGGACAAGCTGAAAAAGCCCCGCCGCCGGGTTGATGCGATGCCTTGATCGGCTCCCCGGCGGCGGGCGTACACCAAGGCCGAGCAATCTGACCAAGAGGGTCTACACCGATGGGACACATATCTTTCGGGGACACACCCCGGTCTCGCTGCCACTTCTACCAGCGCGTGTGTGATCTGCCCGCTGTAATCGACCCGCCAGAGCTGGGGCGCATCATCATGCGCGCGTCGTACGTAGGAGCGTTGACCATGCCCGCTCCGCTAGGGCGAGCCGTCAGGCAAGACATGCAGCGCCGCAGGGATGCGATAGGGCCGATCGTGGCGCATCCTCGCTCGAACAGGTGGACCTACATTGTTCGGCCCGATCTTCCCGACGACACAAAGCTTTTCGCGGAGATGTTCCGGCTCGACGTATCGATTGTCCGAGGGGGCGGAACTGTGGCACTGCCGTCACCCACAGCTGAGTTCGGCGCTGTCAGGCATTGGATAGAGACACCCCGGGACAGGTACCGTCCGTCCGGAATGGTTGTGGTCGAGTCCATTCGGGCGTGTGTCGGTCCGGGTAGGCGATGACCGGAAGCGAGACGCGATGACTTCTCCGCTGCCGAACGATCCTGATGTGCATCTGTCCGTCTTCCTGCACGGCGTCCGGCTCGACTTCACGGCCTGCCTTACTGCCGCGTTGACGTTCATCGAAGACCACCGGAAACGCCACTACGTCGACGCGGTGCACATACTTCCCGATAATGCAGGAGGCTGGCCCAGGTTACCGAACGAGAAGTTGTACCTGGAGCGATGAGGGTTCCTTGCCCGGTGACCGGTGCACGCGCGACACTGACCTGTTCGGACCATGACGAGAAGGAGCTGGGCGTGGGGAATGACGAGCAGTTGACCATGGATCTCGGCGTACCCGTCGAGCAGACCGAATGGGGTAAATGGGTCGACCCGGACCGCCGCGCGGCGCAGGTCCAGAAGTTCATGGACCATGCAGGATTGAGCCGCTTTCCCTCGGAACCGTGGCCAGAAGGATCGGCGGAGGCGAAGCGTCTGAACCCCATCGTCGCGGAATTGTTCCCGAATATGACTACCGCGGTGGACCCCGAGAACGCCGACATGGTAGACGCTTTCATCTGCTTCGTCGGTGAATGTTTCATCAGGTTCGCGGGCGCACGATGGTTCGATTGCGAATGGTTCGGCCGAGAGCATTCCTTCTACCCGCGCGTGAATCCCGCAGTGGAATGCGACACCTACGACGAAGACGAAATCGTGATGTGGCGGCTGGTGGACAGCATGATCGGCTACGACCCTGAAGACCATGACGGCATGTTCTCCTACATTGCCGCAGCAGTGCGCGAATATGCGTCCTACCACGAAGAGAAACGGCAAGAGGAATCCGCGAACCGCACATGAAGGCTCGCTTCTCTAGATCTTCTCACCAGGACACTACGCACACCGGGGGGTGTGTCCAGCTATGCCGGATGGATACGACCGAGACCGCGACAAGGTCAGGAACCATGAACGCGGCAGAATATTCGAAAACGGCACCGACCGGTTCTTTCGCGACCGTGAGAACGGATACGTTCAGCAGTCGCGGTTGTACCGCGTCGAAGGAGTGGGTAAAACTCGATTCGACAAGATCAAAGACGATCGGGGAAAAGTCAGCTCCATCGAAGAGAAATCCGGCAGAATCGACGGAGATAAGGACGAAACTCAGCTCAAGGTAATACGTGCGCTTCTCGCCAATCGTGAGGTGCATCAACATATATTGCGATCCGTCGAAGGCGAGTTCATATCAAGTAAGGCTCAAGAACTCATCAGAGGATTGATTCGGGATTTCGGGGATCGGTTCACGCACCAGGTCATATCGCGGGCCGACGCTCGCGAAATCTGGGCACGTGGGCTGGCATTGGAGCGAGGCCAGCAGCTCGAATTGCCCGGTGTCGGCGAGAAAGCGCGGCAGCAGAAGACGCAACAGCGCGAGCATAGGTCGAAACTCGCGGAGCTGGCGAACAAGGCACGTGAACGAGCCGAGAAGTTCCGGAATATGCTGCGGTTTCGGGAAGGCGCCACTCGTGGCCGGGTGGAAGCTCCCCAGCGAGCCGAACACGCCAGGCAGGTCCAGGAGCAAGCCGAACGAGCCAGGCAAGTACCCCATGCGCCGGAAACCGAGCGTGCACGGGTTGCACGTGAGGCCGCCGAGCGGGTCGCGCGGGAATTCCCAGCGCCCGACCAGCACCAGGAGCGACCGGCCGCCGTCACTGGGGAACCGGCGGCCGAGGCACGCGCGGCAGCCGAGAAGGAACGCGCGGCAGCGGAGAAGGAACGCGCGGAACATCTGGCGCGGCTGCAAGCGCGCGGAATACCACCGGAGGTGGTGAAGATTCTGGGGCTCGGTCAAGCGGAACCGCCGTCGGCGGCGGTGCGGGAGTCGCCGGGTCATGGCCCGTCGGTCGTGCGGGGTTATTTGCACAGCCAGGATCGGAGCCGGGGGATCGAGCGCAATCGGTAGCCGTACCGTGTCATGGGTTGGGCATCGCCAGGTGGTCCAGCAGCACGATCGCCTCGGCCCGGATCGGGTCGAGATCTCCGGGCCAGCCGAGCGTGCGCAGTACCGCCCCGGGGATCGTGCGCTCGGCGTACCTGGGCGCGGCTCCTTCGTCGGAGCGAATGCTGATCACCGTCTCCACCAACCGGAACGGCAGCAACTGCGTACCCGGCACGCTCACCGCGCCGACCTCGGCCAGCACCTGCGCGGCCAAAGTCTCGTAATGTCCGCGCAATTCGTCGCGGCGCAGGCGGAAGGCGGCGAAGCGCTCGGTGCGCAGTTCCGGGAGCAGGTACAGCGCACCGAGATTCCAGCGGGACGCACATAGTTGCCGCACGTCGAACAGTGCCAGCGCGTACAACCGGACCGGCACTGGTTCGGACGCCGCGCGCAGCCGCTCGGCCAGTTCGATCGGGGCGGCGACGGTTTCGGCGAGCAGCGCGTCGAGGATGTCGTCCTTGGCGGCGAAGTGGTGGTACAGCGAGGCCTGGCGGATGCCGACGGCGTCGGCGATCGCGCGGGTGGAGGTGTTGGCGTACCCGTTGGTGGTGAACAGTTCGCCTGCGGCGTCGAGGATCTCGGCGCGCGGCGTCGATCCGCGCCTGCGTCGTTGTTCGAGACGCGGCCGTCCGGGCCCGAGGTTTGCCACGGGTTCATTCTGGCAGGTCGGCGTGGGGATGGTCCGGCGCGGTGGTCGAGCGCTCAGTTGGCCGACGGCACGCGGTGCGTTTTCTGTCACTTGATAGAAATAGCCGCAACACAGAAGTTACCCAAGGTCTCGAAAGCGATACACGCAGGTCACCGAAAGCGCGATCGCGGCGGCAAAACTGTCGTCTGATAGTTATTGGCCGCACGCCGAAGGACCGCCCATGGCCACCACGCTCGCCCAGACCCCGCCGCCCGACCTGACCGGCGACAGCGCCGACCTCGCCAGGTTCGGCTATCAGCCCGTGCTGCACCGCAAGCTCGGCCGCTACGCCTCCTTCGCGGCAGGCTTCTCGTTCGTCTCCATCCTGACCACGATCTTCCAATTCTTCGGCTTCGGCTATTCGTTCGGCGGAGCCGCCTTCTTCTGGACCTGGCCGATCGTGTTCGCCGGACAGTTCCTCGTCGCGCTCAACTTCGCCGAACTTGCCGCGCGCTACCCGATCTCGGGCTGCATCTACCAGTGGTCCCGGCGGCTCGGCGGCGAACTCGTCGGCTGGTTCGCGGGCTGGATGATGATCATCGCGCAGATCGTCACGGCCGCCGCGGCGGCGATCGCCCTGCAAGTGGTGCTGCCGTCGATCTGGAGCGGATTCCAGCTCGTCGGCACCGACACCGCGCTCACCTCGTCGTCCGGCGCGACCAACGCAGTGCTGCTGGGCAGCATCCTGTTGGTGGTCACCACGCTGATCAATGTCATCGGCATCGACCTGATGGCGCGGATCAACTCGATCGGCGTCACGGTCGAGATCGTCGGCGTGCTGGCGATCGTCGCGCTGTTCTTCACCCACACCGAGCGCGGGCCCGGCGTGGTACTGGAGACCGACCAGGCCGCGCCGGGTCCCTACTGGGCCGCGTTCCTGGTGTCGGGATTGATGGCGGCTTACGTCATGGTCGGATTCGACTCCGCCGGTGAGCTTTCCGAGGAGACCAAGAACCCGCGCCGGGTCGCGCCGCGCACCATTCTCACGGCGCTGTCGGTCTCGGCGCTGGGCGGCGGGCTGATGCTGCTTGGCGCACTGATGGCCGCGCCGAGCCTGTCCGATGGCGCGCTGGCCTCCGACGGCCTGGCCTACGTGCTCACCGCGAAGCTGGACAGCCCGGCGGGCAAGGTGCTGCTGGGGTGCGTGGCGGTCGCGATCACCGTGTGCACCTTGGCTATCCAGACCGCGGGCTCGCGGCTGATGTTCTCCATGGCGCGGGACGGGAAGCTGCCGTTCGCCCGCAGGCTCGCCGCGGTGCACCCGCGTTACGGCACGCCGGTGCTGCCCGCGATCGTGATCGGCGCGCTCGGCATCGGCCTGCTGGTGCTGAATCTCGGCAACGCCGCGATCTTCGCGACGCTGGCCAGCGTCTGCATCGTCACGCTGTACCTGGCCTACCTGCTGGTGACGGTGCCGCTGCTGATCCGCCGGTTCACCGGCCTGCCGGACGCGGGCACCGACGCGCGGCTGTTCGGCCTGGGCCGATTCGGCATTCCGGTCAACGCGCTCGCCGTGGTCTGGGGCGTCGCGATGGTGGTGAACCTGGCCTGGCCGCGCGCCGAGGTATACACCCCGGCCGGCGGCGGCTGGTGGATGCTCTGGGCCGCACCGCTTTTCGTGCTGCTGGTGCTCGCCGTCGGCGTCGTGGTGCACCGCTTCGTGGTCGGCTGGTCGCGCGGCGTCACCGCGGGCGAGCCCGCACCGCAACCGGCCTGAGCGCCTTCGATGCGGCGGTGCGCTGCCAGGCACCGCCGCATTCCCCCACATTCGGCATCCGAAAGGAATCATCGTGACAAGCACTGCGGACACCTCCGGCGCGCGAGCGCACGCACGGGCGCAGGCCGCGGCGGCGACGATCGCGAATCCCGCGCTCCCCGCCGAGATCCCCGCCTCGAAGATCACCTTCGCCCAGCGGATTCCGGCGGGCGGTTACGCGAACATCACACTCGGACGCGGCACCCGCGTCCGCCTGTCCGACCCGCACGGCGCGGCCTGCGCGCACCTGCTGCTGGTGCGCGCCGACGCGCCGTGGGAGCGCCTGAACGTCGCCGACACGGTCAAGGTGCCGTGGCAGGCGTACCTGGGCAGCGGTCACCCGCTGCTGTCGGACCAGGGCCGTGTGCTGGCGACCGTGCTCGCCGACACCTCCGGCCACCACGACACGCTCTGCGGACCCACCGACCAGGCCCGGCATTCGCTGCGCCTCGCGGGCGCCAAACACGGCCTGGAACCACGGGACATCGGGCCGACGGTCTCGTTCTTCCGCGGCGTGCGTGTCGCGCGGGATGGCGCGCTCGTCTCGACCGGCAGCGCCGCCCCCGGCTCCTCCGTGGATCTGCTGGTGCACCTGCCGGTCACCGTGCTGGTCGCCAACTCCGCGCATCCGCTGGACGACCGGCCCGCGACCGACCTCGACTTCGTCGCGTGGGCCGCACCGGAAGACCTCGCCGCACCCGGCAACGAGGACCCGGAATACCGACGGGCCCTGGAGAACACCGAACAAGCCTGGACCGCCGCGCTGACCTTGGAGGCAACCGCATGACCACGGCACGCGCCATCGTGCTCGATGAGACCGTCCCCGCCCGCTCGCCCTGGTCGGCGGTGGTCCGGGCGGGCGAATACCTGGAGATCATCGATCTGCACGGCAACCAGGCGGTGGATTGCCTGCTGTACTCGGCGGCCGATCACTCCGAACGCTACAGCGCGCAGGCCACGATCACCGCCCAGCGCAACATCTTCCTCACCACCGGCAGCGTGCTGCGCACCGACACGGGCACGGCACTGATGACGGTGGTGGCCGACGAGGTCGGCAACCACGACACCATCGCGGGCGCGTGCTCGCAGGAATCCAACACTCTGCGCTACGGCCACCACACCCGCCACCAGCACGCCTGCGTGGAGAACTTCCTCACCGAGGCGTTGCGCTGGGGCCTGGGCAAACGCGACCTGGTGTCGAATATCAACTGGTTCATGAACGTTCCGGTCGAGGCGGACGGCACGCTGGGCATCGTGGACGGATTGTCCGCGCCGGGCAAACGGGTCACGTTGCGCGCCGAGATCGACACGCTGGTGCTGGTATCGAACTGCCCGCAGATCAACAACCCCTGCAACGGCTTCGACCCGACCCCGGTGCGCATGGTGGTGTCGCGATGACCGTCGCCGAGCTACCGGTGGCCCGGGTCGCGCAGGACGAGTCCGCGCGACCCGGCCGGATCGAGGTCGTTCGCCCCGGCATGCTCACCACCGTGCAGGACTGGCCGGGCCGGGTCGGGTATTGGCACATCGGCGTCCCGCCGTCGGGGCCGATGGACGATCTGTCCTTCCGTCTGGGTAATCGCGCGCTCGGCAATGCCGAGGGCGCCGCCGGACTGGAATGCACCCTCGGCGGCCCCGCGCTGCGGTTCACCGCACCGGGCTGGGTCTGCGTCACCGGCGCTCCGGCGGAGGTGACCGTGGACGGCGTCGCCGTGCCGCAGTGGCGGTCCGTACGGGTGCCCGCGGGCGGTGTGCTGGACGTGGGCGCGGTGCGCGGACCGGGGATGCGCTGTTACGTGCTGATCGCCGGCGGTATCGACGTGCCCGAATACCTCGGCAGCGCAGCCACGTTCACGCTCGGCCGCTTCGGCGGCGGCACCGGCGCCGCGTTGCGCGCCGGAGAGTCGCTCGCGCTCGGCGCGCACCACGGCCGCGTCACGGCGGCCGTGCCGATGGACGAGCAACCCGTGCTGGCCCGGCGCTGGGAACTCGCCGTCACCGAGGGCCCGCACGGTGCGCCCGAGTTCTTCACCCGCGCCGACTTCGAGACCGTCGTCGGCACCGACTACGAGGTGCACTTCAACTCCGACCGCACCGGCGTCCGGTTGATCGGGCCGAAACCGGAATGGGCCCGCACCGACGGCGGCGAGGCGGGATTGCACCCGTCCAATATCCACGACACCCCGTATTCCGTCGGCGCGCTGGACTTCACCGGCGACACGCCCATTCTGCTCGGTCCCGACGGACCCAGCCTCGGCGGTTTCGTCTGCCCGGTCACCGTCGTCGCGGCCGACCGCTGGAAGCTCGGGCAGCTCTCGCCGGGCGACCGCGTGCGATTCGTGCCGGTCCGCGGTGACCGGGCGGCCTCGATCCGGGAGCTCGGGCTCGCGCGCCGGGCCGGGTGGCCGACGGTGCTCTCGTCGGGCGGCGACGGCGACGACGGCGTGTTGCGCCGTTGCGAAGCCGACGACGAGACCGCGGTGACCTACCGTCGCGCCGGCGACGACGGCGTCCTCGTCGAATACGGCGCCATGACCTTGGATCTGGGCCTGCGCGCCCGCGTGCACGCGCTGCACCAGCACCTGCTCGCCGCCGGAGTGCGCGGCGTGACCGAGCTGACCCCCGGCATTCGTTCGTTGCAGATCCGGGTCGACCCGCACGTGCTGTCCGTGGCCGCGCTGCTCGACCTGCTCGCCGAGACGGAGGCGCAGTTGCCCGCCTCCGATCAGCTGGTGGTGCCCAGCCGGGTCGTTCATCTGCCGCTGTCCTGGGACGATCCGTCCACGCGCGAGGCGATCACCCGCTACATGCACGGCGTGCGCGCCGATGCGCCGTGGTGCCCGTGGAACATCGAGTTCATCCGCCGCATGAACGGCTTGGCTTCCGTCGCGGACGTCTACGACACCGTGTTCGGAGCCGAGTACCTGGTTCTCGGCCTCGGCGACGTCTACCTCGGCGCGCCGGTCGCCACACCCACCGACCCCCGGCACCGGTTGGTCACCACGAAGTACAACCCCGCCCGCACCTGGACGCCGGAGAACGCGGTCGGCATCGGCGGCGCCTATCTGTGCATCTACGGTATGGAAGGGCCGGGCGGATATCAGTTCGTCGGACGCACCACGCAGGTGTGGAATCACCGAGCCGGTGCGGGCCCGGTTCCCCCCGGCGCCGACCGGGCCGCATCGGGCGTCGAAACACCCTGGCTACTTCGTTACTTCGACCGGATCCGCTGGTATCCCGTCGAAGCGGAGGAACTGCTCGACCTGCGCGCCGACTTCGCCGCGGGCGACGTGCGGGTGCGAGCCGAGGACGGCGAATTCCGCCTCGCGGAGTATCGGGCGTTCCTCGCCGAGAACGCCCGATCCATCGACGCTTTCCGCGCGAAGCAGGCGGAAGCGTTCACCGCGGAACGCAATTCCTGGCGCTCGGCTGGTGAGCTCACGGGTTGAGTTATGGCGCAGGGGTCGCGAACTATGTGTGCTATCTGCGCAGGAGCTCACGGGTTGAGTTATGAGCGCAGGTCACGAACTGCGTGTGCTATCTGCGCAGGAGCTCACGGGTTGAGTAATCCGCGCAGGTCACGAACTGCGTGTGCTATCTGCGCAGGAGCTCACGGGTTGAGTAATCCGCGCAGGTCACGAACTATGTGCGATATCTGCGCAGGAGCTCACCGGTTGACTCGTCAGCGCAGGTCGCGGAAGAACTCGCGGATGTCGGCGGTGAGCAGCGCGGGTTCCTCCATGGCGGCGAAGTGGCCGCCGCGATCGACGTCGTTCCAGCGCGTGATGGTGTTGGCTTCCTCGGCGTAGCGACGAATGCCGACGTCGTGGGCGAAGACCAGCACGGCCGTCGGCACGCCGGAGTTGCGCTTCGGCTCGCCCCACGGGGCGTCCTGGGCGTAGCCGACATAGGCCGAGGAGCCCGCGGTGCCGGTGAGCCAGTAGATCATCACGTTGGTCAGCAGCCGATCCCGGTCGAGGATCTTGTCCGGCTCGACGGCCCGTGGATGGGTCCACTCCCGGAACTTGTCGATGATCCAGGCCAGTTGCCCCACCGGAGAATCTGTCAGTCCGTAGGCCAAGGCCTGCGGGCGGGTGGACTGGATGGCGACGTAGCCGTACTCCTCCCGCATGAACGCCTGCATCCGCCGGACGCGATCGCGCTCCAGTTCGGTCAGGCTCGCCAGCTCCGCCTCCGCGCGCGGCAGCGGCGGAAGACCCGGCGCGCCGTTGACGTGCACGCCCACGACCCGATCGGGCACCGTTCGACCCACCTCCGGGCTCACCGCCGCTCCTATGTCGCCGCCTTGCACGCCGTATCGCTCATACCCCAGCCTGCCCATGAGCTCGGCCCACGCCGCGGCGATCCGCGTGACGCTCCAGCCCGTCTCGGCGACCGGGCCGGAGAACCCGAATCCCGGCAGCGACGGGATGACGAGGTGGAACGCGTCGGCCGGGTCGCCGCCGTGCGACCTCGGATCGTTCAAAGGCCCGATGACGTCGAGGAATTCGGCCACCGAGCCGGGCCATCCGTGGGTCAGCAGCAGCGGCAGCGCGTCGGACTCGGGCGAGCGCACGTGCAGGAAGTGGATGGTCTGCCCGTCGATCTCCGTCGTGTACTGCGGATAGGAGTTGAGCTGCGCTTCGGCCGCGCGCCAGTCGTATCCGGTACGCCAGTGGTCGGCCAGTTCGCGCAGCCACGCGGTCGGCACACCGGTGTCCCAGTCGTCCCCGGGCAGGGGGGCAGGCCAGCGGGTCGCGTCCAGACGGATACGCAGGTCGTCGAGTTGCCGCTGCGGGATTTCGATGCGGAACGGAGTGATTTCGTCGGTCATGTCATCGACGGTATGGCCTGCCTAGGACAGCTTCCGCCCTAGCTTTCGGGCAGACTTTTCCCATGTTGGAAACCTCGGCGCGCCTGCTTCGTCTGCTGTCGCTGTTGCAGACCCCGCGCGATTGGACCGGCGCCGCACTCGCTGAACGACTCGGTGTCGACGTGCGCACCGTCCGCCGGGACATCGACAAGCTGCGCGCGCTGGGCTACCCGGTGGACGCGACACCGGGCGTGGCGGGTTACCGGCTCGGTGCGGGAGCGAAGCTGCCGCCACTGCTCCTCGACGATGACGAGGCGGTGGCGGTGGCACTCGGCCTGCGCACCGCGGCGGGCGGCACCATCGCGGGCATCGAGGACAGTTCGCTACGCGCGCTGGCCAAGCTCGAGCAGGTGCTCCCCGCGCGCCTGCGCCACCGCGTCGGGATGCTCCAGGCGGCCACGGTCGCGGTGCCCGCGGGCGGCCCGACCGTCGACCCGGACGTGCTGACCGCTGTCGCGGCGGCCATCCGCGACCACCACCGCCTGCGCTTCGACTATCGCGCGCACGACGGCGCCACCTCGCTGCGCGTCACCGAACCGCATCGCCTCGCCCACACGGGCAGGCGGTGGTACCTGATCGGCTGGGACGTCGACCGCGCGGACTGGCGCACCTACCGCGTCGACCGCCTGCGGCCGCGCATCCCGACCGGCCCCCGCTTCACGCCGCGCGAAGCGCCCGATGCCGACCTGCCCGGGTACGTCTCCCGTGGCGTCACCACCGCGCCGTACCGCTACGCGGCGCGCATCACTCTGGGGGTCGCCGCGGAAGTGGCCGCCGAGCGAATCGCTCCGACCGTCGGCGTGATCGAGGCGGTGGACGCGGAAAATTGCGTGCTGCGAACGGGTTCCGACTCGCTGGACGAATTGGCGATCTACGTCGCCGGCTTCGGCTTTCCCTTCCGAGTGCACGAACCGCCGGAACTCGTCACGCACTTACGCGAACTCGCCGCGCGCCTCGGCGCGGCGGCCGACTGACCCGGCTCAGACGGTCGCTATCGCGGTCAGGAGTGGTGCCCGGCACAGGTGTCACAGTCCGCGCCCGCACGTCGTCGTCTCGGTGAAGCGATGGGAACGTCCCATCGGCACCGACGAGATCGGAGACAGTCATGACCGCGAAGATCCTGGTCACCGGTGGCACGGGCACCCTCGGCCGCGAAGCGCTCCCGCTGCTGCGCGCGACCGGCGCCGACGTGCGCGTGTTGAGCCGCACCGAACGTCCGTCGGACGGCGGAGTCGAGTTCGTCGCGGGAGACCTGCTGCGCGGCACCGGCATAGATGCCGCGGTGGCGGGTGTCGGCACCATCTTGCATCTGGCGGGCGACGCGAAGGGCGACGACGTGGCCACCGCGAATCTGTTGCGGGCCGCCACCGCCGCGGGCGTCGGGCACATCGTCTACATCTCGGTCACCGCCGCCGAACTGCTCCCGATGACCTACTTCCGCGCGAAGTTCGCCGCCGAGCGGGCCATCGCGGAGTCGGGTATCCCGTGGACCACGCTGCGTGCCGCGCAATTCCACGATTTCGTGCCGAAGCTGGTGGACACGATGCTGAAATCGCCGGTGCTCCCGGTGCTCGGTGGGGTGTGCCTCCAGCCGGTGCACGTGCGCGAGGTGGCGGCCCGGCTGGCGGAGCTGACGCTCGGCGCGCCCGCCGGACGGGTCCCGGATCTGGTCGGGCCCGAGGTGATCGGCATGCGCGAGCTGATCCGCGACTACTTGGCGCTGCTGGGCAAGCGGCGGGCGTTGCTGACCGTCCGGGTGCCGGGCAAGGCGGGCCGGGTCTATCGCGCGGGCGGAAATCTGGTGACCGACGGCGCCGACGTCGGCGAGCTGACCTGGGCGGATTACCTGGCGGAACACCGGGGCGCGGTCCTGGCCGGATGACCCGTCACGGCCGCCGACCCGGCTCGGGTGCCGGTGGCGACCAGGCCTCGGCCACCGCCGGGCATCGCCGATCTGGTGGTGGCCGAGATGGCGCTACGGCCATAGGCGGCGATTGGAAGGCCGCGCTGCGTGCCCGGTCGGCGTCCGCCCACGAAGTCTTGTTGCGCCATCCGTGGGCCACCGGTCTGACCGGCACCCGGATCAACGTCGGCCCCGCGATGCTGCGCTACATCGACGCCACCGTGGGCTGCCTGCGCGCGGCGGGTTTCTCCCTGCCGCAAGCCGATCGCGCCTGGAACGCGCTGGACGGCCACCGCTACGGTTTCACATTGCAGGAGTTGAATTTTCCACGGAACCGGCCGCATACGTCGCTGCGGCACAACAGTTCCTGCCGCGCATCCCAGCCGAGGGGTATCCGCACATGAACGCACTCGCTAAGCTGGTGATCGACGGGAAGCATTCGGGCATCGCCGATTTCGATTTCGGCCTCGACTTGATCCTGGACGGCCCGGAACGGTTGCTCGCCGCGAGCGCCTGACGCTCAGTCCATGCGGAACGTGGCCTCGGGGTTCGCGGTGTCCCGCACGATCCGCAACGCCTCGGACATCGCCGCGAGCTGTTCGGGCGTCAGCAAACCGACGAACCAGCGGTCGACGGCGGCGAGATAGTCCGGCAGCACCTGTGCGAGCCGCTCCGCGCCCGCCTCGGTGAGCACCGCGTACGCGCTGCGCCGATCGCCCGGGTCCAGCTCGCGTTCCACCAGCCCGGCGCGCGCCAGCCGATCGACCAGCCGGGTGACGCCGCTGGTGGACAGCGCGGTCTGCACGGCAAGCTCCGTCATCCGCAGCCGCCGCCCCGGTGAACGGCTCAGCCGCATCAGGGCGTTCAGATCCAGTCCGGACAGACCGTGCGCATTCCAGACCTGCTCCAGCTTGGCGACCACACCTCCGTGCGCCTCGAACAGCAGGCCCATCGTGGTAAGGCGCGGGTCGTCGAACAGCTCAGTCACGTCCATACGGGCAACCTACCGGAATGTTTCCCCGCGCGGATAGTTGACACGAGTAATAAGTCGTTGTAGAAATATGCATACGCAATATTCCTCGCGTCAACTAGTGGAGGTTCCCATGTCGCCGACCGCCTGGATCGCCGGATTCCGCTCCGCGGTGATCCGCCCGGACGAACAGATCAAGCTCGCGGAGTCGCGCGCGTTCACCGACCAGACCGTCCGCCAAGTGCTGCATCTCGCGGGCGGCGGCGCGCAGGTGCGGGTCGGGCTGACCAATCGCTATGGAAAGACACCGCTGGCGATCGGCGCCGCCCGGGTCGCCCTGCGCAAGACCGGCGGCGAGATCGTCGCCGAGACCGATGCCGCGTTGCGGTTCGACGGCGCCGAACAGGTGGTCGTCCCGGTAGGCGGCGAAGTGCTCAGCGACCCTGTCGATCTGGCTGTCCCCGCGGGCGCGGACCTGGCATTGAGCCTGTATCTGCCCGGCCCGACCGGGCTGGCCACCTTCTCCCACCAGCCCGGCGAAACCGCTTACATCGCGGACGGAAATGTCGCCGACGAAGCCGCGCTCACCACCGCGGACGAGGCGCCCGCGCGGTTCTTCGTCACCGGTGTCGACGTTCTCGCGCCCGTGGCGACGCCGGTGGCCGTCGCGTTCGGCGATTCGTGGTTCGAAGGCTTCGGCACCACGATCGGCGCCAACCGCAGGTCGGTGGACTTCCTCAACGCGCGACTGGAGCGGGGCTGGGTGGTCAACCAGGGCATCTCAGGGAATCGGCTGCTCACCGACGAAATCGGCGAGCCGGGCCTGGATCGTTTCGAGCGCGACGTACTCGCCGTGCCGGGCGTGACGAGTGTGCTGATCAACTTCGGCATCAACGACTTCATCCTGGGCGGGATGGCGGGGCAGCCGCCCGCGACCGCCGAGGAGCTGATCACCGGCTTCACCACGCTCGCGCGGCGCGCGCACGCGGCGGGGCTTCCCATCCATGCCGCGACCATCGGACCCTACGGCGGCTGCGTCTACGAGGGCCTGCCGGTCGCGGAGACCTTGCCGATCCGTCGGCGCGTGAACGAATGGCTGCGTGGCACCGACGTTTTCGATTCGGTGTTCGATGTGGCGCGAGCGGTCGAGGACCCGGAGCGGCCCGACTTCATCCGGCCCGAGTTCGACAGCGGCGACGGCATGCACCTCAATGACGCCGGCGCTCGCGCCATGGCGGAAAGTGTCGACGTCACAGTTCTTTTCGGCTAGGTCACGGCTCGAGACCACGCAGCACGATCTCGACGCCACCGCGGAATTCGTCGTCGGCCGACATGCCCTTGGCCTGGCCCGCGGTCTGCGCCAGGTGCGGGTATTTCTCCGGGGGCAGTTCGGCCAGCACGATCGTCCCCTGCCCGCGCAGCGGCGCATAGTGCTTGTTCTGGAGGTAGCCGATCAGGAAGGCGATCAGGGTGCGCTGGGCGATGACGCGGGCGCGCCCGGTGAATCCACCCTCGGTAAGCACGGCGAGCAGTGTTTCCATCACGCGCAACGACTCGACCGCCGACTGCCTGCGCCGCAGCACGATCGGCACGGCGGCCGGATGGGCCGAGAACCCGTCACGGATGTTCTCGAGCAGTATCGTCACGCGCTCCCGCCAGTCGGTTCCGGCAGGGAGCGATGTGTCGATCGCGGCGAAGACCTGGTCGGCCACCAGCACCTCTAGTTCGTCGCGGTCGCGCACGTAGCGGTACAGGGCCATGGTGGCCATGCCGAGTTCCTTGGCCACCGCACGCATGGTCAGCGCCGACGAACCCTCGCGGTCGAGCACGGCGAGGGCCGCCGTGGCGAGATCGGCGGTGGTCAGCGAGCGGGGGCGGGGCACGGATTGACAGCGTACAAGCTACGCGCATACTTGTCGTAGGCGTACAAAGTACACCTACGAGAGGAGTCCCTGATGTCGCTGCCGACCGCTGTCCCGGACCGAAAGCTGGTCACCGTCTCCGGTGCGCAGGTCTTGGTGCCGGACCCGGATCGCTTGACCCACCTGCAATTCCGGCGCTTCGCCGGATGCCCGGTGTGCAACCTGCATTTGCGTTCGATCGTCGTGCGCCACGCGGAGATCGCCGCCGCAGGCGTCCGCGAAGTGATCGTCTTCCATTCCAGCGCGGCGGAATTGCGCAAGTACACCGCGGAACTGCCGCTGGACGTGATAGCCGATCCGGACCGGAAGCTCTACCGCGAATTCGGCGTCGAGACCTCGCCTCGCGCGCTGCTCGACCCGCGCGGCTGGCCCGCCATCCTGCGCGGTGTCGCCCACGACGCTTACGCGACCTTGCGCCGAAGGCAGTCCGCACCACCCGGCAAGCCCGAGGGCGGCAGTCTCGGGCTGCCCGCCGATTTCCTGATCGGACCCGACGGACGGGTGCTCGCCGCGAAGCACGGCGCGCACGTCTACGACCAGTGGTCGGTCGACGAACTCCTCGCGCTCGTCCCTGCGGAGCGGCGCGCATGAGAATCGCCGAAAGACCCTTGGTGACGCGTGCGTTCGCGCTGGTTCCCGGCGGGCTGCTCGCCGGAGCGTTCGGTTACGGCGCGGTGAATGTCCTCTACGCGTTCCGCAGAGTCCCTTTGGATGTGCGCTTCACCTTCCACACCGCGCTGATGAGCGTGAACGGCGTGGTCATGCAAACACTGATGGGCCTGACCATTCTGAGCGCATTGGTGCTGGCCGCCCGCTCCACCGGCCGGTCACGCCTGCTCGCCGGGAGCGCGAGTCTGCTCGCCATCGCCGCGTTCCTGATCACCCGCCTGGGCAACGTCCCGATCAACCAGAAGATCAAGATATGGGCGATCAGCGGCCCACCCGCCGACTACGCCGAAATCCTCACCCGCTGGGAAACCTTCCACGTCGCCCGCACCGCCTGCGCCGTCCTGGCCTTCCTCCTCATCGCCTCTACGACCCTCCTCCCCGCGAAGTCATGACCACGAGTGGCACATGGTGGAGAGGTCGCGCTTCGCCGCAACCATGTGCCACTCGCGGTGGTGTTTCCGGCTAGTCCGGGCGGGTGCGTCTGCTGCGGAGGTGGTTCACGCCGAATGCGAGCATGGAGGTGAGTACCGCGACGCATCCGATCACGGCGGCCAGGGCGATCATGGAGTTGAGTCCATCGATCGACGCGGAGGCCGCGATGTGCGACAGGTCCGACGCGATCGGCTGGAACCGCGTGGGCAGCTCGTCGGCCACCGAGCGGCCGGCGCCGGAGCCCGCCGCTTCCAGGAACTGCTCACGCAACACCGGCGGGACGGCTCCGGGCAGCGCGTCGAGCCCGTCGGCAGCGGAACCGCGCGCGGAGTGATTGAACATGGCGCCGAGCCCGGCCACGCCCACCGCGAGGCCGACCTGCCGAAGGGTGCCGAACGTCGCGCTGGCCATGCCCGCGTTCTCGTCGGAGGCGAAGGTGAGTGAGGCCGCCTGGTTGACGGCCGTGATCGCGCCGAGCCCGAGGCCGCCGATCACCATTCCGGGCAGGAAATGCGTCCAAGAGTCGTCGGAACCGAAGTCGCCCATCAGCCATGTGCCCAACGCGACCATGCCCATCGTGACCGGCAGCGAGACCGCGAACGGGACCCGCTTAGCGAAGACCATCGCCAGCGGCGCGCTGATCAGCGCGGCCACGCTCACGGGCAGCAAGCGCAGGCCCATCTGCAACGGCGTGTACCCGAGTGTGTTGATCAGGAACACCGCCAGGTAGTTGCTCGCGGCCATCAGCGTCGCCATGTGTCCGATCGAGACGACGGCCGTGCCGGTGAATCCGCGCTTGCGAATCATGGACACGTCGAGCAGGGGGTGCTCGGCCTTGAACTGCCATGCCGCGAACCCGGCCAGGAGCACCGTGGCGGCGGCGAGCCCGAGCACCGTGGCCGAGGTCCAGCCGAGCGAGTTGCCGCGGGTCAGCGCGAACACACCCGTCACCAGGCCACCAGTGAGCATCAGCGACCCCGGCCAGTCGGCCTTGCGCCCTTCCATGCGCGCCGACTCCGGCATCCGCAGCACGGCGAGCACCCCGATGAAGATGCCGATCGGGACGTTGATGATGAAGATCGACCGCCAGCCGAACTGGGTGACCAGCGCGCCGCCGAGTACCGGACCCGCGACGGTCGCGCTCGCCATGACGGCGCCGTAGACGCCGATGGCCTTCGCGCGCTTGCCCGCGTCGGGGTAGGCCACCGCGAGCAGAGGCAACGCCGTCGCGAAGATCATCGCCGAGCCGACGCTCTGGACCGCGCGCAGGACGTTCAACTGCAAGATGCTGCCGGCCAGCGCCAATGCCAGCGATGACGCGGTGAACACCACCATGCCCGCGATGAAAAGGCGCTTCCGGCCGAACCGGTCGCCGAGCGTGGCGAAGGTCAGCAACAGTCCCGCCATCGGGATGGCGTAAGCGTCGATGACCCACTGCAATCCGTCGATGGACGTGTCGAAGTCGGTGCGGATATCGGCGAGCGCGGCGGAGACCACGGTCAGGTCGAGCATCATCATGAAGATGGCCCCGCTGACCATGACCAGCACCAGCCCGGCGCGCAGCGGACTTGCGGAAGAGTCGTCCGGCTTGCTGCCGGACGAGGTTGCGATCGTGGACATGTCTTCCTTATGAAGTTCGCGCACCACCCGCGAAACGCGTGCGGGCGAGTCCATTACGGACCGAAAGGACGGGAAACGCGCGACCGAAGCCGCGCCACCGACACTATCTACGCCCACAACCCCCGTAAATGACGTATCAAGACAAACAATCTCGCGCAGCGACGAGTGGCACATGGTGGAGAGGTCTCTCGCGCTTTGCCGCAGCCATGTGCCACTCGCGGCTGTTGCGGGCTAGGGCTGTTCCAGTACGTCGAAGGGAATAGTTGCCTCGACCGGGTCGTCCAGCAGCAGTACGCGTCGGTGGACTGTGTGGGCCAGGTAGCGGCGGCCGGACCAATCGGGCCAGCCGCCGGACCACACGGCTGTGCACGGGGCTCTGTGCCATCAGTCGCACTACGCGCCCGTCGACGATCTCGATGTCACCGAGCCCGGCAGTCACCCCTTCGGCGAACTGCTCGGCCGTGACACGGAGTACCTGTTGCTCGTCGGGAGCGCTCATAGCGAGATCATTGCAGTTCGAACCGAACCGGACCACGGACTCGGCTGACGATCACCTCCGGCGGCGAGAGGAACCATCACCACGGCGGAAGATTCCGCTACGGCGAGGTCAGGGCAGGAGGGTGGCGGGGTCGATCGTGAATTCGAAGGGGCTACGCAAGGTGACGGCGTCGCCGGCGGACACCCGGTGGGTCAGCTGGTAGGTACCGTCGGCACCGAGTTCGTGTGCGAACAGAACGGGGAGCGACTCGCCCGGTAATTGGCCCTTGAAGGCGTTGGGCTCGAAGCGCCAGTAGTTCGTGATCCCGGCTTCGGCATAGACAACGGGCTTGACCATACGGTCTTGCAGAGTGGTGGATTTCGACACCACCTCGACCACCAGCTGAACCTGTGCCACCGGGATGCCGCGATCGTCCCAGTTGATCGGTCCGTTTGCCACGATCAAATCAGGAATTGGTTCATCTTCATCGATCAGCACACCCACACCTTCGAGAACCAGATAACCGGACGGCGCGCTAGCCGTCAGCGCGCGTACCAGGCATTGGACCAGCCACTGATGGCGCGGCTTGGGTGCGGCATTCACGACGAGCTGACCATTCAACACCTCGTAACGCAATCCGTCTTCGGGCATGTGATCGAGGTCGGCAGCCGTCCAGCCGTCGCCATGAGGAACTGGCATCGCCATGAAACCAACCTCCAACCTCGTAGGACGGTGACGATCGCCGCCGCCGATCGACTCGAGTGTAATCGCGTGGATCGAATTGATTCGAGTCGATCGAGCGGAGCAACGCCACTGGTGTAGGGCACAGGTCGACCGTGCCCTACACCAGCAAGTACTGCCGTTCTCCTACTCCGCGATCACGATCGTGATCTCCTCGCCCGCGGCGTCGGTCGATTCGCCCGGACCCGCGAACCAGTGGGTGACCTCGCCCTCGGTGAGGTCGGTTTCCAGGTCGCCGGTCGGGACGACGGACAGGGCTCCCGCGGTGGCGGAGGTCAGGAACTCCAGCAGCGCGGGGCGGCCGGACAGTGCGGTGGTGTACGTGGTCGACTCGTAGTCGATCTCGTGCTCATCACGCACGCGTTCGGCCTCGTCCAGTGCCTCGGACTGGGTGATCGCGACGACTCTGTTCGCCGTGGTGACGACGAACGCCGGGTGTTCCTCGCCGAGCGGGCGGACCCGGTCGGCGTAGGAGACCGGGTGCGCGGCCGCCGCGGCGATGTCCTGCTGGACCTGGGCGTCGTCGAGCGCCAGCCAGCGAATGTCGCTGTCGGCCACCGACTCCGAGCCGATGCCGAACCCGGCGCCCGCAGCGGTCAGTTCCTCGGCGGTGAGATCGCCCGCGAACAGGCATGCCGCACCGGCCTTCTGGACCGCCCAGGCCGCGACCACCGCGTCCACCGAACGCGGCAGCGTCACCGCGACCACGTCGCCGGGTCCGGCGCCGCGGTCGATGAGCACCCGGGCCAGCTGCGAGGAACGCCGATCCAGCGTGTGGAAGGCGACCTCGTCCTCGCCTGCCAGCAGCGCGGGCGCGTCCGGGTCCTCTTCGACGACCTCGGCGAGCACCTTGGACACCGTGCGAGCGCCGACCCGGCCCACCGGCTCCGGCGTGGAAGCCGCGGCCGTGACGCCGGATTCGACCAGCAGCCGGGCTCGTTCGCCCTCGTCGAGGATATCGATGTCCCCGACCAGCGCGTCCGGATCGCCCAGCAGCGCGTCGAGCACCCGCACCAGCCGTTCGGCGAGGATCTCGACCTCTTCGGCGGTGAACCGGCTGCCCAGGTACTTCAGGGTCAGCTCGATCGTGGCCTCCGACATCACCAGCAGGGTCATCGGGTAGTGCGTGGCGTCGTTGACGCCGACACCGGTCACCGACATGCCGTCGATCGAGCTGGCGGCCGAGATCGCTTCCTTGTCCATCGGATACGACTCGAACACCAGCAGCGTGTCGAACAGCGCCCCGGTGCCCGCCACCCGCTGGATGTCGGTAAGCCCCACATAGTGGTGCTCGAGCAGACCCGCCTGGTCGCCCTGCAAGCGCCCGAGCAGCTCGCCGATGCTCTGGCGGTCATCGATGCGCAGCCGCACCGGCAGCGTGTTGATGAACAGACCCACCATCGACTCGACACCGGGCAGCTCGGCCGGACGGCCGGACACCGTCGCGCCGAACACCACGTCGCCGCGGCCGGTCAGACGTCCGAGCAGGATGCCCCACGCGGCCTGCACCAGCGTGTTCACCGTGACGCCGAGTTCGGCGGCGTGCTTGGTGATCCGGCGGGTGCGGTCGGCGTCGAGTTCGGTGACGACCTTGCCGATCTCGTAGTTCTCGGCGCCGCGCGGCTGCGGCGCGAGCTGGGTGGGTTCGTTGACCCCTTCCAGCGCCGTCGCCCAAGCGCGCAGCGAGGCGTCCCGATCGCGCCCGGCCAGCCAGCCGAGGAAGTTGCGGTAGGAGGCCACCCGCGGCAGGGCGGTCTGGTCGCCGCGCACCGCGTACAACACCAGCAGATCCCGCATGAGCAGCGGCATCGACCAACCGTCCAGCAGGATGTGGTGGGTGGTGATGGCCAGGTGCCATTGCGCGGCGTCGCTGCGGAACAGCGTGAACCGCATCAGCGGCGGCGTGGCCATGTCGAAGTGCGTCGCCTGATCGGCCGCGACCTGCCTGCGCAGTTCCGCGGTCCGCTCGTCGGCGGGCAGCCCGGTGAGATCCACCTCGCGCCACGGCGCCTCGACCCGATCCAACACCACCTGCACGGCCTGGCCGTCGGCGTCGGTGACGAACGCGGTGCGCAGGTTCGGGTACCGGTCGACGATGCCCTGAGCCGCCGCACGCAGCCGCGCCACGTCCAGCGTGCCGCCCAGGTCCACCACGGCCTGCATGGTGTAGACGTCCACGGTGGACTGGGTCATCATCGCGTGGAACAGCAGACCCGACTGCAGCGGCGACAGCGGCCACACCTCGGCCAGCGCCGGGTAGCTGCGCTCCCACTGCTCGAGGTCGGGCTGCCGCACCCGCACCAGCGGCATGTCCGACGGCGTGAAGCCGCCCGCGTCCGGCCGCCGCGCGTGGGTCGCCAGCGCGGTGAGCGCCTCGACCCACAGGTCGGCGAACTCCTGGACCCGCTCCCTGCTCAGCAGACCGGTCGGGAAGGCGAACGACGCGCCCAGGCGCGGCCCCTCGTCGGAGTCGGTGACGATGGCGTTGATGTCGATCGTCGCGTTGGCGGGCATGTCGAGGTCCATGTCGACATCCAGCTGACCCAGGTCGGCCACCGGCACCCAGCCGATCTCGGCGAGCTGCTCGGGGATCTCCCCGGCCGACATCCGGCCCAGGTAGTTGAAGCTGATCTGCCCGGACGAACCCAAGGTGGGCGCGGTCTCCGGATTCAGCTGCCGCAGCAGGCCGTAGCCGAGGCCCTTGTCGGGCACCGCGAGCAGCTGCTCCTTGATCGACTTCACGATCTCGCCGAGCGCGGCGCCACCGGCGAACGCGTCGGTGAGATCCGCACCGGCCACGTCCAGCCGGACGGGGTAGGCCGAAGTGAACCAGCCGACCGTGCGCGACAGATCCGCGCCCGGCACGACGTCCTCTTCACGACCGTGGCCTTCCAGCTTCACCAGCGCCGCGTCCGAACCGTCGCCGCGCCAACGGGCGATCGTCATGGCCAGCGCCGAGAGCAGACCGTCGTTCACGCCGCCCCGGTACAGGCCCGGGATCGCGGTCAGCACCGCGTCGGTGACCTCGGCGGGCACGGTGACCTCGACCCGCTCGACGGTGGCGAACGTGTCCACCGCCGGATCGAACGCACGCTCGCCGAGCAACGGATCCGGTGTGGCCGAAACCTGCTGCCAGAATGGCAGTTCCGCGACCCGATCCGGCGCGCTCGCCGCCTGGACCAGGCTGTGCGCCCAGCGCCGCATGGAGGTGCCGTTGGCAGGCAGCGCCACCGGCTGACCGGCGACCAGCTGCGACCAGGCCACCGCCAGATCCGGGATCAGGATGCGCCAGGACACGCCGTCGACCACGAAGTGGTGCGCGACGATCAACAGCACGTCCCGCCGCTCGCCTTCGAAGGCGAACCAGACGAACTGCGCCATGGCGGCCTCGGCCGGATCCAACCTGCCCAACGCACCGTCGAGCGCTTCGGTGGCCACGCGCGCCAGCTCCGCCTCGTCGGCGTCGGCGGCCAGGTCCACGCGGTGCACCAGCGCGTCGACGTCCACCGCGCCGTGCGGCAGGGCCTCGAACGTCCAGTCCCCGCCCGTGCGGCGCAGCCGCGACCGCAGCACGTCGTGGTGGTCGAAGACCGCGGCGATGGTGGCGACCAGTGTCTCCCGGTCGATGCCTTCGGGCAGCCGCAGCGCCATGGTCTGCGAGAACCGCTGATACGACGAGCCGCTCGCGAGGATCTGCCGCATGATCGGGGTCAGCGGGATCTCGCCGACTCCGCCGCCGGGCAGTTCCTCCAGCCGCACCTGCTCCGTGCCCGCGCCCAGCGCGGCGATCTCGGCCAGCGAGGCCACGCTGCGCCGCTCGAACACGTCACGCGGAGTGAACAGCACGCCACGCGCCTTGGCCCGCGAGACCAGCTGGATCGACAGGATGGAGTCGCCGCCGAGCGCGAAGAACGAGTCGTCCAAACCGATCTGGTCGACGCCGAGCACCTCGGCGAACACCTCGGCGATGACGGCCTCGACCTCGCTGGCAGGCGCGCGGAACTCGCGCGGCGCCAGCTCGGGCTCGGGCAGCGCCTTGCGATCCAGCTTGCCGACCGGGGTCAGCGGGATCTCGTCGATCACCACGATCGCCGTCGGCACCATGTGCGGCGGCAGCGTGCGCGAGGCGTACTCGGTCAGCCTCGCCGTATCGATCTCCCGGCCCGGCGCGGCCAGCACGTAGGACACCAGGATCGTCGCGCCCGCCTCGGTCTTGCGGCCGATGGTGATCGCGTACTCGACGTCCTCGTGGCTCGCCAGCACGGTGTCGATCTCGCCCAGTTCGATGCGGAAGCCGCGGATCTTCACCTGGAAGTCCGAGCGGCCCACGTAATCGAGGTGCCACGGCACCGAAGCCACCGCGGCGTTGCCGGCCCGCTCGCCGGGTTCGGCGAACCAGCGGACCACGTCACCGGTGCGGTACATCCGCGCGCCCTCGTCGCTCCACGGGTTGGCGACGAACCGTTCCGCGGTGAGGTCGGGGCGGTTGTGGTAGCCGCGCGCCAGCGCGCCACCGGCCAGGTACAGCTCGCCCGCGACGCCCGGCGGCACCGGGTTGAGGCGGTTGTCCAGCACCAGCGCGGACATGCCGCGCACCGGGCGGCCGATGGTGATGTGCCTGCCCGGGGTGAGCTGGGCGTAGGACGAGATGATCGTCGTCTCGGTCGGGCCGTAGGCGTTGAAGTACTTGCGGCCCGGCCACCACTTGGCCAGCAGCTCCGGCGTGGTGACGTCACCGCCGACGGAGGCCACCTCGAGCGCCTCCATGCCTTCCGGATCGACTGTGCCCAGCACCGCTGGGGTGATGATCGTGTGGCTCACCCGCTCGGTGCGCAGCAGCTCCGCCAGGTCCGGGCCGCCGATGATGGTCGAGGGCACGACCACCAGCGTCGCGCCGGTGTAGGCGGCGCACAGCCATTCCAGCACCGACGGGTCGAAGCTCGGCGAGCAGATGTGCAGGAACCGGTGGTGCGATTCCAGCTGGTAGAGATCCGCCGCGACGCCGACCAGGCCGCCCATGCCCGCGTGGGTCACGGTGACGCCCTTGGGCATACCGGTCGAGCCGGAGGTGTAGATGACGTACGCCGGATGACGCATCGCCAGCACGGCGTTCCGATCGGTGTCGGTCACCTGCTCGGCGGACTGGCTCTCGATCAGCTCGCCCAGCGCCGGGTCGTCGATCCGCAGCCACTCCACGTCGCGCGGCAGCCGGTCGACGTACTCGCTCGCGGTGATGCCGATGACCGCGCCGGAGTCGTTGACCATGTGCCGCATGCGATCTTCGGGGTAGGTCGGGTCGACCGGCACGTGCGCGCCGCCCGCCTTCGCCACCGCCCAGAACGCCGCGACCATCTCGTAGGAGCGCGGGAACGACAGCGCCACGATGCGCTCCGGTCCCACACCGCGCGCGATGAGCACCCGCGCCAGGCGCGAGGAGTACTCGTCCAGTTCACGGTAGGTGATCGAGCGGCCCTGGTAGCGCACCGCGATCTGGTCCGGGTCCAGCCGCGCGCCGTGCTGCAGCAGGTCCGGCAGCAGGCCGGTGGCCATGACGTCCTCGCCCGCCACGTGCGTGAGCAGGTGGTACTCGGCCACGTCCAGCAGCGGCAGGTCGCCGATCGGGGTTTCCCGGTCGGTGGCGATCGCGGTGAGCAGCCTGGTGAACCGCTCGGCGAACACCCGCACCGTCTCGTCGTCGAACAGGTCGCGCGCGAAGGAGAACTCCGCGTACATGCCCGCGTCGTCGGGGTTCTCCCCTGCCTCGCGGATGGTCAGCGACAGGTCGAACTTGGCGGTGTCGACGTCGAAATCGACCGCGCCCACGTGCAGTCCGGGCAACTCGAAGCTGCTCTCGGGCAAGTTCTCGAACGACAGCGCCACCTGGAACAGCGGGTGCCGCGCGGTGGAGCGCTCCGGGTTGAGCAGTTCCACCAGCCGCTCGAACGGCAGGTCCGCGTGCGCGAACGCCTGCAGGTCGGCGTCCTTGGTGCGGGCCAGGAATTGGTCGAAGGTGAGGTCGCCGTCCACGTGCGAACGCAGCACCAGGGTATTGACGAACATGCCGATCACGTCGTCGAGTTCGGCCTCGCCGCGGCCCGCGATGGGCGTGCCGACGGCGATGTCGTCGGTGCCGGACATACGCGCCAGGAACAGCGCCAGCGCGGCGTGCACCACCATGAACAGCGTCGCGTTCTGCTGCCTGGCGATCTCGGTGAGCCTGCCGTGCAACTCGCCGGAGATCGGGAACACCACGCGCCCACCGGCGAACGACTGCGTCGTCGGACGCGGCCGGTCGGCGGGCAGGTTCAGCTCGTCGGGCAGCCCGGCCAGCGCGGCACGCCAGTATTCGGCCTGCTGGGAGATCAGGCTCTGCGCGTCGTCCTCGGAGCCGAGCACGTCACGCTGCCAGAGGCTGAAGTCGGCGTACTGCACAGGCAGCGGCGCCCAACCCGGTTCCACACCGGCCGAACGGGCCGCGTAGGCCAGCATCACGTCGCGGGTCAGCGGGCCCATCGACCAGCCGTCGGCGCTGATGTGATGCGCGACGAACACGAGCACGTACGCTGTGCCGGCTCCCGCCCCGCCGCTCGCATCTGTGACGCGGAACAGCTTGGCCCGCAACGGAACCTCGGTGGTCACGTCGAACCCGGCGGAGATCACCTCGATGATCCGGTGCCGGATGTCCTCGGGCGCGACCGCTTCCGGCCGCAAGTCCGGCAGTGCCCGCTCGACGGGCACGATGACCTGGTGCGCCGCGCCGTCCTGTTCGGGGTAGACGGTGCGCAGCGTCTCGTGCCTGGCGATGACGTCCCCGACCGCCGCTTGCAGCGCTTCGACATCCAGCTCGCCGGTGAGCCGCACGGCCACCGGGATGTTGTTCACCGCCGAGGCGGTGTCGAACTGGTTGAGGAACCACATGCGCTGCTGCGCCAGCGACAACGGGATGTGCTCCGGGCGCGGACCGGCCACCAGTTCGCGGCGGCCACCGGCCCCCGCGTGCTGCTCGACCTTCGCCGCCAGTCCGGCCACAGTGGAGGCTTCGAACAGCACACGCACCGGCACACGGGCATCCAAGGCCGCGCCGATCCGCGCCGCGACCTGCGTCGCCAACAGCGAATTACCACCCAAAGCGAAGAAGTCGTCATCCGCGCCGACACGCTCGACACCCAGCACCTCGGCGAACACCGACGCCACGATCTCCTCGATCGGAGTCGACGGCGCACGGAAGGCTTGAATCTCGAACTCCGGCTCCGGCAACGCCTTACGGTCGAGCTTGCCGTTGACGTTCAACGGCAACGCATCCAGGACCACGAACGCCGCGGGCACCATGTACGACGGCAACCCAGCAGTGAGTTCGGACTTCACCTGCCCCACATCGACACCGGCCTCGGCATCGGCAGGCACCAGGTAGGCCACCAAACGGTCACCGGTCTTCGGATCCGACTTCGCGATCACCGCCGTCTGCGCGATCTGCGGCAGCGCGAGCAGGGCGGCTTCGATCTCACCGAGCTCGATACGGAAGCCACGGATCTTCACCTGGAAGTCCGTACGACCCCGGTATTCCAGTTCGCCGGTGCTGTTCCACGCGACCAAGTCGCCGGTGCGATACATCCGCGCACCCGGCTCGAACGGATTCGCCACGAACCGATCCGCGGTCAGATCCGCACGACCGAAGTAACCACGCGCCAACTGCGCACCGGCGAGGTACAACTCACCGGAGACGCCGTCGGGCACCGGCCGCAGCCGGGAGTCGAGGACGTAGACCTGGCTGTTCCACTCCGGCGCACCGATCGACACGGAGGTCTCGTCGGCGAGAGTGACCCGGTGGCTGGTGATGGACACCGCCGCCTCGGTCGGACCGTAGAGGTTGAACAGTTCCGTGCGCGGGTGTTCCCGCAGGAACCGCTGCGCTACCGAACCCGGCAGGGCTTCACCGATCGCCAGCACCCGCCACAGCGAGTTCGGCATACCGGCGGTCAGCAGCGCGTCCAGCATCGACGGGACGACATGCAGCGTGGTGACCCACTCGCGCGCCATCAACTCGTTGAGGTACGCCGGGTCTCGGTGGCCGTCCGGGGAGGCGATCACCAGGCGACCACCGCAGACAGCGGCCGACCAGAACTCCCACACCGACAAGTCGAACGTCGCCGCCGTCTTCAGCAGAATCGCATCCGCCGCATCAAGGCCGAACTCGATGTTCTTCCACTGCAACTGGTTCGCGATAGCGCCATGCGGAACCGCCACACCCTTCGGGCGACCCGTCGAACCAGACGTGAAGATCACATACGCCGTGTTCTCCGGACGCAGGGGTGCGACCCGATCCGCATCCGTGACCGGCGTGGCATCCACACCCGACAAGTCGAGCTCATCGATCCGCACCACCGGCGCGACATCGGTACCGAACTCCGCCTCGGCGTTGCTCAACACACACACCGGTGCCGCCGTCTCGAGGATGTAGCTCGTGCGCTCGGCAGCCTGATCCGGATCCACCGGCACATACGCGCCACCGGACTTCGCCACCGCGTACATCGCCACGATCAAATCAACGGAGCGACGCAACGCGAGCGCCACCCGCGACTCCGTACCGACACCCAACGAAATCAAATGCCGCGCAAGACGATTCACCCGAACATCGAGTGCGCCATAGGTGATCGACTCGCCGTCCTCGGTGACGAGCGCGACTTCCTTCGGCCCGGCCGCGACCGTGGCGTCCAGCAGCGACACCAGCGTGGCGGAGGTGTCCACCGGCTGGTCGGTCGCGTTGCGCGCGGTGAGCAGCTGGGCCCGTTCGGCGGCGTCGAGCAGTTCGAGGTCACCGACCGGGGTGCGCGGCGCGGCGATGATCTCGCCGAGCAGGCGCGCGAACCGGTCCACGAAGCCCTGCACCGTCGCGCGGTCGAACATGTCGGTCGCGTAGGTGAAGAAGCCGGTGATGCCCTCGGGCGCGCCGGCGTCGTCGTAGCGGTCGGTCGCGATCAGGTGCAGGTCGAACTGGGACAGCTCGGTGTCGATGTCCAGGCCGGACACGCTCAGGCCGGGCAACTCCAGCGCGGACTGCGCCAGGTTCTGGAACGACAGACCCACCTGGAACAGCGGGTGCCGCGCGGTCGAACGCACCGGGTTGAGCACCTCCACCAGGCGCTCGAACGGCACGTCGGCGTTGGCGAACGCCTGGATGTCGGTCTCGCGCTGGCGGGCCAGCAGATCGGTGAACGCCTCGCCCGCCTCGACCCGGGTGCGGAACACCAGGGTGTTGACGAACATGCCGATCAGATCGTCCAGAACGGCTTCGCCACGGCCCGCCATCGGCGTGCCGATCGCGATGTCGTCGGTGCCCGACAACCGGGCCAGCAGCACCGCCAGCGCGGTGTGCACGACCATGAACAGCGTCGCGCCCTCCGCACGCGCCAGCTCGATCAGCGCCTGATGGGTTTGCGCGTCCACCCGCAGCTCGACCTTGCCGCCCGCGAAGGACTGCACCGCGGGGCGCGGCCGGTCCGAGGGCAGGTCCAGCTGATCGGGCAGCTCGGCCAGCGCCTGGCGCCAGTAGGCGACCTGCTTGGCGGCCAGCGACTCCGAATCCGCCTCGTCGCCGAGCAATTCGCGCTGCCAGATGCTGTAGTCCGCGTACTGGACTTCCAGCGGCGCCCAGTTCGGCGCCTCGCCCGCCGACCGCGCGGCGTAGGCGATCATCAGGTCCCTGGTCAGCGGGCCGACCGAGGAGCCGTCACCGGAAATGTGGTGCACGACCATGGCCAGCACGTAGTCCACCGACCCGTCCGCCGTAGTCTGCGCGCCCTCCCCGGCGATCTGGAACAGCGCGACCTTCACCGGCACCTCGGTCGTGACGTCGAAGATCGTCGAGGTCAGCGCCACCACGGCGGACTCGATCTGCGACGGCGCGACCACCCGCACCTCCAGGCGCGGCACGGCTTGGGCGGGCGGCAGGATGACCTGCACCGGTCCCGCCTCGGTCTGCGGGTAGACCGTCCGCAGGATCTCGTGGCGGCTCACCAGGTCGGCGATCGCGGCACGCAGCGCGGCCACGTCCAGCGCGCCGGACAACCGCACCGCGATCGGCACGTTGTAGGCCGCCGACTGGGTGTCGAACCGGTTGAGGAACCACATGCGC
The DNA here is from genome assembly GCF_042733915.1 of Nocardia sp. NPDC059691. Lineage (NCBI taxonomy): Bacteria > Bacillati > Actinomycetota > Actinomycetes > Mycobacteriales > Nocardiaceae > Nocardia > Nocardia sp. NPDC059691. Next base: position 528,478 of record NZ_JBHWFB010000002.1, on the reverse strand, counting down.
TGCTGCGCCAGGGACAGCGGGATGTGCTCCGGCCGCGGGCCCGCCGTCAGAGCACGGCGGCCGCCCATGTCGGCGTGCTGCTCCACCCGCACCGCCAGCGCGGCGACGGTGGACGCCTCGAACAGCAGACGCACCGGCACCCGCGTGTTGAGCGCCTCACCCAGGCGGGCGGCGACCTGCGTGGCCAGCAGCGAGTTACCGCCCCAGGCGAAGAAGTCGTCGTCCAGGCCGAGACGCTTGGCCTCACCGCCTTCGCGATCGGACAGCCGCAGCACCTCGGCGAAGGTGTTCGCCACGATCTGCTCGATCGGCGTGACCGGCGCGCGGAACACCGCCTTCTCGAAGGTGGGCTCCGGCAGCGCCTTGCGGTCCAGCTTGCCGTTGGCGTTGAGCGGCAACGCCTCCAGCCCGATCAGCATCGACGGCACCATGTACGACGGCAGCTCGGCCGACAGCGCGGACTGCAGGGCCCGCTTGTCCAGCGCGCCCGTGCGGGTCACCACGTAGGCGACCAGCCGGTCGCCGATGCTCGGATCGGTGTGCGCGACGACGGCCGCGGCGCTCACCGCGTCCTGCCGCAGCAACGCGGCCTCGATCTCGCCGAGCTCGATACGGAAGCCGCGGATCTTCACCTGGAAGTCGGTGCGGCCGCGGTAGTCCAGCTCGCCGGTGGCGCTCCAGGCCACCAGGTCGCCGGTGCGGTACATCCGGTCGCCCGCCGCGCCGAACGGGTCGGCGACGAACCGGTCCGCGGTCAGGTCCGCACGACCGAAGTACCCGCGCGCCAACTGCGCACCGGCCAGGTACAGCTCACCGGAGACGCCGACCGGCACCGGCCGCAGTCGCGAGTCCAGCACGTAGACCCGGCTGTTCCACTCCGGCGCGCCGATCGACACCGACGCCTCGTCGGCATCGGTGACCAGGTGGCTTGTGATCGACACCGCCGCCTCGGTCGGACCGTAGAGGTTGTGCAGTTCGGCGGCGTTGTTGCGGCGCAACCGCTGGGCGGTCGCGGCGGGCAGCGCCTCACCGATGGCCAGCACCCGCCGCAGCGAGTCCGACAGGCGGCCACCGGATTCGGTGAGCAGCGCGTCCAGCATGGACGGCACCACGTGCAGCGTGGTGACGCCGGTGGCGCGCATCAGCTCGTTCAGGTACGCCGGGTCGCGATGCCCGTCGGCGGACGAGATCACCAGGCGGCCGCCGGAAACCGCGGCCGACCAGAACTCCCACACCGAGAGGTCGAAGGTCGCCGCCGTCTTCAGCAGCACCGCGTCGTCCGCGCCCAGCTCGAAGACAGATGTCTCCCACTGCAACTGGTTGGCGATCGCCGCGTGCGGGACCGCGACGCCCTTCGGCTGACCGGTGGAACCGGACGTGAAGATCACGTACGCGGTGTTCGCCGGGGTCAGCGCACCCGTGCGCTCGGCCGCGGTCACCGGAGCCGTCGGGTACTCGGCGAGGTCGAGCCCGTCGATCTGCACGACATCGGCCGCCGCGGTGTGGAACCCGTCCCGGCCGGTGGTCAGCACGCACACCGGCGCGGCGGTGCCAAGGATGTAGTCGGTCCGCTCGGCGGGCTGATCCGGATCGATCGGCACGTACGCCGCACCGGCCTTCGCGACCGCGTACATGGCGATCACGAGGTCGCTGCTGCGGCGGATCGCCAGCGCGACCCGGTCCTCCGGGCCGACGCCGCGGCCGATCAGGTACCGGGCCAGTCGGTTGACCCGCGCGTCCAGCCCGGCGTAGGTCAGCTCGCGACGGCCGGTCGGCTCGTCGGCGACCAGCGCCACGGCCGCCGGGGTGGCGGCCACCGTGGCGTCCAGCAAGGACACCAGCGTCGCGGTCTGGTCGACCTCGTGCTCGGTGGCGTTCCACGCGGTGAGGATGCGCTCGCTCTCCTCGGCCGCGAGCAGGTCGATCTCGCCCACCCGCACCGTGGCGTCGGCCGCCACCGCGTCGAGCACCCGCAGGAACCGGTCGGCGAAGCCCTGCACCGTGTCCTCGTCGAACAGGTCGGTGGCGTAGCCGAATTCGGTGATGATCTCGGCGGGCGTGCCGTCGTCGGCGTACCGGTCGTACAGCGTGACGTGCAGGTCGGTCTTGGCCAGCTGCGAGTCGAAGTTGACCGCGCTCACCGTCAGGCCGGGCAGCTCGAAGGTGGTCTCGGCCAGGTTCTGGAACGACAGGCCCACCTGGAACAGCGGGTTGCGCGCGGTCGAGCGCACCGGGTTGAGCACCTCGACCAGGCGCTCGAACGGCACGTCGGCGTTGGCGAACGCCTCCAGGTCGCGTTCCTTGACGTCGCCGAGCAGGTCGGCGAAGCGCTCGCCGGACGCCACCCGGGTGCGGAACACCAAGGTGTTGACGAACATGCCGATCAGGTCGTCGAGTTCGCGTTCGCCGCGACCGGCGATCGGGGTGCCGACCGCGATGTCGTCGGTGCCCGACAACCGCGACAGCAGCACCGCCAGCGCCGCGTGCACCACCATGAACAGCGACGCGTTGTGCGCGCGCGCCAGTTCGTGCAGGCGGGCGTGCCGCTGCGGGTCGATCTCGAAGCGGATCGCCTTGCCCTGGAACGACTGCGCGGGCGGGCGCGGCCGGTCGGCGGGCAGTTCCAGCTGATCGGGCAGATCCGCCAGCGCCTGGCGCCAGTACGCCACCTGCTGCGCGGCCAGCGATTCCGGATCGTCCTCGGATCCGAGCACCGCGCGCTGCCACAGCGCGTAGTCGGCGTACTGCACCGGCAGCGGCTGCCACTGCGGCGCCTCGCCCTGCACCCGGGCCACGTAGGCGGCCATAACGTCACGCGCCAGCGGGCCCATCGACGAGCCGTCGGCCGCGACGTGATGGACGGTGAACGCCAGTACATGGTCGTTGTCCGCGATGCGGAACAGCGCCACCGCCAACGGCACCTCCACGGTGACGTCGAAGGTGGTCAGCGCGAACCCGATGACGGCGCCGAGCAGGTCTTCCTCGGCCACGTCGATCGGGGTGAGCGCCGCCGCGGACCGGTCGGCCGGGCGGATCACCTGGTGCGGGCCCTCCGCCGAGCGCGGGTAGGTGGTGCGCAGCACCTCGTGGCGGGCGAACACGTCGCCGATGGCCTGCTCCAGCGCGGCCACCTCCAGCGTGCCGGACAGCCGGACGGCCAGCGGGATGTTGTCCACCGCCGAAGTGGCCGTGTCGAACTGGTTGAGGAACCAGTACCGCTGCTGCGCGGGCGAGAGCGGGATACGCGCCGGGCGCTCCCCCGCCTCCAGGCGCGGCCGGGCCCGGCCGGACCCGGCGTTGCGCTCCACCCTGGCGGCCAACGCCACCACGGTGGACGCCTCGAACAGGTCGCGCACCGCCAGCTGGGTGTCCAGCGCGGCGCCCAGCCGCGCGGTCACCTGGGTGGCCAGCAGCGAGTTGCCGCCGAGTTCGAAGAAGTCGTCGTCCAGGCCGACCCGCGCGACACCGAGCACGTCGCCGAAAGTGCCCGCCACGATCTCCTCGATCGGGGTGGACGGCGCGCGGAACACCTTGGCCTCGAACACCGGCGCGGGCAGCGCCTTACGGTCCAGCTTGCCGGAGGCGTTCAGCGGGAACGCGTCCAGCACGACGAACGCCGACGGCACCATGTACGCGGGCAGCTCGCCGCCGAGTTCGGAACGCACGCCCTCGATGTCCACCGAGCGGCCCGCGGTCGCGATGACGTACGCCACCAACTGGTCGCCCAGCCGCTCGTCCGAGCGCACCACGACCACGGCCTGGGCGATCGAGTCCAGCGCGGTGAGCGCCGACTCGATCTCGCCCAGCTCGATGCGCAGACCGCGCAGCTTCACCTGGAAGTCGGTGCGGCCCAGGTACTCCAGTTCGCCCTTGTCGGTCCAGGAGACGAGGTCGCCGGTGCGGTACATCCGCTCGCCCGGCGCGCCGTACGGGTTGGCCACGAACCGGTCAGCGGTCAGATCGGGACGCGCGACGTAGCCGCGGGCCAATTGCACGCCCGCGAGATACAGCTCACCCGCGACACCCACCGGCACCGGGTGCAGGCGCGAATCCAGCACGTACACCTGTGTGTTGAACACGGGAGCGCCGATCGGCACCGACACCGTGTCGGCCTCGGTCACCTCGTGATAGGTGACGTCGACCGCGGCCTCGGTCGGGCCGTACAGGTTGTGCAGCAGCGCGCCGGTGAGTTCCTGCATCCGCTGCGCGGTGGCGGCGGGCAGCGCCTCACCGGAGGCGAAGACGTTGCGCAGACTGGTGCATTCGTCGGCGCGTTCCTCGGCCACGAACACCGACAGCATCGACGGCACGAAGTGCGCCGTGGTGACCCGCTCGCCGGTGACGACCTGCACGAGGTAGGCCGGGTCGCGATGGCCGTCGGGCTTCGCGACGACCAGGCGCGCGCCGACCTGCAAGGGCCAGAAGAACTCCCACACCGACACGTCGAACGTGGCCGGGGTCTTCTGCAACACCACGTCGGTGTCGTCGAGGCCGTACTCGTCTTGCATCCACACCAGACGGTTGACGATCGCGGCGTGCGAGACCGCCACACCCTTCGGGCGGCCGGTCGAACCGGAGGTGAAGATCACGTACGCGGTGTTCGACGGGCGCAGCGGCGCACGGCGATCCGCATCGGTGACCGGCTCGTCGGAGTACCCGGCCAGCGAGACCACATCGATCTCGATCGCCGGGGTAGCGCCCGCGTCGAACTCGTCGCGCGAAGTGGTGAGCACGCACACCGGCTGCGCGGTGTCGAGCACGTAGCGGGTGCGGTCGGCCGGATGGTCCGGATCCAGCGGCACGTACGCGCCACCGGCGACGCTCACCGCGTACATGCCGACCACCAGCTCGATCGAGCGGCGCATGCCCAGCGCGACCATCGAGTCCGGGCCGACGCCCAGCGAGATGAGGTGCCGGGCCAGGCGGTTCACCCTAGCGGCGAACTCGGCGTAGGACAGACTCGTCCCCTCGAACGTCACGGCGGTCGCGTCCGGGGTCCGCGCCAGCTGCGCGGCGAACATCGACACCAGGGTGGCGTCCGGGTCGACCGGGTGCGCGGTGTCGTTCCACCGCTCGAGCACCTCGGTGCGCTCGACGCTGTCGAGCAACTCGACATCGCCGACGGCCACGGACGGATCGGCGGCTATCGCCGTCAGCATCCGGACCAGCCGCGACGCGACGCCCGCGATGGTGTCGGAGTCGAACATGTCGGTGGCGTAAGCGAATTCGGCGGTCATGCCGTCTGCCGAGCCCGAGGCGTCGAACCGGTCGGCGAGGTTGAGGTGCAGGTCGAACTTGGCGGTCACCACGTCCAGCGGCACCCCGGCCACTTCCAGGCCGGGCAGCTCGAAGGTGGCCTCACCGGTGTTCTGGAACGACAGCATCACCTGGAACAGCGGATGCCGCGCCTGCGAGCGCGCCGGGTTCAGGATCTCCACCAGCCGCTCGAACGGCAGGTCCGCGTGCGCGAACGCCGCGAGGTCGGTGTCCTTGGTGCGCGCAAGCAATTCGGTGAACGCGATCGCGGGATCGACCGCGCTGCGCAGCACCAGCGTGTTGACGAACATACCGATGGCGTCGTCGAGCACCGCCTCGCCACGGCCCGCGACCGCGGTGCCGATGGCGATGTCGTCGCTGCCGGACAACCGGGCCAGCAAGGCGGCGAACGCCGCGTGCACCACCATGAACAGGCTGGCGCCGTTCGCGCGGGCCAGCGCGTTCAGCTCGCGCAGCAGCTGCGCGTCGAGCGCGAACTCGTACACGCCGCCGCGGTTGGACGCCACCGCCGGACGCGAGCGGTCCGACGGCAGATCCAGCTGATCCGGCAGCCCGGCCAGGGAGTCGGACCAGAACGCGACCTGCTGGGCGATCAGCGAGGCGGGATCGCCCTCCGACCCCAGCGTCTCGCGCTGCCACAGCGCGTAATCGGCGTACTGCACCGGCAGCGGAGCCCACGCGGGCGCCTCGCCGCGCGAACGCGCCGAGTAGGCCACCATCACGTCGCGTGCCAGCGGGCGCACCGACCAGCCGTCGCCGGAGATGTGGTGCACCACGAACACCAGCACGTGGGTGTCGGGCTGCGAGCCGTCCATCGAGCCCGCGATGCGGAACAGCGCGGCGCGCACCGGGACCTCGGCGGTGACGTCGAAGCCGGTCAGCACCAGTTCGCTGATCCGCTCGGAGATCTCGGCCTCGGACACCTCGATCGGGGTGAGGTCGACCGCGCTGTGCCCGGCGGGCAGCACGACCTGCACGCCCTGGCCGTCGGCGGTCTCCGGGTACACCGTCCGCAGCACCTCGTGCCGGTCGACCACGTCGGCCACGGCCTGGCGCAGCGCCTCGGTGTCCAGAGTTCCGGTGAGCCGGACCGCGAGCGGGATGTTGTTCACCGCGGTCTGGTTGTCGAACCGGTTCAGGAACCACATGCGCTGCTGGGCCAGCGACAGCGGGATCTTCGACGGGCGCGGGCCCGCGGCGAGTTCCCGGCGGCGGCCGGTGCCCTGGTGCGCCTCCACCCGCACGGCCAACGCCGCCACGGTCGGCGCCTCGAACAGCGTGCGGACCGGGATCCTGGTGTCCAGCGCGGCGCCGAGCCGGGCCACCACCTGGGTGGCGATCAGCGAGTTGCCGCCCAGGTCGAAGAAGTCGTCGTCCAAGCCGACCGCGCGTTCGGCCTGTGCCAGGCCGAGCACCTCGGCGAAGACATCGGCGACGATCTCCTCCACCGGCGTGGACGGCGCACGGAACTCCCGCGCCTCGAAGACCGGCTCGGGCAGCGCGCGGCGATCCAGCTTGCCGTTCGGGTTCAACGGCATGGCATCCAGCACCACGATCGCGGCGGGCACCATGTAGGACGGCAGCTGCGCGGACAGATGCGCGCGCAACGCCTCGACGTCCAGCGTCGCGCCGTTCGCCGGCACCACATAACCCACCAGCTGGTCGCCGGTGCGCGCGTCCGAACGCACCAGCGCGACCGACTGCGCGACCGATTCGTGCGCCGTCAACGCGGTCTCGATCTCGCCGAGCTCGATGCGCAGACCACGCAGTTTCACCTGGAAGTCGGTGCGGCCCAGGTACTCGATGGCGCCGGTGTCGTCCCGGCGCACCAAGTCGCCGGTGCGGTACATCCGAGCACCGGGCGCGCCGTACGGGTTGGCCACGAAGCGATCGGCGGTGAGGTCCGTGCGACCGAAGTAGCCGCGCGCCAGCTGATCGCCCGCGAGGTACAGCTCACCCGCGACGTTCGAAGGCACCGGGTGCAGACGCGAATCCAGCACGTACGCCTGCGCGTTCCACACCGGCAGGCCGATCGGCACCGCCCCGTCCACCTGCTCGGCTACAGGTGCGTGCGTGGCGTGCACGGTGAACTCGGTAGGTCCGTACAGGTTGTACAGCGCGGCGTCGCTGACGCGGCGGATCGCCACCACCGCGTCGGCTGTGAACGCCTCACCGGCGACGAACAGCGTGCGCAGCGAGGCGAGCGCGTCGGCGTCGGCCGGGTCGATGGAGCCCGCGAAGACGCTCAGCATCGACGGCACGAACGAGGTCATCGTGACCCGCTCGGCCGCGATCACCTCGGCCAGGTACTGAGGGTCGCGGTGCCCGTCCGGGCTCGCCACCACGATCCGGCCGCCGGTGCTCAGCGGGCCGAACAGCTCCCACACCGACACGTCGAAGGTGGCGGGGGTCTTGAACAGCACCACGTCGTCGGCGTCGATGCCGTATTCGCCGGTGATCCAGCGGATCTGGTTGACGACCGCGGCGTGCGGCACGGCGACGCCCTTGGGGCGGCCGGTGGAGCCGGAGGTGAAGATCACGTACGCCGGGTGCTGCGGGCGCAGCGGCGCGATGCGCTCGGCGTCGGTGACCGGGTCGTCCGCGTAACCGGACAGGTCCAGCTCGTCGATGCGCAGTGTCGCGCGGCCCGCGCCGTCGAACGCGTCGCTCGCGGTGGTCAGCACGCAGACCGGGTCGGCCGAGTCGAGCACGTAGTGCACGCGGTCGGCGGGCTGGTCGAGATCCAGCGGCACATAGCCGCCACCCGCCGCCTGCACCGCGTAAGCGGCCACGACCAGGTCCACCGAGCGGCGCAGGCCAAGGGCGACCAGCGTCTCCGGACCCACACCGGCTTCGATGAGTCGACGCGCCAATCGCCGCACGCGCGCGGCGAATTCGGCGTAGGAGAGCTGCGTCCCGGTGGCCGGATCGATCACCGCGACCGCGTCCGGCGTCGCCGCGGCCTGCGCGGCGAACTCCTCGACCAGCGTGCTCGCCGGGCCGAGGTCGCGGGCGGTGTCGTTCCAGCCGCGCAGCGCCTGTTCGGTCTCCGGCTCGTCCAGCAGCGTGAGATCGCCGATGGGCCGGTCCGGCTCGGCGGCGACGGCCTTCAGCAACCGGCCGAAGCGCCGCCCGAAATCGGCCATGGTGGCCGGGTCGAACAGGTCGGTGGCGTAGATCAGCTCGGCCGCGATGCCCGCGGGGTTCGCGCCCGCGGAATTCTCGGCGTCGCGTTCGGACAGCACCAGTTGCAGGTCGAACTTGGCGACGTCGATCGGCAATTCGACACCGCTCACCGTCAGCCCCGGCAGCTCCAGGCTGTTCTGGCCGGTGTTCTGGAACGACAGCATCACCTGGAACAACGGGTGGCGCGCCTGCGAGCGCGCCGGGTTCAGGATCTCCACCAGCCGCTCGAACGGCAGGTCCGCGTGCCCGAACGCGGCGATGTCGGTGGCGCGCACCGCACGCAGCAACTCGGTGAACGTCGCACCGGACTGGACCGGGGTCCGCAACACGAGGGTGTTGACGAACATGCCGATCAGGTCGTCGAGCGCGCGCTCGCCACGTCCGGCGACCGGGGTGCCGATCGCGATGTCGTCCTCGCCGGACAGTCGCGACAGCAGCACGGCCAGCGCGGTGTGCGCGACCATGAACAGCGTCGCGCCCCTGGTGCGGGCCAGTTCGGTGAGCTGAGCGTGGGTCTGCGCGTCGATCTCGAAGACGTGCGTGGCGCCGCGACCGGAGGCGACCGCGGGACGCGGCCGATCCGACGGCAGATCCAGCTGCTCGGGCAGCCCGCGCAGCGAGTCCGACCAGAACGAGATCTGCTCGGCGATCACCGAAGCCGGATCGTCCTCGGCGCCGAGCACCTGACGCTGCCACAGCGCGAAGTCGGCGTACTGGACCTCCAGCGGACGCCAGGCGGGCTCGCCGCCGTCGACGCGGGCGCCGTAGGCGGTCATCACGTCGCGGGTCAGCGGGCCCATGGAGAAACCGTCGGCCGAGATGTGGTGCACCACCAGGGCGAGCACGTGCTCGGTGGGACTGATCTCGAACAGCCTGGCGCGGAAGGGCACCTCGGCGGTGACGTCGAAGGCCGTGCCGATCAGCCGCGAAAGCCGCTCGGGCAGTTCGGCTTCGGTGACGTCGACCGGCGTCAGGTCCGGGATGACCTTGGCCGTGGCCACGATCTGCTGCCGCGCCGCGCCGTCCACCTCGGGGTAGAAGGTGCGCAGCGACTCGTGGCGGGCCAGCACGTCGGCGACGGCGATCTGCAACGCCTGCCGGTCCAGCAGGCCCGACAGCCGCACCGCGGCCGGGATGTTGTCCACCGCCGAGTCGGGGTCGAAGCGGTTGAGGAACCACATGCGCTGCTGGGCCAGCGACAGCGGCACCAGCTCCGGCCGCTGCTGCGGCGCCAGCGGCGCACGACCGCCCACACCCGCCTTGGTCTCCGCGCGCGCCGCCAAAGCGACCACGGTGGAGGCCTCGAACAGCTCGCGCACGCCGAGGTCGGTGTCCAGCGCGGCCGACAGCCTCGCGGCGACCTGGGTGGCCGACAGCGAGTTGCCGCCGAGGGCGAAGAAGTCGTCGTCCAGACCCACCCGCTCGAGGCCGAGCACGTCGGCGAAGGTGGCGGCGACGATCTCCTCGACCGGCGTGGTCGGCGCGCGGAACACCGCGGCCTCGAACACCGGCGCGGGCAGCGCCTTGCGGTCCAGCTTGCCCGAAGCGTTGAGCGGGAACTCCTCCAGCGCCATCACGATCGAGGGCACCATGTACGCGGGCAGCTGCCGACCGAGGTCCTCGCGCACCAGGTCGGTGTCCAGCGCGGCGTCCGGCGCGGGGATGACGTACGCGACGAGCTGATCGCCCGCGTGTGCGTCGGAGCGCACCACGACGACGGCTTGCGCGATTTCCTCCAGGCCGGTCAGCGCCTGCTCGATCTCCCCGAGTTCGATACGCAGACCACGCAGTTTCACCTGGAAGTCGGTGCGGCCCAGGTACTCCAGCTCGCCGTGTTCGGTCCACGCCACCAGGTCGCCGGTGCGGTACATCCGCGCGCCGGGCTCCCCGTACGGGTTGGCGACGAACCGGTCACTCGTCAGATCCGGACGCGCGACGTAACCCCGCGCCAGCTGAACACCCGCGAGGTACAGCTCACCCGCGACACCAACGGGGACCGGACGCAAGCGCGCGTCCAGCACGAAAACCTGCGTGTTGAACACCGGAGCACCGATCGGCACCGTCTCGGTGTCGGCGTCGACGACCTCGTGGAAGGTGACGTCGACCGCCGCTTCGGTCGGGCCGTACAGGTTGTGCAAGGCCGCGCCGGTCAGCTCGCGCAGGCGGTGCGCGGGCTTGGGTGGCAACGCCTCACCCGAAGCGAACACCAGTCGCAGCGAATCGCACTGCGCGGCGGCGGCATCGGCGACGAATACCGCGAGCATCGAGGGCACGAAGTGGGTGACGGTCACCTTTTCGGCGCTGATGATCTCGGCGAGGTAGGCCGGGTCGCGATGCCCGTCCGGCTTCGCCACGACCAGGCGGGCACCGATCTGCAACGGCCAGAAGAATTCCCACACAGACACATCGAAGGTCGCAGGAGTCTTCTGCAACACCACATCAGCGCCGGTCAACTGGTAGGCCGTCTGCATCCACACCAGGCGGTTGACGATCGCCGAATGCGAAACCGCCACACCCTTCGGACGACCCGTCGAACCGGACGTGAAGATCACGTAGGCGGTGTTCGACGGAAGCAGCGGCGCACGACGATCCGCGTCGGTGACCGGGGCCTCGGACAGACCCTTCAGATCGAGCAGATCGATGCGCACCTGCGCGGTGTCGATGTCCAGATCGCTACCGGAGGTCAGCACACACACCGGGTCGGCCGTGCCGAGGATGTATTCCGTGCGCTCGGCCGGGTGATCCGGATCCAGCGGAACATACGAACCACCGGCCACGGCGACGGCGTACATGCCGACCACCAAATCGATCGAGCGCCGCATACCCAGCGCCACAAACGATTCCGCGCCCACACCGCGCGCGATCAGCCAGCGCGCCAGCTGGTTCACCCGCCAAGAGAACTCGGCGTAGGACAGACTTGTCCCCTCGAACGTGACCGCCGTCGCGTCCGGAGTGCGTTCGACCTGGTCGTAGAACATCGACACCAACGTCGCGCCGGTGTCCACCGGATGCGCGGTGTCGTTCCACCCGGACACCACGAGCTCGCGCTCGGCGGCATCCAGCAGCTCGATGTCGCCGACCACCGCCTCGGGTTCGGCGGTGATCGCGGTGAGCACCCGGACCAAGCGGTCGGCGATGCGGCGCACCGTCTGCTCGTCGAACAGGTCTCGCAGGTAGCCCGCGCGCACCCGCAGCCGCGAATCCAGCTGCGCGATCAGGGTCAGCGGGTAGTGCGTGGCGTCGGCCGCGTCCAGGCCGACCACGGCCATGCCGTCGATGTCCGCCGCCTGCGCCTGCAAGCCCGCGGCGTCGACCGGGTAGGACTCGAACACCACCAGGGTGTCGAACAGCCCGCCGACGCCCGCGACGGCCTGGATGTCGGCCAGGCCCACGTAGTGGTGGTCGAGCAGGTCGGCCTGCTCGCCCTGAGTGCGGACCAGCAGGTCGCGCACGGACTCCGACGGATCGAAACGCACCCGCACCGGCACGGTGTTGATGAACAGGCCGACCATCGCCTCCACGCCGGACAGCTGCGCGGGACGACCGGAGACGGTGGTGCCGAACAGCACGTCGTCGCGGCTGGTCATGCGGCCGACGAGAATGCCCCACGCCGTCTGCAACACGGTGTTCGGGGTGACGCCCAGCGAGCCGGCCAGCGCGGTCAGCCGCGCGGTGGTCGCCTCGTCCAGGTCGAAGAAGTACTCGCCGGACAGCGAGGTGATCTCGCGACCGGCGTCCGGCCGCGCCAGCAGGGTCGGCTCGCCGACGCCGCGCAGCGCGTGCGCCCACGCGGCCAGCGACGCCGCCTGATCCTGCTGCCGGGTCCAGTCCAGGAAGTGCCGGTAGGACCGCACCGCGGGCAGCGCGGAGACGTCCGCGTGCACGGCGTAGAGCACCAGCAGATCCCGCATGAGCAGCGGCATGGACCAGCCGTCGAGCAGGATGTGGTGGTTGGACACCACGAACTGCCAGCGGTCGGCCGCGACCTGGATCAGCGTGAACCGGATCAGCGGCGGCGCGGCCAGGTCGAACCGGCTCATGCGATCGGCCTCGATCAGGTCGTCGGCCGCACCGGATTCGATCCGGTCGTGCTCGGCCCACGCCACCCGGACGCTGTCCAGCACGATCTGCACCGGGTTGCCGTCGTGGTCGCTGACGAACGCGGTGCGCAGGTTCTCGTAGCGGTCCACCAGAGCCTGTGCGGCCGCGCGCAACCGGGCGGCGTCCACCCGGCCGGTGAGCGTCAGCACCGCCTGCGCGGTGTACACGTCCACCGAGGTCGCCGCGAGGCGGGCGTGGAACAGCAGACCGGCCTGCAACGCCGACAGCGGCCACACGTCGGCCAGCGCCGGGAAGCGCCGCTCCCAGACGTCGATGTCGCGCTGCGTGCTGCGCACCAGCGCGAAGTCCGACGGCGTATGCCCGCCCGCGCCCGCCGAATTGGCGTGCCGCGCGACAGCTTCCAGCGCGGCGGTCCACAGTTCGCCGAACTCGCGCACTTCGGCGGCCGACAGCAGGGTCGACGGGTAGCCGATGTTGGCGGTCAGCTTGTCGCCGACCACGATCGCGTTCACGTCCAAGGGCGCCATCGCGGGCATGTCCGCGTCGTAGGCCCCGCCCAGCGCGCCGAGTTCCGGCGCGGGGATCCAGCCGAAGCCGCGCAGCGACTCCGGCACGTCACCCTCGGAGACGCGGCCCAGGTAGTTGAAGCTCACCTGGCCGGGCAGCTCACGCGGCAACTCGGCCGCGGTCTCGGTGTTCAGGTACCGCAGCAGGCCGTAGCCGATGCCCTTGTCGGGCACCGACAGCAACTGCTCCTTGACCGCTTTCACGGCCGCGCCCAGCGCGGGGCCGCCGGTGAACGCGGCGTCGACGTCGATGCCGGACAGGTCGAAGGCGACCGGGTAGATCGCGGTGAACCAGCCGACGGTGCGCGACAGATCCGCACCCGGCACCACGTCTTCCTCGCGGCCGTGACCCTCCAAGCGGATCAGCAGCGAATCCTCGCCGCGAGCGGCAACCCGCCGCGCCCGCCACTTGGCGGTGGCCAGCGCCAGCGCGGTCAGCAGGCCGTCGTTCACACCGCCGTGGAACAGCGCCGGAACCGTGGTGAGCAGGGCCTTGGTGACCTCGGCGGACACCTCGACCTGATGCTTCTCGATGACGCCCGAGGTGTCGAGAGCCGGATCCATCGCACGCTCGGTCAGCAGCGGATCGGCCGTACCGACTACCGAACGCCAGTAGTCCAGTTCGGCCACCCGCTCCGGGCTGACCGCCTCGCGCTCCAGCGCGTGCGCCCACGCCCGCATCGACGTGGCCGGGGCGACCAACTCGGGCGTCTGCCCGGCGGTGCGCTGCCCCCACGCGGCGACGAAGTCGGGCACCAGGATGCGCCAGGAGACGCCGTCCACCACCAAGTGGTGGGCGACGACGATCAGGCGTCCGGCGCGCTCGGCGGAATCCGGCTCGAGCCAGACGAACCGGATGACCACGCCCGCGGCCGGATCGAGCCGGTCCAGCGACTCGTCCAGTGCGGCCGAGGCGATCTCGACCAGGTCGGCGTCGGTGACGTTCGCGTCGAACTCGGTGCGATCGATCAGCGCGTCCACCGCGACCGTGCCCGGCGCGGCGGTCTCCACCACCCAGTCGTCGCCGTCGCGGCGCAGGCTCGCGCGCAGCATGTCGTGGCGATCGATCACCGCGCCGACCGTCGCGGCGATGCCCGCCCGATCGATGCCGATCGGCAGTTCCAGCGCCAGCGTCTGATTGAACCGGCCGAACGAGCCGCGCCGCTCGGCCATGAACCGCACCACCGGCGTCAACGGCATAGCGCCGATGCCGCCGCCCGGCGGCTCGGCCAGCGTCGTCGCCGACGCCTCGGCCGCCTCGGTGGTCTCCGCGACCGACGCCAGACCCGCCACCGTGCGCTGCTCGAACACGTGCCGCGGCGTGAACACCACGCCGCGCGCCTTGGCCCGCGACACCAACTGGATGGAGACGATGCTGTCGCCGCCGAGCGCGAAGAAGGAGTCGTCCACGCCGACCCGCTCCACGCCGAGCACCTCGGCGAACACTTCCGCGATGGTCTGCTCGACCGGCGTGCGCGCCGCACGGAACACGACCTCGGTCGCGAACACGGGTTCCGGCAGCGCCTTACGGTCCAGCTTGCCCACCGGGGTGAGCGGCACATGGTCGATCACCATGATCGACGAGGGCACCATGTAGGCGGGCAGGCGCTCCTCGACGTGCGCGGTCAGCGCCGCGACGTCGATCGAATGACCTTGCGCGGCAACGACGTACGACACCAGCGACACGGCGCCCGCGGCGCTCTTGTGGCCCACGGTGACGGCGAAGTCGACGGTCTCGTGCGAGGCGAGCGCGGCGTCGATCTCGCCGAGTTCGATGCGGAAACCGCGCACCTTCACCTGGAAGTCGGAGCGGCCTACGTATTCGACAACAAGCGATTCGACTCCTCCAGCGGGCGCGGAGCCCGCGGAGTGCCCGACCCGGATCCAGCGCACCACGTCGCCGGTGCGGTACATCCGCGCGCCGGGCACGTACGGGTTGGCGACGAACCGTTCCGCCGACAGGCCGGGGCGGGCGTGGTAGCCGCGCGCCAGCTGGACGCCCGACAGATACAGCTCACCCGCGACACCCACCGGAACGGGCCTGAGCTGGGCGTCCAGGATCAGCGACTGCATGCCGCGGGTCGGGCCACCGATGGTGACCCGGTCGCCGGGCGCGAGCGCGTCGCTGATGTTGGTCATGATCGTGGTTTCGGTCGGGCCGTAACCGTTGTGGAAGCGGCGGCCCGAACCGTCCGGCGCGCCACCCCACTTGGTGACCAGATCGGCCGGCACGGCCTCGCCGCCCGCCACGATCACCCGCATGCCTGCCAGCGCGGCCGAATCCAGCGACGCGAGCACCGACGGGGTGATGAAGGCGTGCGTGACCCGCTCGGCGCGGATCAGCTCGGACAGTTCCTCGCCGCCGTACACGCCGGGCGGGCAGACCACCAAGGCGCCGCCGCGGCCGATCGCGAGCAGGAACTCCAGGATCGAGGCGTCGAAGCTGGGCGAGGCGAAATGCAGTGCGCGCGTGTCGGAGTCGACGTCGTAGCGGGCGTTCTGCTCGTCGCGGAAGTTCGCGAGACCGGCGTGGGTGACCACGACGCCCTTGGGCACGCCGGTGGAACCGGAGGTGTAGATGACGTAGGCCGGGTGCTCCGGCCGCACCGGACGCACCCGATCGCCGTCGGTCACCGGGGCGCTGTCGAACCCGTCGAGATCCAGTTCGTCGAGTACCAGCCACTCGACCGATTCCGGCAGTTCGGCGCGCACCGACGCCACGGTCAGGCCGATCGGGGAACCGGAGTCGGTGACCATGTGCGCGATGCGGTCGGCCGGATAGGCCGGGTCGATCGGCACGAACGCGCCGCCGGACTTCGACACCGCCCACTCGGCGAAGTACGACTCGTCCGAGCGCGGCACGGCGACCGCCACCAGATCCTCGGTGCCGATACCGCGCTCGATCAGCAAGCGGGCCAAGCGGTTCGACCGCGCGTCCAGCTCGCCATAGGACACACTTCTCCCCTGGAACACCACGGCGGGCGCCTCGGGATCGATGGCGGCGGCTTCGGCGATCAGGTCCGGCAGCGTCCGCGCGGGTGTGGCGGGCGCGCCGGTGCGCGCGACCAGGTCGGCGCGCTCGGCGGCGTCGAGCACGTCGATCGCGCCGACGGCGACCGACGGATCGGCCGCCACCGCGGCGAGCACACGCTCCCAGCGATCCACGATGGCCGCGGCGGTCGGCTCGTCGAACAGCTCGGTGGCGTAGGTGAGCGCCAAAGCCATGGCGCCGGAACCGGTTTCGCCGCGCTCGGCGAGGGTGAACTGCAGGTCGAAGCGCGCGACGTTCTCTTCCAGGTCCAGCGCGGACACCGAAAGCCCCGGCAGTTCCAGGGTGGTGCGCTCCAAGTTCTGGAACGCCAGCATCACCTGGAACAGCGGGTTGCGGGCCTGCGAGCGCTCCGGCGCGAGCAGTTCCACCAGCCGCTCGAACGGCACGTCGGCGTTGCCGTAGGCGTCCAGGTCGGTGCGGCGCACCCGGCCGAGCAGGTCGGCGAACGACTCGCCCGGCTCGATTCCCGTGCGCAGCACCAGCGTGTTGACGAACATGCCGACCAGGTCGTCGAGCGCGGCCTCGCCGCGGCCCGCGACCGGGGTGCCGACCGCGACATCGTCGCTGCCCGACAGCCGCGCCAGCAGCACCGCCAGCGCGCCGTGCATCACCATGAACAGCGACGCGCCGCGCTGCCGCGCGATCTCCTCGAGTGCGGCGACCAGTTCACCGGACAGCTCGCGGTGCAACGTCGCGCCGCGGTGCGAGGCGACGGCCGGACGCGGGCGGTCGGTGGGCAGGGCCAGTTCGTCGGGGATGTCGTCGAGCGCGTGCCGCCAGTAGGCGACCTGCTTCGCCAGCAGGGAGTCGGAATCGTCCTCGGACCCGAGGATCTCGCGCTGCCACACCGCGAAGTCGGCGTACTGCACCGCAAGCGGCGCCCAGCCGGGAGCGCTGCCGGTGCTGCGCGCGGTGTAGGCGGCCATCACGTCGCGGGTCAACGGTCCCATCGAGAAACCGTCGGCCGCGATGTGGTGCACCACCACGACGAGCACATGCTCGTCCGGCCCGGCCGCGTACAGCCGGGTGCGCAGCGGAACCTGTTCGGCCACGTCGAATCCGGTGGTGACGAACTCGGTCACCGTCTCGATCAACCGCGCCGGGTCCACCGCCACGGGACGCAGATCCAGGGCGATGTCCTCGGCGGGCACGATCACCTGGACCGGGGTGCCGCCGTGCTCGGGGTAACGGGTGCGCAGCGATTCGTGCCTGCGCACCACATCGGCCACCGCCAGCCGCAGCGCTTCGACGTCCAGCGCGCCGGTGAGCCTGATGGCGATCGGCAGGTTGTAGGCCGCCGAGGAGGTGTCGTACTTGTTCAGGAACCACATGCGCTGCTGCGCGAACGACAGCGGCACCAGTTCGCCCGCCGCGCGCTCGCGGGCGACGAGCCGGGCGCGGGCCGCGCCGTCGGCGTGCGATTCCACCCGAGCGGCGAGCGCTTCCACCGTCGAGGCCTCGAACAGGGTGCGCACCGCGACCGTCGTCCCCAACGCCGCGCCGATGCGGGCGACCACCCTGGTCGCGATGAGCGAGTTGCCGCCGAGGTCGAAGAAGTCGTCGTCCACGCCGACCCGCTCCAGGCCGAGCACGTCGGCGAACACCGCCGCCACGGTCTCCTGCACCGGCGTGACCGGCGCGCGGAACGCGCGCGAGGTCGCCGTCGGGGCGGGCAGCGCGCGACGGTCCAGCTTCCCGTTGACGGTCAGCGGGATCCATTCCAGCCGCACCACGGCCGAGGGCACCATGTAGGCGGGCAGTTGCGCGGCCGCGCCGTCGCGCACCGCGTCCAGCACGGGTTCGGCATCCGGCTCGGACACCACGTAGGCGACGATCCGCTGATCGCCGGGCTGGTCCTCACGCACGATGACCGCGGCTTGGGCGATGCCCGGCTGGGCGAGGATCGCGGACTCGATCTCGCCGAGTTCGATGCGGAAGCCGCGCACCTTCACCTGGTCGTCGGCGCGGCCCAGGTACTCGAGTTCACCGAAGCGGTTCCAGCGGGCGAGGTCGCCGGAGCGATAGAGCCGCCCACCCGGCGTGCCGCCCATCGGGTCGGCGACGAAGCGGGTCGCCGACAGATCCGGGCGTCCGAGGTAGCCGCGCGCCAATTGCGGGCCCGCCACGTACATCTCGCCCGCGACGCCGACCGGCACCGGGCGCAGCCTGCTGTCGAGGACGTACACCCGCAGACCGGCGATGGCGCGGCCGACCACGCTGCCGGAGGCGGCGGCGATGGTCGCGGCGTCCAGCGCGCGATAGGACACGTGCACCGTGGTCTCGGTGATGCCGTACATGTTGACCAGCAGCGGCGCGGTGCCAGCCGTCGCGCCGGTGCCGTCGCCGTGGCGCGCCACCCAATCCGACAGCCTGCGCAGCTCCAGCGCCTCACCGCCGAACACCACATACCGCAGCGCCAGAGCGGCGGCGTCGGGCGCGGCGTTCCGGTCGGCCTCGGCCAGCTGGTAGAACGCCGACGGGGTCTGGTTGAGCACCGTGACCCGCTCGGCGCGCAGCAGTTCCAGGAACTGCTCGGGCGAGCGCGAGGTGTAGTAGTCGACCACCACGAGGGTGCCGCCGAACAGCAGCGGACCCCACAGCTCCCACACCGAGAAGTCGAAGGCGTAGCTGTGGAACAGCGTCCACACGTCGTCGGGTCCGAAACCGAAGTCGCGGTCGGTGTTCGCGAACAGCCGCACCACGTTGCGGTGCGCGACCGCGACGCCCTTCGGGCGGCCGGTCGAGCCGGAGGTGTAGATCACGTACGCGACGTTGTCCGGCGTGAGCGCGGAGTTGCGGTCGGCGTTGGTGATCGGGGCGTCGTCGGCGTCCTCGACGTTGCCGGTCTCCACCGCGAATCCGTCGAGCACGACCGACGGCAGCCCGGCGGGCACCTCGACCTGCACCGTGGAGTCGAGCACCACGCTGGTCGGCCGGGAGTCGGCGAGCACGTAGGCGATGCGCTCGGCCGGGTAGGTCGGGTCCACCGGCACGTAACCCGCGCCCGTCTTCACCACCGCCAGCAGCGCCACGACCAAATCCAGCGACCGCGGCAGGATCACCGCGACCAGCGTCTCCGGCCCCGCGCCGTCGCTGATCAGCCTGCGCGCCAGCACATTCGCGCGCCGGTCCAGCTCGGCGTAGGTCAGCGTCTCCACGCCGAAGCGGGCCGCGACGCGATGCGGATGCGCGGCCACAGCCGCGTCGAACAGCCCGACCAGGGTGATGTTCGGATCGGCGAAAAGCCCTGCGACGCTTTCGGAACCCGACGACACCCAGCGCTGCGAGACGTCCAGCCGCTCGCCCTCGCCGAGCAGATCGATATCGCCGATCGCCGCCCGAGGATCCTCGGCGACCCCGCGCAGGATGCGCACGAAACGATCCGCGAACGCGGCCACGGTCTCGGGATCGAACAGTTCGGTGGCGTAGTTCCACGACAGCGTCAACCCGCCGTCGGCGGCCTCGCCCACGGTGAGCTGCACGTCGAATTTCGCGGTGCCCGGATCGAACTCGACCGCGGCGACCTCGACGCCACCGGGCAGCGCGACCGCACCGAGAGCGGCCGCCGAGGCCGCCTCGAAGGTCAGCGCGACCTGGAACAGCGGGTGATGCGCCTGCGAGCGCGCCGGGCTGAGCACGTCCACCAGCCGCTCGAACGGCACGTCGGCGTTGGCGAAGGCGGCCAGATCCGTGCGGCGCACCTGCTCGAGCAGCTCGTCGAAGCCTGCGCCCGGCTCGACCTCGCTGCGCAGCACGAGCGTGTTGACGAACATGCCGACCACGTCGTCGAGCGCGCGTTCACCACGGCCCGCGATCGGCGTGCCGATCGCGACGTCGGTGCTGCCCGACAACCGGCCCGCCCACACCGCCAGCGCGGCGTGCACCACCATGAACAGCGTCACGCCGCGGGCGCGCGCCAGCTCGGCCAGCGCCTCGTGCACCTGCGCGTCGACCGAGAAGTTGTGCGTGCCACCGGCATTGGAGGCGATCTCCGGCCGGGGCCGGTCGGCGGGCAGCTCGATCTGATCGGGCAGATCACGCAGCTGCTCGGTCCAGTAGGCGATCTGCCTGGCCGCGACGGAGTCGGCGTCGTCCTCGGCGCCGAGCACCTCGCGCTGCCACAGCGCGTAATCGGCGTACTGCACCTCGAGCGGAGCCCAGGACGGCACCTCGCCGCGAGCGCGCTCGGTGTAGGCGAGCACCACATCGCGCAGCAACGGCCGCAGCGAGAAACCGTCCGCGCTGATGTGATGCAGCACCAGCACCGCGACGTGCTCGGTCGCCGACAGCGACAACAGGCTCGCCCGGAACGGGATCTCGGCGGTCACGTCGAAGCCGACGCTCGCCAGCTCGACGATCCGCGCGGGCAGCGCGTCCGCGGCGACGGGCTCGGCGACCAGTTCGAAGGCGACCTCGCCGACCGGCAGCACGCGCTGGTAGCCGGTGCCCTCCACCTCGGGGTAGATCGTGCGCAGCGCCTCGTGGCGCGCGAGCACGTCGCCGATGGCCGCACCCAGCGCGTCGACGTCCAGCGCACCGCTCAGCCGCAGCGCCACCGGAATGTTGTTCACCGCGGTGCGGTTGTCGAACCGGTTGAGGAACCACATCCGCTGCTGCGCCAACGACAGCGGCACCAGCTCGGGACGCTCCCGCGCCACCAGCGGCGTCCGGCCGCCCTCGCCCGCGGCCGATTCCACCTTCGCGGCCAGTGCGACCACGGTCGACGCCTCGAACAGCGTGCGCACCGGCACCTGCGTGTTCAGCGCCTCACCCAGCCGCGCCGCCACCTGCGTGGCGACCAGCGAGTTACCGCCCAGCTCGAAGAAGTCGTCGTCCAGGCCGACCCGCTCCACGCCGAGCACCTCGGCGAAGGTCTCGGCCACGATCTCCTGCACCGGCGTGGCGGGCGCACGGAACACCTTGGCCTCGAACACCGGCTCCGGCAGCGCCCTGCGATCGAGCTTGCCGGAGGCGTTGAGCGGGAACTCGTCCAGCACCACATAGGCCGCGGGCACCATGTACCCCGGCAGCCGCGCGCCGAGTTCGGCCTTGACCGACTCGACGTCCACCACCCGGTCCGGGTCCGTCACCAGGTACGCGACCAGCTGGTCACCGGTCCGCTCGTCGGTGCGCACCACGACCACCGCCTGCGCCACCGACTCCAGCGCCGTCAGCGCCGACTCGATCTCGCCCAGCTCGATGCGCAGACCGCGCACCTTCACCTGGAAGTCGGTGCGGCCCAGATACTCCAGCTCGCCGTCTTCGGTCCAGGCCACCAGGTCGCCGGTGCGGTACATCCGCTCGGCAGTGCCGAACGGGTTGGCCACGAAGCGCTCGGTGGTCAGATCGGGGCGGCCCACATAGCCGTGCGCCAGCTGCGCGCCCGCGAGGTACAGCTCGCCGGGCACGCCGACCGGAACCGGCCGCAGCCGCGAATCCAGCACGTACACCTGCGTGTTGAACACCGGAGCGCCGATCGGCACCGACACCGTGTCGGCCTCGGTCACCTCGTGGAAGGTGACGTCGACCGCGGCCTCCGTCGGGCCGTACAGGTTGTGCAGCCGCGCGCCGGTCAGCTCGCGCAACTTCTGCGCGGTCACCGCGGGCAGCGCCTCACCGGACGCGAAAACATTGCGCAGGCTCGTGCATTCGGCCGCGCGCTCCTCGGCGACGAACACCGACAGCATCGACGGCACGAAGTGCACCGTGGTGACCTGCTCGTCGACGATCAGCCGCGCCAAGTACGCGGGATCGCGATGCCCGTCCGGCTTGGCCACCACCAGGCGCGCGCCGACCTGCAACGGCCAGAAGAACTCCCACACCGACACGTCGAACGTCGCGGGCGTCTTCTGCAACACCACGTCGTAGGCCGCCAAGCCGTATTCGGCGTGCATCCACACCAGACGGTTGACGATCGCGGCGTGCGAGACCGCCACACCCTTCGGGCGGCCGGTCGAACCGGACGTGAAGATCACGTACGCGGTGTTGGCCGGACGCAGCGGCTTGTGCCGGTCGGCGTCGGTCAGCGGCCCGTCGGAGAACTCCGACAGGTCGAGCTGATCGATGCGCACCTGCCGGGAAACCGTGGTCTCCAGGTCCGAACCGGAGGTCAGCACGCACACCGGGCGCGCGGTCTCCAGGATGTAGTCGATGCGCTCGGCCGGATGGTCCGGATCCAGCGGCACGTACGCGCCGCCCGCGGCGTTGACCGCGTACATGCCGACCACCAGGTCGATCGAGCGGCGCATGCCCAGCGCCACATATGATTCCGGGCCGACGCCGTTGACCTTGAGCCAGCGCGCCAAGCGATGCACCCGGCGGGCGAACTCGGCGTAGGACAGACTCGTCCCCTCGAACGTCACCGCGGGACTGTCCGGAGTGCGCGCGACCTGCGCCTCGAACAGCGAGACCAGGGTCGCGGCGGCGTCGCCGACCGGCGAGGTGAGCGCGGCGTCGACCGGGAATTCGGTGGCGTTCCAGCGCTCGATCACCAAGGCCCGCTCGGCGTCGTCGAGCAGGTCGATGTCGCCGACGGTGACCGACGGATCGGCGGCGATGCCGTGCAGCACGCGCACGAACCGCTCGGCGAACGTCCCGGCGAAAACGCCGTCGAACAGGTCGGTGGCGTAGACGAGTTCGGCGTCCATCGCCGTCTCGGCCCCGGGGACCTCGCTGAGTGTGAGCTGCAGGTCGAACTTCGCCGTCGGCTGGTCGATGCCCAGCTCGGAGACGGTGAGACCGGGCAGTTCCAGCGCGGTGCGGCCGAGGTTCTGGAACGACAGCATCACCTGGAACAGCGGGTGCCGCGCCTGCGAACGCGCCGGGTTGAGCACCTCGACCAGCCGCTCGAACGGCACGTCCGCGTGCGCGAACGCCTGCAGGTCGCGTTCGCGGACCCGGGCGAGCAGATCGGCGAACGGCTCGGCGGTGTCCACCTCGGCGCGCAACACCAAGGTGTTGACGAACATGCCGACCAGATCGTCGAGCGCCTGCTCGCCACGACCGGCGACCGGGATGCCGATGGCGATGTCCTCGGAGCCGCTCAACCGCGCCAGCAGCGCGGCGAAGGCGCCGTGCACCACCATGAACAGCGTGCTGCCGTGCGTCTGCGCGACCCGGTTCAGGTCTTCGATCAGCTCGCCCGGCACCCGGAACCGATAGGTGCCCGCGCCGTAGGAGGCGACCGCGGGCCGCGGACGACCGGCCAGGCGCAGTTCGTCGGGCAGCCCGGCCAGCGTCTCGCGCCAGTAGTCGAGCTGCTCGGAGATCAGCGAGGTCGGGTCGTCCTCGGAGCCGAGCGTGTCGCGCTGCCACAGCGCGAAGTCCACGTACTGCACCGCCAGCGGCGGCCAGCCCGGCTCAGCCGCCGAGGTCCGCGCCACGTAGGCGGTCATCAGGTCGCGCACCAGTGGACGCATGGAGAAGCCGTCCGCGGCGATGTGGTGCACCACCACGACCAGCACGTAGTCGTCCGGGGCGAGCCGGTAGGCGCGCAGGCGCACCGGCGGCTGGGTGGTCACGTCGAAGCCGCGCTCGACGAACTCGTAGAGGACGCCGAGCAATTGCCCCTCGGCCACCTCGACCACGTCCAGCTCGGGAATCGCCCTGGTGGCGTTCAGCACCCGCTGGTAGGCCACGCCGTCGCGCGACGGGTAGATGGTGCGCAGCGATTCGTGGCGCCCGACCACGTCGGCGACCGCGCCGCGCAGCGCGTCCAGATCCAGCGCGCCTTCCAGCCGCACCGCGGCCGGGATGTTGTTCGCGGCGGAGTCTGCGTCGAAGCGGTTGAGGAACCACATCCGCTGTTGCGCCAGCGACAGCGGCGGGTGCTCGGGACGCACCTGTGCCGTCAGCGCCTGGCGCGCACCGCTTCCCGCGTGCGACTCGATCCGCGCGGCGAGCGCGCCCACGGTCGGGGCCTCGAACAGCACGCGCACGCCGACCTCGGTGTTCAGCGCGGCGCTGACGCGGGCGGTCACCTGGGTGGCGACCAGCGAGTTGCCGCCGAGCTCGAAGAAGTCGTCGTCCACGCCGACGCGCGGCACGCCGAGCAGGTCGGCGAAGATCTCCGCGACGATCTCCTCGATCGGAGTCGAGGGCGCGCGGAACACCCTGGCCTCGAACACCGGAGCGGGCAGCGCCCTGCGGTCCAGCTTGCCGGAGGCGTTCACCGGGAAGGCGTCCAGCACGACCAGCGCGGCCGGGACCATGTAGCCCGGCAGCGCCGCGGCCAGCGCGGACTTCACCTCGTCGATGTCCACAGCCACATACGGTTCGCAGACCAGGTAGCCCACCAGCTGATCGCCCGCGTGCGCGTCGGAGCGCAGTACGACCACCGACTGCGCGATCCCGGGCTGCGCCAGCAACGCGGACTCGATCTCGCCCAGCTCGATGCGCAGGCCGCGCAGCTTCACCTGGAAGTCCGTGCGGCCCAGGTACTCCAGCTCGCCGTCCGGAGTCCAGGCCACCAGGTCACCGGTGCGGTACATCCGCTCGCCCGGCGCGCCGTACGGGTTGGCCACGAATCGGTCGGCCGTCAGGTCCGAGCGGCCCAGGTAACCGAGCGCCAGCTGATCGCCCGCGAGATACAGCTCACCCGCGACACCCGGGGCGACCGGGTGCAGGCGGCTGTCCAGCACGAAGACGCGGGTGTTCCACACCGGGCGTCCGATCGGCACCGACACCGCGTCGGCGTCGGTCGCCTCGTGGTAGGTGACGTCGACGGCGGCCTCGGTCGGGCCGTACAAGTTGTGCAGCCGCGCGCCGGTCAGCTCGCGCAGACGCTGCGCCGTCTGCGCGGGCAGCGCCTCACCGGAGGCGAAGACCTGCCGCAGCCGCGGCGCGGGCAGTCCGTCGCCGTTCTCGTTGCCGAGCGTGGAGACGAAGACCGAGAGCATCGACGGCACGAAATGCGCCGTGGTGATCTGCTTCTCGGCGATGATCTGGGACAGGTACACCGGGTCGCGGTGCCCGTCCGGGCGCGCCACGACCAGCCTGGCCCCGGTCTGCAACGGCCAGAAGAACTCCCACACCGACACGTCGAACGTGGCGGGCGTCTTCTGCAACACCGCGTCGTCGCGACCGATCGGGTACTCGTGCTGCATCCACAGCAACCGGTTCACGATCGCTTCGTGGCTGACCGCGACACCCTTCGGGCGTCCGGTCGAACCGGACGTGAAGATGACGTACGCGGTGTTCTCCGGCCGCAGCGGGCGCGTGCGCTCGGCATCCGTGATCGGCGCGCCGCTGGTCTCGGCGAAACCGGGCACGCCCTCGATGCCTTCCACCGACAGCGCGGTCACCGCCGGCTGCGGGTCAAGGCCGAATCCGTCCGCCGAGCGGTACAGGATCATCCGCGGGCGGGCGGTCTCGATGATGTAGTTGATCCGGTCGGCGGGCTGATCCGGGTCCAGCGGCACGTAGGCCGCGCCGGTCTGCACCACCGCGTACATCGCGACGACCAGTTCGGTGGAACGCCGCAGCGCCAGCGCCACCAGCGATTCCGGGCCCACGCCCGCGCCGATGAGCTGGCGGGCGATGCGGTTGGCCCGTTCCTGGAACTGGCGGTAGGTCAGCCGCTCGCCTTCGAAGTCCAGCGCGATCGCGTCCGGCGTCGCCGCCGCCTGCGCGTCGAACAGCGAGACCAGCGTAGCGACCTGGTCCACCGGATGTCCGGTGTCGTTCCAATCGATCAGCACCCTGGCGCGTTCCTCGGACGCGAGCAGGTCGATGTCGCCGATCGGGACGTCCGGGTCGGCGGTCACGGCCGCGAGGATGCGGTCCAAGCGCCGGGCGAACGCCGCGACGGTCGGCTCGTCGAAAAGATCCAGGGCGTAGGAGAATTCGGCCGACATGCCCGCCGAATCGCCGTGGTCGTCCTGGGTCTCCGAGAGGGTCAGCTGCAGGTCGAACTTGGCCAGCCGCGCGTCGTAGTCGATGCCGTTGACCGACAGTCCGGGCAGTTCCAAGCTGGCCTGCCGGGTGTTCTGGAAGGTCAGCATCACCTGGAACAGCGGATGCCGCGCCTGCGAACGCGCCGGGTTGAGCACCTCGACCAGGCGCTCGAACGGTACGTCCGCGTGCGCGAAGGCGTGCAGGTCGGTCTCGCGGGAGCGGGCGAGCAGGTCGGCGAAGCTCATCGCGCCGTCCACCTCGGTGCGCAGCACCAGGGTGTTGACGAACATGCCGATCAAGTCGTCCAGCGCGGCTTCACCGCGGCCGGCGACCGGGGTGCCGATGGCGATGTCGCTGGTGCCGCTGGCGCGGGCGAGCAGGACCGCCAGCGCGCTGTGCAGCACCATGAACAGCGACGCGTTGTGCCTGCGGCCCAGCTCGATCAGGGCGCGCTGGGTCTCGCCGGAGATCACGAACGGGTAGGTGCCGCCGCGGTAGGAGGCGACGGCCGGGCGCGGCCGGTCCGACGGCAGCGTCAATTCGTCGGGCAGATCGGCCAGTTCGCGCGTCCAGTACCGGATCTGGTTGGCGATCAGCGAACTCGGGTCGTCCTCGGAGCCGAGCACCTCGCGCTGCCACAGCGCGTAGTCGGCGTACTGCACCGGCAGCGCCGACCACGCGGGCGCCTCCCACGACGTGCGGGCGGCGTAGGCCACCATGACGTCGCGGGCCAGCGGTCCCATCGACCAGCCGTCGGCCGAGATGTGGTGCACCACCATGCCCAGCACGTACTCGGTCTCGCTGATCTCGAACAGCCGGGCGTGCAGCGGCACTTCGCTGGTCACGTCGAACGCCATCGACGCCAGCTCGACCAGGTGATCGATCAGGTTGTGCTCGGTCACCCGCACCGGGGTCAGGTCCGGCACGATCTGCGCCGCGTCCAGCACCACCTGCACGGGGCCGGTCTTGGTCTCCGGGAACACCGTCCGCAGCGACTCGTGGCGGTCGATCACGTCGATGACCGCGACCTGCAACGCGGCGATGTCCAGATCGCCGGACAGCCGGATCGCGACCGGGATGTTGTTGACCGCCGAGGAGGTGTCGAAACGGTTGAGGAACCACATGCGCTGCTGCGCCAGCGACAACGGCACCTGCTCCGGACGGTGCCGGGCCACCAGCGCCTTGCGCGCGCCGTCCCCGGCGTGCGACTCCACCCGCGCGGCCAGCGCCGCGACCGTGGACGCCTCGAACAGCATGCGCACCGGCACCCTGGTGTCCAGCGCGATGCCGAGGCGGGAGGCCACCTGGGTGGCGATCAGCGAGTTGCCGCCCAGCTCGAAGAAGTCGTCGTCCACGCCGACGCGGGAGATACCGAGTACCTCACCGAAGATCTGCGCGACGATCTCCTCGATCGGCGTGGTCGGAGCGCGGAATTCGCGCACCTCGAACACCGGCGCAGGCAGCGCCTTGCGGTCCAGCTTGCCGGAGGCGTTCAGCGGGAACGCCTCGAGCACCACGATCGCCGAGGGCACCATGTACGCGGGCAGCGTGCGGTGCAGCGCGTTCTTGATGCTGTCCAGGTCGACGGGACCGCCGCCGGTGACCACGTAGGCGACCAGCTGGTCGCCCGCGACGGTGTCCATGACCAGCACCACGGCCTGGGTGACGGCCGGATGGTCGAGCAGGGCGGTCTCGATCTCGCCGAGCTCGATGCGCTGACCGCGGAACTTCACCTGGAAGTCGGTGCGGCCGATGTACTCCAGTACGCCCGCGCTGCCCACCTCCGGATCGCGCGGACGCACCCAGCGCACCAGGTCGCCGGTGCGGTACAGGCGGGAGCCGGGCGGGCCGAACGGGTCGGCGACGAAGCGCTCGGCGGACAGGTCGGGACGGCCGTGGTAGCCGCGGGCGGTCTGCACGCCGCCGAGGTACAGCTCGCCGGGCACGCCGACCGGAACCGGGGCGAGGCCCTCGTCCAGCACGTAGGTCTGCGCGTTCCACACCGGGCGGCCGATCGGCACCGACGTGGGCGCGACCTCGTTGAGCTGCCAGGCGGTGGCGTGCACGGTGAACTCGGTCGGGCCGTACAGGTTGTGCACCGCGGCGGTGGAGAACTGCCGGAAGGCGGTGACGGTGGCGGGCGGCAGCGCCTCACCGGCGACCAGAACCGCGCGCAGCGAGGCGCATTCGGCGGTGTCGGCGGACCCGGCGAACACCGAGAGCATGGACGGCACGAACGAGGTCATGGTGACCCGGTGCCGTCCGATGATCTCCGACAGGTAGATCGGATCGCGGTGACCGTCCGGCGCGGCGATCAGCATGCGGGCGCCGACGGCCAGCGTGCCGAACAGCTCCCACACCGACACGTCGAAGGTGACCGGCGTCTTCTGCAGGATCACATCGGCCGGGCCGATCCGGTATTCGGCGGTGATCCAGGCGATCTGGTTGACCACCGACGCGTGGCTGACCGCGACGCCCTTGGGGCGGCCGGTGGAGCCGGAGGTGTAGAGCACGTAGGCGGTGTTCGCGGCGCGCAGCGGGGCGCGGCGCTCGGCGTCGGTGACGGGCTCGTCGCCGAATCCGCTCAGGTCCAGGGTGTCCAGCGTCAGCACCGGGATGTCGGCGGCGGTGACGTTGTCGCCGGTGGTGGTGAGCACGCACACCGGAGACGAGCTGTCGAGCACGTATTCGGTGCGCTCGGCCGGGTGGTCGGGGTCGATCGGCACGTAGCCGCCACCGGCGGTCAGCGTGGCGTAGATCGCCACCAGCATGTCCACCGAGCGGCGGATGCCGACCGCGACCAACGTCTCCGGGCCGACGCCCGCCTCGATCAGCTTGCGCGCCAACCGGTTCACCCGCGCGGCGAACTCGGCGTAGGTCAGCTCGATCGGCGCGCCGAACTCCTCCGCGCCGCGCGTGCCGCCGTCGAACAGGACGGCCGGGTCGTCCGGCCTGCCCCGCACCTGCTCTTCGAACAGCTCGAGCACGGTGGCGGCGGGCACGTCGTGCCCGGTGTGGTTCCACTCGGACAGCACCCGGGCGCGCTCGGCCTCGTCGAGGATCTCGATGTCGCGCACCGTGGTTCCCGGCGCGGCGACGGCGGCTTCCAGCACGCGCAGGTAACGGCGGCCGAACTCGGCGACGGTGGGCGCGTCGAACAGGTCGGTGGCGAAGGAGATGACCGCGCCCATGCCTGCGGGCTCACCGTTCGCGCCGCGTTCCTCGGTGACCGTCCATTGCAGGTCGAACTTGGCGATGTCGACCTCGAGCTCGTCGGCGGTGACCGAGAGCCCGGGCAGTTCCAAGGTCGCGTGCGACATCTCCTGGAACGACAGCATCACCTGGAACAGCGGGTGCCGCGCCTGGGAACGGGTCGGGTTGAGCACCTCGACCAGCCGCTCGAACGGCACGTCCGCGAACGCGAACGCGGCGAGATCGGTTTCCCTGGTGCGGCCGAGGAATTCGGCGAACGACTCGCTGCCGTCCACTTCCGAACGCAGCACGAGGGTGTTGACAAACATGCCGATCAGGTCGTCGAGCGCCTGCTCGCCACGCCCGGCCACCGGGGTGCCGATCGCGATGTCGCTGGTGCCGGACAACCGGGCCAGCAGCACGGCCAGCGAGGCGTGCATGACCATGAAGAGGCTGACGCCCTGCGCGCGGGCCAGCGCGACCAGCCGCCGGTGCAACTCGGCGTCGATGTCGAAACTCACCCGGCTGCCGTGGAAGCTCTGCACCGGCGGGCGCTGGCGGTCCGCGGGCAGGTCGAGCTGATCCGGCAGACCGGCCAATGCCCTACGCCAATAGGCGATCTCGCGCGCCGCCATGGACGCGGGATCGGACTCCGCGCCGAGCAGCTCGCGCTGCCAGACGCTGAAGTCCTGGTACTGCACCGGCAGCGGCGCCCAGCTCGGCGCCTCGCCCGCGCTGCGGGACAGATAGGCGGCGGCCACGTCGCGCGCCAGCGGGCCGAAGGAGAAGCCGTCGGCCGCGATGTGGTGCACGACGAACGCCAGCGCGTAGTCCGCCGCGCCGTTGCCACGCCCGCCGGTGACCGCGAAGACCCGCACCCGGATCGGCAGCTCGGTCGAGACGTCGAAGCCGCGCGCCGCGAATTCGGCCAGCGCGCCGTGCAGTTCGGCCTCGTCGATCGGCTGCACCTCGATACCGAGATCGACCTGGTCGACCGGGAGCACCTGCTGGTAGCCGCCGTCGCCGGACTCGGGGAAGATCGTGCGCAGCGACTGCTGCCGCTCGACCACGTCCAGCAGCGCCGACTGCAACGCTTCCAGGTCCACCTGGCCGCGCAACCGCACCACGAACGGCAGGTTGTAGGTCGGCACGGTCGGGTCGAACTGGTTGATGAACCACATACGCTGTTGTGCCAGCGACAGCGGCACCCGCTCCGGCAACTGCTGGGCCACCAGCGGCGGACGCGATTCGCCCACGGGCGCGGCGTTTTCCGCGCGCGCGGCGATACCGGCGACGGTCGGGGTCTCGAACAGCGCGCGCACCCCGATCTGGGCGCCGAACGCGGCGCCGATACGCGCCACCACCTGGGTGGCGACCAGCGAGTTGCCGCCCAGGTCGAAGAAGTTGTCGTCGATGCCGACGCGGTCCTGGCTGAGCACGTCGGCGAAGATGCCCGCCACGATCTGCTCGGCCTGGGTGCGCGGCGCGCGGAAGTCGCCGGCGTCGGCGCTGAACACCGGCTCCGGCAGCGCCTTGCGGTCCAGCTTGCCGCTGGTGTTGAGCGGGAAGGCGTCCAGCACCATGATCGACGCGGGCACCATGTAGCTGGGCAGCTGCTCGGCGGCGAACCTGGTCAGCTCCACCGGTTCCACGCTGTGACCGGGAGCGGGCACGACGTAGGCCACCAACTGCTGACCGGTCGCGGTGTCCACCACCAGCACGACGGCCTGGCTGACCGCGGGGTGGGCGAGCAGATCGGTCTCGATCTCGCCCAGCTCGATGCGCTGGCCGCGGAACTTCACCTGGAAGTCGGTGCGGCCGATGTATTCCAGCGTGCCCGCTTCGTTCCAGCGCACGAGGTCGCCGGTGCGATACATCCGCTCACCCGTGCTCGACAGCGGGTTCGCGACGAAGCGATCCGAGGTCAGGTCGGGACGGCCGCGGTAGCCGCGGGCGAGCTGACGCCCGCCCAGGTACAGCTCACCGGGCGCGCCGATCGCGGCCGGGCGCAACCGCGAATCAAGCACGTAGACCTGGACGTTCCACTCCGGGATACCGATCGGCACGGTCACCGTGTCGGCGGTCGTCGCCTCCCAGTAGGTCACCGAGACCGCGGCCTCGGTCGGGCCGTACAGGTTGTGCAGCCCGGCGTCGGTGATGGCGCGGAAGCCCGCCGCGGTCTCCGGCGGCAACGCCTCGCCGATCACGAAAACCGCCCGCAGCGTGGCGCATTGGGCCTGCGTGGCGTGCGCGACGAACACCGTGAGCATGGACGGGACGAAGTCGGTGACGGTCACCCCGTGCCGCTGGATCATCTCCGCCACGTACAGCGGGTCGCGGTGCCCGTCGGGCGAGGCGATGACCAGCTTCGCGCCCACCAGCAACGGCAGGAAGTAGCCCCACAGCGACACGTCGAACGTGGTCGCGGTCTTCTGCAGGTACACGTCTTCCGCGGTCAGCCGGTACTCGTCGAGCATCCACAGCTGCTGATTGACGATCGCGTGGTGGGTGACCGCGACGCCCTTGGGGCGGCCGGTCGAACCCGAGGTGTAGATGACGTAGGCGGTGTTGTCCGGACGCAGCGGGGCCAGGCGGTCGGAGTCGGTCACCGGGTCGGCGGAGTACGCCGAGGTGTCCAGGGTGTCGATCTCCACCCGCCGCACCGCCTGCGGCAGCTCCAGCTCGTCGGCCGAGTGCGTCAGCACGCACACCGGCGCGGCGCTGTCGAGGATGTAGGCGGTGCGCTCGGCCGGATGATCCGGATCGATCGGCACGTACGCGCCACCGGCCTTCAGCACGGCGTGCATGCCGATCACCAGCTCCAGCGAGCGGCGCATGCCCAGCGCTACCAGCGACTCCGGGCCCACGCCGTCGGCGATCAGGAAACGAGCCAGCCGGTTGACCCGCGCGTCGAACTCCGCGTAGGTCAGCGTCGCGCCCTCGAAGTCGAGGGCGATGTTGTCCGGCGTCCGCGACATCTGCGCGTCCAGCAGCGCCGCGAGCGTGGTCTCCGGAACGTCCTGCTCGGAGTCGTTCCACTCCAGCAGCGTCCGCTCACGCTCCTCGGCGGTGGCGACCGGAAGCCCCCACACGCCGGCGTCCGCCTCGGCGGCGAGGAAGCGATCGAAGAACTCCAGGAACCGGCCGTGGTGGCGGCGCGCCTCGTCCTCGGTGTAGAGGTTGGGGTTGGTCTCGAAGTCGATGTGCGATCGCGTGCCCGCGACCGACTGGTAGAAGTTGACGCCGAGATCCTCGATGCTGCCGGTCGACAGCACGCTGAGCTGGCCGACCATCGGGCCGAGCGCGATCTCGTCACCGAACAGCATGATGTTGACCCACGGCCCGAAGAACTCCGTGGTCACCACACCGTCACCGGCCGCGTCGCGGCGGATGTCCTCGTGCCGGTACCGCTGGTGCCGCAACGCGCCGGACACCTCGACCGCCACCTGCTTGAGCAGCTCCGACACCGTCGTGTCGTGGCCCACGTGCAGCCGCAGCGGCACGATGTTCGACGACACGCCGCCCGAGCGGCGCATCGCCGCGGTAGTGCGCGCGGTCACCGGCAGGCTGAGAATGACGTCCTCGACGCCGTTCCACTGCGCCAGATACGCGGCGAAACCGGCCAGCAGCAGACCGGCGGGCGAGGAATCGTGCCGCGCGACCGCCGCGTCCAGCAGGGTGTTCTGCTCGTCCGACAGCGCGGCGCTGGCGATGCCGTTGATCGCGGCGGGCGGCGCGGAACGGCCGGTCAGGCTGGTGCCTTCCTCCAGCCCCGCCACCCGCTGCGCCCAATACTCCTTGTCGGAGGCGAAGCGGGAACTCTCCCGATAGGCGATCTCCTGCTCATACAGCGTGTGCAGGTCGGTCGCCTTGGAAACAGCCGGTTCGACCCCGTCGACATAGGCGGTGTAGAGCTCGGCGATGCGATTCACATAGGTCATCGCGCCGAAGCCATCGAGCGCCACGTGATGCGAGCGGGAATACCAGTACCAATGATCGTCGGCCAGCTGCAGCGCCGCGACCTTGATCAACCGGTCGTTCAGCAGGTCGAACGGACGGCTGTACTCCGCGCGCATCCACGCCATCGCGGCGGCGGCCGGATCGGCCTCGCCGCGCAGATCGACGTAGACGACCTTGTCGTAATCGGCGATCGAGTGGTCGACGAACTGCAGCGGCTCGCCATCGCGCTCGACGATCCGCAGGAACCCGGAACCCAACTCGTGCGACGCGTCGATGCTGGCCCGCTCGAGCACATCGACATCCAGCTCACCGTGCAGGTCGACGTACTGCGCGATCGTGACCGGCACCTGCGGGTCGACGTGCTGCGCGTACCAGATGCCCAGCTGAGCGGGAGACAACGGGAACGCACCCGACAGGTCGGGTGCTACCCCAGACGCAGCGTGTGCCCGTTCGCCACCAGTTTCGCCGTTTCCGCCGAAATCCAGCCGGTCCAACCGTAACCTCGCTTCCGGAACACCACGCAAGCGCTCCCCGACCACACCCGGAGAGGGCGCTCCACCTATCCGAGCGTGGCGCCTGCGTCTCCAGGTTCAGTTCTCACATCAAATCAGGCAAAAATGTTCAATTGAACTATCTGTCCAACCGGCCGGGCTCGTTACATGGGCTCGCCCGTGCCCAGCACCCACCGACCGGCTCCGCCGGGACCTTCTTTGCGAATCACCGGATCAATCTACCGTCGCCCCCGGCAGCCGACCAACCAATCGTCATAGCCACTGCGCATCAACGCAGGTAGGTAGGTCGTAAGAGGTTTGCCAGGAGGATGTTGCGGTTCTCACATGCGTCACCCCCGCCCCAAACCGGCGCTTTCGCGCCGCGGGAGGCGGCCGCCTATGGCACCCGCCGTCATTACCCGCGCACCCGCGCCGGGTCGTAGAGGTGGGATTCCGCGCACGACACCGCCGGCGTGAGCGCGCGGCCAACCAGAATCACCGCGGCCTGCCGCAGTCCGGCGGCCTCGACCTGGTCGGCGATGTCGGCCAGGGTCCCACGCAGGATCAATTGCTCGGGCTGGCTGGCGCGGTAGACGACAGCGACCGGGCAGTCCGGGCCGTACTCGGCGGCCAGTTCGGCGGCCGTCGCGCGGGTGCGGGTGACGGCCAGGTGCAGCGCGAGGGTGGCGCCGGTGGCGGCGAAGTTCGCCAGCGCTTCGGACTCGGGCATCGCGGTGGAGCGGGCCTGCGTCCGGGTCAGCACGACCGACTGGACCAGCTCCGGCACGGTCAACTCCGCACCGAGCACCGCCGCCGCGGCGGCATAGGCGGGCACGCCCGGTGTGACATCCCACGGCACCCCGTGCGCGTCCAACCTGCGGGTCTGCTCGGTCAGCGCCGAGTACAGCGACGGGTCGCCCGAGCACAGGCGGGCCACGTCCTGTCCGGCCCGGTCCGCGCGCACCAGACGCTCGGTGATCTGGTCGAGGTCCAAGCGCTGGGTATCGACCAGTTCGGCGTCCGGCGCGCAGTGCGCCAGCACGCCGGGATCCAGATAGGTCCCCGCGTACAGGCACACCGGCGACGCGCGGAGCAACTCGACCGCGCGCACCGTCAACAAATCGGCCGCGCCCGGCCCGGCCCCGATGAAGTGCACGGTCATGCGCGCGAGTGTATTGACCGCCGCTCAGGCGGTGGCGTCGAAGTGGGCGATCACCTTCTCGGGGCGGAGGCGGACGACGAGTTCGCCGGGGACGCCGTTGCGCTTGCCGAATTCCTCGGCACGGTCGGCGCCCATGTAACGGCCGCCGATCTCGGTGGCGGTGCGCAGCAGTTCGCCCGGGTCTTCCGAGAGCGTCACCGTGCCGCGCAACTGGACCGACGCGTAGGGCGGTTCCTCCAGGTCGACGCACACCGAGACGCGGCCGTCCCGGGCGAACGCCTTGCCCTTCGCGGTGGACTTGCCGGTGTTGAACACCAGTTCGTCGCCGTCGACGATGAACCACACCGGCGTCACCATCGGCCTGCCGTCAGCCGTCACGAACGCCACCTTGCCGGTGCGGGTGCCATGGGTCAGAAACTCGCGCACTTCGGGATCGGAAAGAGAGGCCATCCGCTCACCCTAGGTGGTGACTCCGGACAGCTCGGCTCGGTTGGTTCGATCGGCTCCGTTCGGCTGAGTTCGGTCGCGCGATTCACTCGTCGCGTCGGTATCGACCGCGGGGGAAGGCGATCAGCGCGCACCGTGCCGGTCTGCCGACCCACTGGCTGTCTCCGGTGGACTTTCGTCAGCGCTGCCAGTTGGGGTTGGGAGCGGGCTGCTGGGGCCACTGGGCGTTGGGGCCGCCCGCGGCGGGCTGCTGCTGGTACTGGGCGGGGCCCATGCTCTCGGCGTTCGCGCGGGCGAGGAGGTCGGGCACCTGCGGTCCGGCGACCGGTGACGATGCGCCACACCACGTGCACTCCAGGTGATGCTTGGTGCTGAGCGGGAAGAGCGGAATGAAGAAGAGCGTGAACTTCGTGACGAGCTTGCGCAGCGCGTGCGCGGCGGGATTGCCGCAGCGGCCGCAGATCAAGGTGATCATGGCGAGCGTGTGGATACGCTTCTGCCAGCCCCAGATCAGCATGTGAAACCCCCGAAGATAGAAAATCCGATGTCGGTCACAGTAGTCGATCGGCGGAGCTTCGGCTCCGGTGAAGAACGGCCGTTCCCGCGCGCGTCCGCGTCACAGCATGCCGCGCTCGCGGGCCCGCGCCACCGCGGAGGTACGCGAGCGCACGCCGAGTTTTCCGTAGATATGCACCAAGTGGGACTTGACGGTGGTCTCGCTGAGGAACAACTGTTTGGCGATCTCGCGGTTGGACCGACCGTCGGACACCAGCCGCAATACCTCGATCTCGCGCCTGCTCAGCGTGGTGTCGGCGCGGCGCACCCTGGTCATCAACTTGGACGCGACCGCGGGCGAGAGCACGCTGTCGCCCGCCGCGGCCGACCGCACCGCGGAGAGCAATTCGCCGGGCGGTGTGTCCTTGAGGATGTAGCCGCACGCGCCGGCCTCGACCGCGCCGAGGATGTC
The DNA here is from genome assembly GCF_042733915.1 of Nocardia sp. NPDC059691. Lineage (NCBI taxonomy): Bacteria > Bacillati > Actinomycetota > Actinomycetes > Mycobacteriales > Nocardiaceae > Nocardia > Nocardia sp. NPDC059691. Next base: position 492,222 of record NZ_JBHWFB010000002.1, on the reverse strand, counting down.
GGCGTCGGTGTCGTAGTTGGTGACCACGAGAACGTTCGGCGGGCTCGGCAACTCACGCAGCCGCGCGGTCGCCTCGACTCCCGACCGGCCGGACCCGAAACTCAGGTCCATCAGCACGAGGTCGACCGGCGTGGTCGCGCAGAACGCGACGGCGGCCTCCGCGGTGGCCGCCTCGCCGACGACGGTGATGTCGTCGGCGACGTCCAGCAGCGCGCGCAATCCGGCGCGGACGATCGCGTGGTCATCGGCCAGCAGCAGGCGGATCACTCGGAACCCTCCGCGCCGAGGTCGCGCGAGTCCGTGCCTCGGGTGTCCGTTCCGCCCTGGCCGGGCGGACCGGTCTCGGGCCCGCCTTGACTGCCGCACACCGGCCCGACCGGGTCCGAGGCAGTTGATTCCGTCCGGGCCGGTTCCGTGCGCGGCGGATGTGCCATGGCGAGCGGCACCGCGCCATGTTCGCCCGCTTCGAGTTCGGCGCAACCCGAGACAGTGTCGAGCGGAAAGGACACGGTGACTGCCGTGTGCCCCGGCTCGGACTCGACCGCCATGACTCCGCCCCGCTCGTGTACCCGCGATCGCATGGCGGCCAGCCCGAACGATCCCGACGGGCTGCGCTCGAGCACTTCGGGAGCGATGCCGACACCGTCGTCGACCACGTCGAGATGGATCGCGTCGTCCGCATACGTGAGCGTCACGCGCATCCGGCCCGCACCGGCGTGCCGGATCACATTAGAGACCGCGCCTTGCGCGATCCGGACCAGCGCGGCCTCGATCGGCATGGGCAGTCGCTCCGGCGGACCCTCCACAACGAACCTGGTATTCAACCCGGGCGCGGCGGCGCGCTGAGTGATCCGCTCCAGCGCCTCGGCCAGTGACTGTCCCTCCAGCGCGGCGGGAGCCAGTTCGGCGATGAGTCGCCTGGTCTCGGCGAGGTTCTCCGCGGCCGCCTCTCTGGCCAGCCGGATCCGTTGCAGCGCGGGGTGATCCGGCGCTTCCCGCTCGGCCGCGTGCAGCAGCAGTTGAATGGAGCTCAGCCCCTGCGCGACCGTGTCGTGGATCTCGGCGGCCAGCCGCTCCCGCTCGGCGAGCTTGCCCGCCGTGCGTTCCCGTTCGGCCAGTATCGCTCTGGTGCTGAGCAATTCGTCGATCAGTCGCTGTCGTTCCGCGGCCTCGCGGAACAACGCCTGATAACCGAGCCCGATCCCGACCGCGACGGCGGCTCCGATGACCGGGCCGACCACACCGGCCACCGACCAGCCCCGATGCAGGCCGAAGCCGACTACCGCCACGGCGGTCGCGGCGGCCACGGCGCAGAGATTCCATGGGCGCGGCAGCAGGTGCAGGTACAGGAAGAACAGGCCGAACGCGAGATAACCCGCGTCCGGCGCGAGTACGACCAGCCCGAGCCACAAGGCCGTCAGCGCACCGAGCCACACCGGAATCGCGCGCCGTTTCCCCGCGAACCCCGCACCCGCGAAATAGGTCACGAGGAAGGCCGCGGCGAGACCGACGGTCGCGGCCGGATGTGCCGCGCCGGGCAGCACCGCGCGCACGGCGACCACTACCGCCAAACCGGTCATCAGCACGTGCAGGCCGAGCCGCAACGTGGTGAAAACCGGGGTCAACGGGGACGAGTGCACGGTGTCAGCTTATGTACGGCTATCGCCGGGGCATCCATCGAAAGGTGGAAAACCGCCGCCGACTTTCGCTCATCCGCGCTTCCTCCCCCGGCGCGATGGAAACGGCCCGGCGCGGCGTGAGGGTGGAGACATGTTCGTCGCACTCCGAGACCTCCGCGCCGCCCGCGGCCGGTTCGCACTGATCACGCTCGTCGTCACGCTGGTGGCGGTGCTGGTGAGCTTCCTCAGCGGGCTCACGGCCGGGCTCGCGCACCAGAACGTCTCGGCCGTCGAGTCGTTGCCCGGCGATACCGTCGTCTTCGCCGACACCGGCGGCGCTCCCTCGTTCGACGGGTCCATGCTGACCGGAGAGCAGATCGCGACTTGGCGCGCCGCCGCCCGCGGCGTGACACCGGTGGGCATCGCCCGCGGCAAAGCGAACGGTGACGGCTCCGCCCCCGCGCAGGTCGCCCTGTTCGGCACGGACACGGCATTCGGCAACCGCCCGGCGACCGATGCGGGCACGGTGCTGCTCAGTACCGGCGCGGCCGCCGATCTCGGTGCCGCGCCCGGCGGTTCCGTGGTGATCGGCGGCCGCGCGTTCGTCGTGTCCGCCGTGCGTGGCGACGACTGGTACAGCCATACGCCCGTGGTCTGGATGACGCTCGCCGACTGGCAGGCGCTCAACCCTCGTTCCGGCGCGGCCACCGTGCTCGCGGTCTCGGGGGCGACCGATCCGGAAGCGGTGAACGCCACCGCGCACACCCGGACCACCGACTTGTCGGGAGCGCGCTCGGCGATCGGCTCCTACCAGGCCGAAAACGGCTCGCTCACCCTGATGACCGCCCTGCTGTTCGCCATCTCCGCGCTGGTGATCGGCGCGTTCTTCACCGTGTGGACGATTCAGCGGATGCCCGACATCGCCACGCTGAAAGCGCTGGGGGCGACTTCGGGGTCGCTCGTCCGCGACGCACTCGTCCAAGCCGCCACCGTGCTCACGGCCGGTATCGCGACCGGCCTCGGGATCACCGTCGCCGCGGCGGCATTGCTCGGCGACGCGGTGCCGTTCGTGCTGAGCCCGGCCACCACACTGCTTCCCTCGCTCGCGCTGATCCTGCTCGGCTTGCTCGGCGCGGCGTTCGCCCTGCGCTTCCTGTTCACCGCCGACCCGCTCACCGCGCTCGGCGCGGGCCGCTGACCGCAGGCCTCCGCACGGCACGATCGCCGACCGCCGCACCCGGATCGCCTCATCAGCGCACCCGAACCGCCCGACCGCCCTCAGCACGGAGTTCCGATGACACCCACCACCACGCTCACCCTCGCGGACGTGACGCTCACCTACCCCGACGGCACCGGCCGGCTCACCGCCTTGGACCGAGTGAACCTGCGGGTCCGCGGCGGCGAGATCGCCGCCATCACCGGCCCGTCCGGCTCCGGCAAGTCCAGCCTGCTGGCCGTGACAGCCACCCTGATCCGCCCGGAATCCGGGCGCATCCGTCTCGTAACACCCCGGGGCACCGCCGATCTCGCTGACGTGACCCGTCGCGAAGCCGCCGCACTGCGTCGCTCGTCGATCGGCATCGTCTTCCAACAACCGAACCTGATCCCGGCACTCACCGCCGTCGAGCAACTCGAGGCGATGGCGCATCTCGGGCAGCGGATCATCACGTCACGCCGACACCGCCGAACGACCCGCGACCGCGCACTGGCACTACTGGACTCGGTCGGGCTCGCCGACCAGCGAGACAAGCGCCCCGCGCAACTGTCCGGCGGTCAACGGCAACGAGTGAACATCGCCCGCGCCCTGATGAACGCACCGTCCCTCCTGGTGATCGACGAACCCACCAGCGCACTGGACACCGAACGCGGCGCCGCGGTGATCGACCTGATCCTGTCCGTCGCCCACGAACACGCGGCCGCCACCCTCCTGGTCACCCACGACCGCTCCCACCTGCACCGCATGAACGCCGTCTACCGCATGGTCGACGGACGCCTCACTCCGGAGACCGCAACGGCCGCGGCCCCAGTGACGCCATAGGTCGACAGCCGACGGACCGCCCGAGCCGACAACAGAACGCAGCGGACTCCTCGCGCCTCTGACCCTTTCGAGCTCGGCGGACACCTGTCGCGGTTAGTCCGTCGACCAGGTACAGCTCGACGGCGGATAGCAACTCCATTGGTGTACAGCCAGTTTCGCGAGTGGCTGCCGCATGGCTCGCCGCGGTGCCGACTCCGACCGACTACAGCAAGACGCCCGCTGTGCAACCACTCGGATCCAGTCGATCGATACGACGAATCGGAGCACTGCCGGTGGTAGGCGCGGGTTCGATGTACCGCCGGCCGCGAAGACCAGAAGGTAAGGGTTGGCAATTCAATAAGCGTGTGCATATCATCTACTCATGCTTACTAACTCTGGCGAGAACCGTTCCGGCGACCGACACAGCGGCACGGACGAACAGCCGTTTTCCGACGGAACCGTGCTGATGCCCTGGCAGGCCGGGCCGCTGCACGACAGCCGGGGCCCGGTGTTCGTCAGCGTGACCGACTTTCTGGCCGCCTCCGAAGAGGACGTCCAGGCGATCTACAAGACGGGAATGCGGCTGGGCCGGAACTGGCCGGTGATGCACGGCGCGGTCGGCCTGTGGCTGTGGGCCCGGCCGTCGGAGTCACGCGGCGGCTCGATCTCGGTGTGGGAAACCGAGCAGGACATGCGGCGGTTCGTGCGCTGGCCGGTGCACGCCGACATCATGCGGAAATGGCGCGGTCGAGTCGGTCTCGCCACCGACTCGTGGCAGGCCGCCACGTTCGAGAAACAAGAAGTGTGGGCACGGGCGCGCGACACGATCGAGCGGCGACCGCACCCGCAGGCCGGATGACTCAGCGGATCAGGGTGGCAGCACGTTGGCGTCGGCCGGGATCATGCCGAGTTCACGTATCTTCTCCAGCCGGGTCACCGCGCCGCTGATGGCATTGTCGTGCAGACCCGCGTCGCCGAGCGCCGCCCGAAAGCGGTCCATGTCCACATTCTGCACCGCGCGAAAGACATCGTCTTCGAGCCGTTCACCCTTCTGCGCCGTGACGAAGTCGGAATCGATCTCGATTTCGAGCGGCCGAGTCGACAGCGGGAACGATCGACCGTGATCGATGGCCACCACTTCCAACTGCCCACCGCGTTCGACAGTGCGGTAGTTGCCGGGATGGCGATCCATGGCCCCGATGATGTAGTCGAGTACTCCGACCTGCTGTTGCTGAGTTCTCGAATACTCGCCCACCGGCCTGAACGGCTCGGACTCGACGAATTGCTGAATCATGCCCGGCCTGGGCCGGCCGTCGGGTCCTATCACGCCGTCGGTCCGTGCGGTCGGCGGTACTCTGCCGAAGCCGAGCAGTTCGTCCACACGGTATGCCGCGATCTCCCGGCTCGTGAGCGCACCGGGCGCGTGCACGAAAGGTAATCCCGCGTCGTATTTCTCGCCATCAATCGGTTTGTAGACGTTCAATTGCCCGTCGTCGGAGAGCATCTTCCGCACTGTGGTGGAGCTTTTCGCCACGGCTTCTCTCATATCGCCGTCGAAGCCGACATCGGTCGTCAACCGGCGCGCACGCATGGCGGATTCGGCGGCACTGGGCTGGTAATTCCACCTCTGCCGAGCCCCCTGCGCCGGGTGCGACCGCACCTGGGTGCGCGCTTCTTCCACCAGACGCGCGGACCGCTCGTCGACTGCCCGGAACTCGCGAGCACCGAGATCCAGCGTGCTGCTGGTGCGCCGGTAGGTGCCCGCCGCGGTCCGGGTCCCCAGATCGAGGGTTCTGGTCAAGCGCCGGGTGATATTGCGAAGTAGAGGGGTGACAGCATCTCTCACCGAGCGGGCGGCGGGGCCGCGCCGTCCGAGCCCGGTGCTGGGATCGCGGACCAAGGCGTGCGCACGCCGGGCCGCTCCGGCTCGTCCGGGGTTTCATCGATGACGCGGTAATAGCTCATCGCCTGCGCATCGAGCAGCGCGCGCAGGAAACGCGGACCTTCGTCCGGCGTTATTCGCGCGGGCGAATCGAAGACTTTGATACCGCGCTCGTACAGCCTTTCAGCGAGCGGGCATCCGTTCCGATCGGTCACCGCCAGCGTCACGCCACCGCCGGGATCCAACCTGAACTCGGCTACGCGGCGCGTCCGCGAATAACCCACGTCGTAGATCGCGACCAGAGTCGGCGTGTACTCGGCCATGAACCCTCACCTTCACCTGCGACGAACCGCCCGGCAGCGGTCCAACATCCGACCGGAGCGAAGCTGCCGGAGCGGAATGTCGACGTCTCATGAGGGAACTTACTACCGAACGGTCTGTTTATCCCAGCAAGGTCCCGTGCGCTCAGCGCAGGTACATCGCGTCCGAACTCGAAACGACGCTCCGAGTCCGGCGCTGTGCCAGCGAATGCGGCGACGAACGACGGGCACAGCGACTTCTTTCTCGTGCGGGTGCTCCGAACCAGTGGTCTCAGGCCGCGCGAGTTCGCGGATCAGCGCTGCCAGGGCAGGCAGCCCGGGCCCCGGAAACCCGGGTGCGGCGAGGCGGCCGGACGCCGACCGACGATGCCGGGCGGCGGGAGGTGCTGGGAATCGAGCGTGATCAGCGCGCACACCGCCATGATCTCGTCCGCGCGGAATTGCACATGGTCGAGCGCGGGCGTTATCACCGCGACCGCGCCGACGCGGCCGACCACGGTGAGCAGCGCCGCGAGCGAAGCGGGCGCGGTCGGACCGGCGACCAGCGTTCGTGCCAGATCGAAACCCGAGGACTTCGCCATAGCGCGAATTTCCATCTCGTGCCTGCGCGTGCGCTGCCCGGAGATGTCGCGGCGCAGGTACCCGACCACTTTCGGCTTCATCATCACCTCTCGTTCGATGGGAACGCCCGCCGCCGGGGGCTTTCGCCACCGTTCGCGGCTCACCGCGTCCGGAGTGCCGTGCCCCGCACGGCATCACCCCGACGGCGCGCGCATCCCGAGCCTCGAGGAACGGGAGGCGGATAGCCACGCTGTCAAGCGCACGAGACCAGGTGCGCGATATCTGCGGTTGTCGCTCCCCACCTGCGCGATCGTGCTTAAAGTCCGCTCATAACATCGGATTTCGGGTCAGGGGGACGAAAGTGTCGGACAACGAGATCGACGGCATATGGAAGTCGCCGCGCTTCCGCAAGTTGCTCGCCGAGGGACAACCAGGTCGAGCCCTCGCCCTCGTCCGCAAAGAAATGGGGCTATCCCAAGCCGATTTCGGCGCGCTGCTGCACTGGGACCGCACCCACGCCGGACGAGTCGAGCGCGGAGAAGTGGGAACCATCTTCGACTCCGGGAACTGGTCCGTGCCGCCGACGCGCTGGGCGTGCCGCGCACCGCGTTGCTGCCCCTCTTGCTCGCTACCCCCGATACGGGGACCATCGACAACGAGGCCTGCGAAGGAGTCGATGACGTGGACCGCAGACAATTCGGCCTGGCAGCGACAATGACGGCGGTGGCGGGTGTCTCCATACCGCCGACCAGGAACGCGGAACCGATTCGGGTCGGCACCGGGCATATCACGTATATCCGCATGCTCACCGAACGACTCTGGGAGCACGACCATCATCGCGGTGGCGGCGCGATATTCCGCTACGCAGCAGGGCAATACGCCTCCGTGCGGCGGCTACTGGACTCGAGGTCCTACGGCCACCGCATAGGTGCCGAATTGGTCAGTGCGACGGGATGGCTGTCGAATACCGTTGCATGGTTGGCTCGCGACAGTAATCGCCCCGGCACGGCCCGGCGGCACCTCATTGAATCGGTCTTGCTCGCCGAACAGTGCGGTGACAATGCCTTATTAGCCGCCGCCCTCGGTGATCTCGCGAATCTCGCCGCGTCCTCGCCCGCTTCATTCGCCGAGCCCGTGCGCCTCGCACGACGTTCGACAGAACTCGTCAGGGGAATACCGTCGGCTCGTATGAACGCGCTGAAGGCCGCCGAGGAGGCAACGGCCTACGCGGCCGTCGGCGACGAGCAGGAGTTCGGCCGCGCGATGGCGCGAGTCTGGCGCGAAGCCGATCGCGGGCTCGACAGCCCGGACGACCCGGCATGGCTGGAGCACGTCACCGAGGCCGAACTGCGCGCCCACGAGGCGCGAGGACTCGGCATGCTCGGACACCACAGCCGGGCGGTGCAGCTGTACCGCGAGAGCGTCGGCCATGAGAACTGTTTCCCCCGCGACGAAGCCTCGTACCGCGCCTACTATGCCGCAGCCCTCGCGGGCCTCGGCGACACCACCTCCGCCATCACCGAAGCACACACCGCCCTCACCCTCCTCGAAGGCCCCGTCAACTCCCCACGCCTCCTGGCCGAACTACGCCCCGTCCGCGCCGCCGCCACCCGCACCCACGGCGAGGACGCCGAACACCTCCGCCACCGCTTCGACACACTCGCCCGCACGGCGTGACGTGACATGTGACTTCGCAGCGCAGCCACCATAATGGCCCGAAGTCGACTGCATCGACCGAGTGAAGCCACATGGAGCCCCTCCAGAGACTGTCAACTGCGAGGGAACAGCCGTGCGATATCTGCGATTGTCCCTCCCGACCTGCGCGATCGTGCTTAAAGTCGCGCCATCACAGCAAATTTCGGGGTCAGGGGGACGAAAGTGACGGACAACGAGATCGACGGCGTATGGAAGTCGCCGCGATTCCGCAAGTTGCTCGCCGAAGGACAGCCCGGGCAGGCCCTCGCCCTCGTCCGCAAAGAAATGGGGCTATCCCAAGCCGATTTCGGCGCGCTGCTGCACTGGGACCGCACCCACGCCGGACGAGTCGAGCGCGGAGAAGTGGGAACCATCTTCGACATCCGGGAACTGGTCCGCGCCGCCGACGCGCTGGGCGTGCCGCGCACCGCGTTGCTGCCAATCTTGCTGGGTCCGGCCGATCCGAGGACCATCGAAGATGGGGGTAAAGGAGCCGACGAAATGGACCGCAGACAATTCGGCCTCGCTGCGACGATCACAACCTTGGCGGCAACCGCTCCGGCGGCCACGGTGCCGACGCGAGTCGGGTCCAGCCATGTCGACTACTTGCAGACGCTGACGCAACGCATGTGGCAGCACGACAATCACTTCGGAGGCGGGGACATCGCCGAATTCGCGCTTCGCCAATACGGTTTGGCTCGTCGCCTGCTCGACCACGGCACCTACGGCCGGGAAACCGGCGTGCGGCTGTTGGCCGAGACGAGCCGACTCGCTCGGTGCGCGGGCTGGCTTTGTCTGGACGCCGGTCGCCCAGCCGTCGCCCGGCGGTGCTACGTCGAAGCGGTGCTGATGGCCGAGCAGGCCGATAACGACGAACTGCTCGCCAATGCGCTGGCCAGCTTGACGTTTCTGACCACAGACCGGCCGACCAGCCGAGAACCGGTGCGGCTGGCACAGCGGGCCAGTCACCTTGCTCGCCGGATCCCATCGGCTCGGCTGAATGCCGTTCGCTCCGCGCGGGAGGCCGTGGCGCATGCCGCGATCGGCGAACGACAGGACTTCGATCGGGCGATGACGCGCGCCTGGCGCGAGGTCGATCGAGGGCTCGACGATGTCGACGAGCCGGTATGGCTGCACCACGTGACGCCGTTCGAGATCCGATCCATCGAGGCCAGGGGCCGGGTCTATCTGGGCCAGCACGATCGGGCGGTGGGCATCTACCGGGAAACTATCGGCACCCGCGGCACTCAGCGTCCGCGCGACGAAGCGTCGTACCGCGCCTACTACGCCGCAGCCCTCGCGGGCCTCGGCGACACCACCTCCGCCATCACCGAAGCACACACCGCCCTCACCCTCCTCGAAGGCCCCGTCAACTCCCCACGCCTTCTGGCCGAACTACGCCCCGTCCGCGCCGCCGCCACCCGCACCCACGGCGAGGACGCCGAACACCTCCGCCACCGGCTCGACACACTCGCCCGCACGGCGTGACCTGGCTCGACAAGACATGTAACTGCGCAGCGCAGCCGCCGAGACCAAATGCGTCAGATCGGCGGTTGTCCCTTCACACCTGCACGGTTGTGCTCAAAGACCGCCCATGACACCGGGTTCGGGTCAGGAGGCCGAAGCGGCGGATAGTTCAGTGTTGCACCAGAATAATTATCCGTAGCTTTCTTGCAATGTTTCTCCGAAATGTAGCATACTGTGCCGGTCGGCATGCATTCCGAGACAACCGCAGGGAGGTGCGCAGGATGGCAAGGCAGGACCCCCGCTCCGCCGACACACCGTTGCGGCGCCATCTCGACGGCACCGCCACGTCGCGTCCGACCGCTCTCGACGCCTTCCGCGAAGCCCGCAAAACCTTCCTCGCCGGCGACCGTGTGGACATGCAAGCGCTGGCCAAGGGTCTCGCCGTTGACCGCGCCACCCTGTATCGCTGGGTCGGCTCCCGCGACCAATTGCTCACCGAGATTCTCTGGTCACTGATCGAACCGACCCTCACCCGCTCGCGGAAGACCCACTGCCACTCCGGACCTCCCGCCGCGCCCGGTCAGTCCCCCGCCGCAGCCGTCATGAACGAGGCCATGCGCGCCGTCAACACGAATCCGGGCATGCAGCGCTTCATCGACCGCGAGGGCGAACTGGCCCTGCGCCTGCTGACCACCAAGGCGTCCGGTTTCGAGGCTCGACTGATCGAGCTGATCGCCGAGATCGTGCGCGAGGAGACCGCCGCCGGTCGCCTGCAGTCGTCGATTCCTTCCGAAGATCTGCCGTACGTACTGGTCCGCGTCATGGAGTCCTATACCTACCTCGGGCTCATCACCGGCCAGCAGCCCGACCATGATCGTTCCGCCAGGGTTGTCAACGCACTCCTACCCTGCGGGACGACCAGCGGTCCGGATGCGGAGTAGGCCACCGGAAGCTGCGTGACGACAGGTGTACACCTCTTCAGCGGAATCCCCGCTTCCCCGCGAACCCGACGTCCACATCAGGTTCACCGGACCTGCCGGCGTATTCGACTACGTAGCTTGTCGAACAGCAGTCCGAAACCTGTTGCGAAAGTGGCCCGAGAGTCACTGTCCGGAAGTATCGGCATTCGAAGTCGGCGATCAAAGCATTGAATATGACCGGCTGCCTTGTGAACGACTGTGGCTACTTCCCTGACTCACTCCTATCGCGCCTACTACGCCGCCCCGGTACCACGAGGAGCTGACCAGGCTGCCGCGGCATAGGGAGCCGCACTGACAGTTCACTCAGCGCGTCGCAGCTTCTACCGCTGTCGCGTGCGTCCTCGGCTAGTTGCCGTATTGCCTGGTTTCCGGCCGTTCGATCATGATCGCGTGAGCTGGTTCCTCGGCCACCGGTCGGTGTTCGACTCCGCGAGGAACCACGAAGATCTCGCCGGGACCAAGTGTTACCGCCGCATGGTCCTGCATTTCGATGCGGAAGGTGCCGTTCCAGCAGAGGAACAGCTCGTCTTCGTCGTGGTGATGCCAGGGGAATACGCCGTGCAGGCGAGCGATGCGCACCACGGCGTCGTTGGCGGTGGCCAGGTCGCGCGGCTGCCAAGGACCGCTCAGGTCGTCGACGACATCGGTAATGGAGATCTTGCTCATGGGTTCATCGTCGCCGTGGCGAGGTCGGGACCCTAGAGCCAATCAGGCAGAATTGGTTTGCATATGGAGCCAATGGAACTTGCTGATCGGCTCGGTCGCTGGTCGACCGACCGAGGTCCGCTCTATGTCCTGCTGGCGCGGCGACTGCGGGCGTTGATCGATGACGGTGAGCTGCGGTCGGGCATGCGGCTGCCGCCCGAGCGCAAACTGGCGAAGGCTCTCGCGGTCGGGCGCAGTACGGTGGTAGCGGCATACGATCTGCTCGGCGCGGATGGTCGCGTGGTGCGCCGACAGGGCAGTGGCACCCGGGTCGCGGGACCCGAGACGGTCCCGGCTCGCGAGACCACCCATTCCCCGGCCTTTTTGCAACTGCTCGAGCCGAGCGCCGATGTCATCGCGCTCGCTTGTGCCGCTCCGGGGAAACCGCCGCCCGAGTTGGCCCAGGCATATCGGCACATCGCGCCCGAGCTCGCCGCGGTCGAGGGCGACATCGGGTACCACCCAACCGGACATCCGCTGTTGCGCAGGGCGATTGCCGACCGATATCGAGCGCGTGGCGTGCCGACCGATCCGGAGCAGATTCTCGTCACCGGCGGCGGACAACACGCGCTGTCGCTACTCGCCCGCGCGCTGCTCCGGCCCGGTGACCACGTCCTGGTCGAGGCGCCGACGTACCCGGGCGCGCTCGAGGCGTTTCGCGAGGCCGCGACGGTACTGCGGACAGGCCCGGTCGGCTTGGGCACGGTAACCTCGGCGGCGCTCGCGTATGTCGTTGCGACATGCCACAACCCCACAGGGACGGTGCTTCCCGCGCCGGGACGGCGGGCCCTGGTCGAGTCGGCGAGAAGGGCCGCGGTGCCTTTGGTCGATGACGAGGTGCTGGCCGATCTCGGATTCCCTGGCACCGATCCGCCACCACCGCCGTTGGCCCACTATGACGAATCGGTGATATCCATCGGTTCGCTCAGCAAGGTCGTCTGGGGCGGGTTGCGTGTTGGTTGGGTGCGGGCACCGGTCCCGGTGATCGCCCGGTTGTCTCGGCTGCGCGCGGTGCACGATCTCGGCGGCAACATCCCAGCACAGTTAGCCGCCACCTGGCTGCTCCGCGATCTCGACCGATTACGGGAACGAATCTCGCAGCAGCGCAGAGAAGGTCACGACCTGCTGGTGGCCGAACTGGCCGCGCGGCTACCGAAATGGGACATCCCCACGGTGTCCGGTGGCCAGACGCTGTGGATCCGACTGCCCCATGGGGATGGCGCCTCCTTCGCTCAGCGCGCACTGCGACACGGGGTCGCGATCTTGCCCGGCGCCGGGCTGGATGCCTCCGGCGGCAGCATCGACCGCATACGGATCAGTTTCGTCGCCGAACCCCACGACCTGCGCGAAGCCGCACGCCGATTAGCCGAGGCATGGCGGACCTACGAACCACCTGACCAGCCCGTCGCGGTGTCACCCCCGCTTGCTATTTGAACGGACTCCCGTTCCGGCTGCGCTGCACCGTCCGAGTGGCGCGAACGCGTGCCGACCCGCACGCACGGCGTAAGCGGCCGACCCGCACTCACTCGTTCCGCATACGTCGACCGGAGCGGTTTTCCGGCCGTGCGGTCGAGTGGGTAGGTCGCGGGCGGCGAACGTCGTGGTCCGACGGGCCGCCGCCCGGTTGCCGACGCGGGCCCCGGCCGCGGCCCAGCCGACGACCTCGCGACGGGGTCGTCCGCGACTCGCCGGTGTCCACCGCGTCCGCCGAAAAGGGAAGCAGGTCGCTCGGCCATCGCGCCGCAGGTGGGGCGGCCACCGTGGTCCTTGCCGGTCGAGGCATGAGGGTCGCGGCGAGTGTGGCGCCCGAGGCGAACAGGGCCGAGCAGATCCACATGGCCGCGCGGTAGCCTGCGCCGAACGCGACGCCGTCGGTGAGCGGCGTCCGGGAGATGCCGACCAGGCCGGGGATCGCGGCAATGGCGAGCAACTGGGCGATGCGGGCGATCGCGTTGTTGACCCCGGAGGCGATGCCCGCCTCCTCGGTCGGCACCGACGCGAACACGGATTCGGTCAACGGAGCCACGAACACCGCCATGCCCGCGCCGAGCAGGAGGACGCCGGGCAGCACCGCGGTGGCATACGAACCGTCCGCACCGATTCCGGCCAACGACATCGCTCCGGCGGCGGATAGCAGCAGGCCGATGGTCATCAGCAGGCGCGCACCGTGCCGCTGCGCCCACCGCCCGATCCAACCCGACGACAGCAGCATGATCGCGGTAATCGGGATCGTCGCGGTTCCGGCGACCAGAGGGGAATACCCCGCGACGATCTGCAATTGGAGCAGCAACAGGAACAGCACACACCCCAAGGCGGCATACACCGGCAACGTCACCAGATTGACCGCGGTGAATTGCCGCGACCGGAAGAGCGCGGGCGGCACCAGCGGGTTGCGGACGCGGGTCTGCACGATCACGAAGACGGCCACCAGCACCGCGCCAGCCGCCTGCATCTCCACCTGCCCCGCGATGAAGCCGTAGGTCAGCACCACCAAGCCCGTGACCACCACCGCCGTGCCGAGCAGATCCGGCCGCCGCGGCGCGTACGGATCTCGGGACTCCGGGACGCGACGCATCGACACGACGGCCACGGCCACGGCCAACGGGACATTGATCAGGAACACCGAGCGCCATCCGGCCAGTTCCACCAGCCAGCCGCCGACGATCGGCCCCACCGCACCCGCCACGCCCCCGAGACCGGACCACATGCCGATCGCCGCGCCTTGATCACGCGGATCCAGCGACGCCGCGATCAGCGCGAGACTGCCGGGCGTGATCAGCGCACCCGCGACCCCCTGCACCACCCGCGCCGCCACCAGCGTCGCGACGTCCGGCGCGACTCCGCACCACGCCGAGGACAGCGCGAAGACCACACTGCCCCAGACGAATACCGCGCGACGGCCGTACCTGTCACCCAACGCCCCGCCCACCAGGATCAGCGACGCCAAGGCGAGGGTGTAGCCGCTCACCACCCATTGGAGATCCACCATGTCGGCGTCGAGGTCCGCCCCGATCCGCGGCACGACGAGATTGACCACGGTGGTGTCGATGGAGACCAGCGCCGAACCGAGCACGGCGGCGGCCATGATCCACCGGCCCGTGCCGGACCGCAGCCGGGGACGTTCGGCGAACGTCGCCCCGGCCGCCGCGATGACGTCGCTCATCTGCCCGCGAGCACCACGGCGAAGCGCTCGGCGGGATCGGTCCAGGATCGCTGCGCCGGGAGCCCGGCAGCGGCCAGCTCGGCGTGGAAGTCCGCCAGCCGGAACTTCGCCGAGATCTCGGTGCGCATCTGCTCACCGGCGGCGAACTCGAGCACCAGATCCAGGTCCGCGACGGTGACCGTCATGTCGGCGGTGGCCTCCAACCGCATCTCGATCCACCGGTTGCCGGGATCCCACACGGCGACGTGCGCGAACCGCGAGGGTTCGAAATTCGCGCCGAGCCGGTTGTTCACCACGTGCAGGATGTTCCGGTTGAACTCGGCGGTCACGCCCGCGGCGTCGTCGTAGGCGGGCACCATGACGGCCGGATCGGTCACCAGGCCCACGCCCAGCAGCAACTGTTCCCCCGGCTCGAGCACGTCGTGCAGGCGCCCGAAGAACTCGGCCCGCTCCGCCGGGACGAGGTTGCCCAGCGTGCCGCCGAGCAGCGCGACGATTCTCCGCCCACGGCGTGGCAGCCAGTCGAGCCCGTTGGTGAAATCACTGACCAGGCCGTGGACCTCGATCCGGGGGAACTCCGCGTTGATCCACCCGACCGCGTCCCGCAGAGCGGACTCGGAGACGTCCAAGGGCACATACGAGCGCAACGAGCCGTGTTCGCTGAACGAACGCAGCAGCAGACCGGTCTTCTCCGAGGATCCCGAACCGAGTTCGATCAGCTCCGTCGCGTCGGAGGCCCCGACCGCGATCTCCTGAGCGCAGGCGTGCAGCAGCGCGCGCTCGGTGCGGGTCGGATAGTACTCGGGCAGGTCGGTGATCGCCTCGAACAGCTTGCTGCCACGGGCGTCGTAGAACCACTTGGGCGGCAGCCATTTCCGCGGTCCGGACAGTCCGGACATGACATCCGTGCGCAGTGCTTCGGCCAGATCCGCCTCGGTGATCCGGATGTCGATCGTCGCTTCCATCGGGATGGTTCCTTCCAATGCCAGTACCGGGGTTTCGCGTCCGGTTTCACGACGCCGGAGCGAGCGCGTACTTGTCGCGGGTCGATTCGGCCCAAGCGACGACGAGAGGGGACAGCAGCCCGGCGGCCAGCAGGACGAATCCCGTGACGTACCAGCCGACGACGCCGACATCGACGCACAACCAAGCGAGCAGCGCTGGGCCGACGGTGTCGGCCATCCGTAAGCCGATGCTGAAAACACCCAGGTACGCGCCGATTTCCCGCGGCGGGGCGAGCAGGTTCGACGCTTCGAAGCCGCCCGCCGTCTGCCACAGCTCCCCCACGCTCAGGATCGCGCCGCCCGCGACCAGGATGAGCACCGCGATCCATCCCCCGTGGCCGCGCGCGGACGCGAACAGGACGCAGGCGATCAGGAACGCCCAGCCGCAGCGCCGCAGCGCCGCGCCCGCCGCTGGGACGTCGAGGACGCGCCTGCTGGCGCGGACCTGGAACAACACGACGATGGCGATGTTGAGCATGTCGAGCGTGGCGATCGACCAGCGCGGCGCCGTGGTCGCGCCGATGATCCACAAGGGAATGGCGACCGACTGGACGCGGTATTGCAGCGACAGCACACCGTCGAGCGCCGTCAATGCCAGATACGGCCGGTCGCGTAATGCCGCCCACCGGCTGCGGCCGCCGGGCGACTCGGCATCGACGGGTCGCAGCGCGGGCAGTCGGCCGACCAGCAGCGCCGCCAGGGCGAGAAATATCGCTCCGACGACGATCGCCGCGCGATAGAGCAGGGCGGAGTCGAATTGCACCGCCAGCGCGGACATCCCGATGCCGACGGCGATGCCCACGTTGAGCACCGACCGCGTGTACGCCCGGAACTCGTTGGCCCGGTCGGTG
The DNA here is from genome assembly GCF_042733915.1 of Nocardia sp. NPDC059691. Classification (NCBI taxonomy): domain Bacteria; kingdom Bacillati; phylum Actinomycetota; class Actinomycetes; order Mycobacteriales; family Nocardiaceae; genus Nocardia; species Nocardia sp. NPDC059691. The sequence continues at coordinate 475,958 of NZ_JBHWFB010000002.1, read as the reverse complement.
ACGATCTTGGTGATGATCGCCGTGGTCAGCAATTGCACGCAGGCCTGCCCCGCGGCCGCCGCGGGAACGACGAGCAAATACATCGCGAATCCGTCGACCGCGAGAAATCCCAGCGTGGCGAGAGCGGCGACGATCAGACTGCGACGCAATACCAACAGCGGATCATGCCGATCCGAGAGTTTGCCGACGAGTACTCCGCCGACAACGCAGGCGGCGCCGGCGATGCTGAGCCCCACACCGACGCGTATCGGCGAAATGCGCACGATCCTGGTGAAATACAGGACCACGGTGGACAAATAGATTCCGCTGGAGACAGCGGACGCCGCGGTGATCAGGGTCAGCATGCGCTGCGGACCCGGCGGCGGCAGAGCTACGGAGAGCCGAGACACGAGAGAAGTCCGAGCAGATCAGGCGACCGCCACCGCGACAGGTGAATCGAGCGCCGTGCACATCATTCGGAACCCGGCCACGGTGCGCCGCACCGATTCCAGTACTTCCGCGGTCGACTTTCCGCGGATGCGGAATGCCGCACCGATATCGGCATAGCCGAACGTTTCGGTGATCACCGACCCCACCTGCGGAATCGAGCAGTGGTACGGGGCGTAGGCCTCCGGGACCGCCCAGTGCACGTCCACCACCCGGCACGGCGGCGTCACCGGCGGGTGGATGAGCAGTTCGGCGACCACCTCGCCGTCGGTGAGCGGCGCCGTGGCGGGCGTCCGGCCGAGCTGGATGTCGACCGCCGCGCCGAGCAGGTCGTACCGGTGCACCTCGCGCCACATGTGGGTGGTTTGCCCGCCGCACGCGCGCGCCGCGACCTCCAGAAACTGGACGCGGGGAGAATCGCCGTCGCCGCCGACGAAGAATTCGAGATGGAATACGGTCGGGACACCAGGGCTGAGTGCGCAAAGAACCGATTCGGCGAACTCGGTCAATGTACCGGTCAATGCGGGATCGTCGACCTCGACATAGCCCAGGCTTTCCGCGTCGTTGGCGAAATCGAGGCATGTTCCGAGATATTTCGAAGCGCGCCACGGCCCGAGTTGGGAACCCGTCCACACGCCGTCGATGGCGCCGACTTCGTCCGGGCAGAATTCTTGGACCAGAAATGGTTCGGACGCGAGGTCCGGCAATGCGGCGAGATCCGCTTCCGAATTCAGCTTGACCACATCGCGGCTGCCCGCGCCGAATCGCGGCTTGACGATGATCGGGAAACCGGACGCCGTGGCGAATTCGGCGACCGAGGACAGGTCGGGTGCGGCGCGGAATGCGGGAACGGAGACGTTCCGCGCGGCGACCGCCTGGGCCATCGTCAGCTTGTCGCGGAACCGGGTGACGTATTCCGCCCGGTCGCCGGGGATGTCGAACTCCGCGCGCAACTCCGCCGCCGCGAAGAGGTCGAACTCGTGCAGTGCGACAATGCGTTCCGGCGTGCCGAACCGTGCAGCGAGATCGCGCACGGCACCGTGCACCGGAGTCGCGCCGTCGAGAACCGTGACCGCCGCCGCCTGCTCGGGTATGCCGTCGGGCAAGCCGCTCGCGCAAACATAGGTGACAAGATTGCGAACGTGATCGATACGCTCGGTATACGGAACATCGACACCACGTACGCGGTGGATCACGGTCACGTGTGGTAGCACAGATTCCTCCGTTTGAAGTCGGCTCACTGAACTCAAATAAGGCGCCGGAGACGAAGACAGAGTTACGACTCCGCCAACGCCCGGCAGCGCGGCGGAGAAACATCTGGTCAGGAGAATGATTGCGCGTTCACGTAGCGCGTGATCTATGCCTCATACTGCTGAGTATGCACCTTCCCAACACTGGCAATTCTTCCCTGAAATGAGAAATGCCCGCATGTCTGACCACGTTGTACGCTGGCCTGTTAACCTCACCGGCGTCGCCGGCGGCGACAGCATGAAAACATCTGTTCAGCTGATTGCTGTGAGTTTTCTTTGAGATAGCTGTGCGCTGTCCAGATGGTCGGATACCAGTAATTTGGATCACAGCGCGCCGCCAGGCCGGACACCTCGCCCGCTGAGCCACCGAAGCCGCACGGTCAGGAGCGAGGCCGAGGATGCCGCCAGGAGCGGACGAAGACGAGTCGCATCGCCCCCCGGGGCCGGAGTCGACCGTCAGTGCCGACGACCGAGGAGGATGTCACGCTGATCGGCGACCACGGCGCGGATCGCGGCGACGACGGCGGCCACTTCCGGGCGGCGAAGGGTTTCGGTGCGCGCGACGAGCCAGTAGCCGAGGGTGACGGTCACCGAATCGGCCAGCACGCGAACGAGGTCCGCGTGGCGATCGGCCATGAAGCACGGCAGCAGGCCAAGGCCCGCGGAGGCGCGCGTGGCCTCGACGTGCACGAAAACATTGGTGGACGTAACCGATTCGCGCATCGCGGGTACGAAGCTGGAAGCCAAGTCGAGATCGTCGACTTGCAGCATGGAGTCGATGAAGTAGACCAGCGGATACCGGGACAGGTCATCGATCGTCGCGGGTGCGCCGTTCTCGTACAGGTATTCGCGGGAACCGTAGAGGCCGAGACAGTAGTCGGCCAGATGCGTGGCGGTGGCGCGGTGCACTTGCGGCTCGCCCACCACGATCTCGAGATCCAGCCCCGAACGCTGTTGCGAGGCGCGCCGGGTGATCGCCACGATTTCCACCGAGATCTTGGGGTGCCGCCGCTGCACCTCCGCCGCCGCGGGCGCGGCGATGTAAGCGCTGAAGCCGTCGGTCGCCGAGAGCCGGACCACCCCCTCCAGCACCCGGTTGCCGTCGGCGTCCGCGGCCAGCGACTTCACCGCCGACTCCACCGCCTCGGCCGCGGCCAGGGCTTCCCTGCCGAGATCGGTCAGCTCCCAGCCACCGGTCACCCGGGTGAGCACCCGGCCGCCGAGGGTGTGCTCCAGCGCGGCGATGCGCCGGGAGATGGTGGTGTGGTTGATGCCGAGTTCGTCGGCCGCCGTCACGAATCGGCCGGAGCGCCCGACGGCCAGGAGGACGAGGAGGTCGTCCGCGCTGGGACGACCAGGAGTGGCCGGGCGCATATCTGCATCTTTGCAGAGACGCACTGCACAAATGGTCATTGCGGCGTAATTCCTCTGCACCAATACTCGGTGCAGCCAAAGCATTGTGGGGGCCGTCACATCGGGAACGAAGTGTGGCCCCGGGCACGAAGGAGAAGTGCGATGAGGGAGCACAACGCCGTAGCGGCGGATTCGGGCGGCACGACCAGCGGCCTGCGCCGCGTGGTGGCCGCGTCGATGGCGGGCACGGTGGTGGAGTGGTACGAGTTCTTCCTGTACGGCACCGCCGCCACGCTGGTGTTCAGCAAGGTGTTCTTCGCCAAGGGCACCAGCGACCTGGACGCCATCCTCGCCGCGTTCATCACCTACGCGGTCGGTTTCGCGGCGCGGCCGCTGGGCGGCGTGGTGTTCGGGCACTTCGGCGACAAGTACGGCCGCAAGAAGCTGCTGCAATTCAGCCTGGTGCTGGTGGGCAGCGCGACGTTCCTGATGGGCTGCCTGCCGACCTTCGGGCAGATCGGCTACTGGGCGCCCGCGCTGCTGGTGGCCCTGCGCTTCATCCAGGGCTTCGCGGTCGGCGGAGAGTGGGGTGGCGCGGTGCTGCTGGTCGCCGAACACAGCCCGAGCCGCAGCCGCGGATTCTGGGCGAGCTGGCCACAGGCAGGCGTACCCGCGGGCAACCTGCTGGCGACGGTGGTGCTGCTGGTGCTCACCTCCACGCTGTCGGACGAGGCGTTCCTCGGCTGGGGCTGGCGGGTCGCGTTCTGGCTGTCGGCGGTCGTGGTGCTGATCGGCTACTACATCCGCACCAAGATCACCGACGCGCCCATCTTCGTCGCGGCGCAGCGGGAAGCCGAGCAGATCAAGGCGACCTCGCTGAGCGTGGTGGAGGTGCTGCGCCGCTACCCGCGCGGCGTGTTCACCGCGATGGGGCTGCGTTTCGGCGAGAACGTCATGTACTACCTGGTGGTCACGTTCACCATCACCTATCTGAAGACGCAGGTGCACGCCGACACCCAAGTGATCCTGTGGTGGCTGCTGGCCGCGCACGCGGTCCACTTCGTGGCGATCCCGCTGGTGGGCAACCTGTCCGACCGCATCGGCAGGCGGCCGGTCTACCTGATCGGCGCGCTCACCGCGGGCACCTGGGGCTTCTTCGCCTTCCCGATGATGGACAGCGGCCACAACGTGGTCATCATGTCCGCCATCGTCATCGGCTTGATCTTCCACGCCTTCATGTACGCCGGGCAGCCCGCGATCATGGCCGAGATGTTCCCCACCCGGATGCGCTATTCCGGTGTGTCCCTCGGCTACCAGGTGACCTCGATCGTGGCCGGTTCGCTGGCGCCGATCATCGCCGTCCGGCTGCTGAACACCTACCACTCCGCGGTGCCGATCGCCTGGTACCTGGCGGGCGCGGCGGCGGTGAGCGCGATCGCCGTGCTCGTCGCACGAGAGACGAAGGGACTGACCTTGGAGAGCATCGATCACGCCGACGCCGAGACCCTCGGCGCGCGCACCGAAGTGACCGTGCGATGAGCGATCTGGCGGGGCGCAGCGCCCTGGTCACCGGCGGCGCGAGCGGCATCGGCGCTGCGTGCGCCCGCGCGCTCGCGGCGCGGGGGGCCACGGTCACGGTGGCCGACGTCGACGGCGTCGGCGCGAAGACCGTGGCCAGGGAGCTGGGCGGCAAGTCGTGGGCGGTGGATTTGCTCGACGTCGCGGCGCTGGAGGAGCTGCAACTCGACGTCGACATCCTGATCAACAACGCCGGGGTGCAGCACGTCAGCCCGATCCAGGACTTCGCGCCGCAGCGCTTCCGCGACCTGCTCACGCTGATGGTCGAGGCGCCGTTCCTGCTGGTGCGCGCGGCGCTGCCGCACATGTACCGGCAGGGCTGGGGACGGATCGTCAACATCTCCTCGGTCCACGGCCTGCGCGCCTCCGAATACAAGGTCGCGTACGTGACGGCCAAGCACGGCCTGGAGGGGCTGTCCAAGGTCACCGCGCTGGAGGGCGGCCCGCACGGCGTCACCAGCAATTGCGTGAACCCGGGCTACGTGCGGACGTCGCTGGTGGACAAGCAGATCGCGGACCAGGCCAAGGCGCACGGCGTGCCCGAGCAGGAGGTGGTGGAGAAGATCCTGCTCACCGAGAGCGCGATCAAACGGCTCGTCGAGCCGGAGGAGGTCGCGTCGCTGGTGGCCTGGCTGGTGTCGCCGGAGGCGGGCATGGTCACCGGCGCGGCCTACACGATGGATGGCGGGTGGAGCGCGCGATGAGGGCGCGCTCACCCGAGCGCGGTCAGCGCCATCCCGCGCAGCACCGGCCGGGCGCGTGCCGCGGTCGCCTCGCTCGCGCTGTGCGGGGTGGAGTTGATCAGGCCGAAGGCGGCGTGGGCCTGCACCCGCGCCGCCTCCTCGGGTAGTTCGGGATGCAGCTCGCGCAACACGCTCACCCAGATCTCCACGTACTGGCGCTGGGTGCGGCGGATCTCGCGGCGGGCCGGGGCGGGCACGTTGTCCAGGTCGCGGTCCTGGATGCGGATGAGCTCCGGCTCGCCGAGCGCGAAGTCCAAGTGGTGATCGACCAGCCCGGCGAGCGCCTCCTCAGGGGAGTTCGTGCCCGCGACCACCTTCTTGCCGCCGTCGAGCAGGCGCTGACTCACCCCGACCAGCAGCTCGATCAGCAGCGCTTCCTTGTTCGGGAAGTGCCGGTAGACCGCGGGGCCGCTGATGCCGACGGCGGCGCCCAGGTCGTCCAGGCGCATGCCGAGGAAGCCGCGATCGGCGATCAACCGCGCTCCCGCTTCCAGCAGTTGCGCCCTGCGCTGCGCCTTCAATTGCTCACGACGCGTCGGCGCGACGGATTCGGCACTGGTCACACGCGGTCCTTTCGGCCGATCTGGACAACTCGGTTAATCAAGACTAACCTGAATTTCAGTTATCGTCGACTAACTGGACGACAGGATTACGTAATGACCGTTACCGAAGAGGTCGTCGGGAACCGCGCCGCGCACGCGGCGTTGGTCGACGATCTGCGCGCCCGGCTGGCCGCCGCCGCGCTGGGCGGGCCCCCGAAGGCGCGCGATCGCCACGTCGCGCGGGGCAAACTGCTGCCCAGGCAGCGCGTGGACCAGCTGCTGGACCCGGGGAGCCCGTTCCTCGAGCTGTCCCCGCTGGCCGCGACCGGAATGTACGGCGACGACTCCCCCGGCGCCGGGATCATCACCGGGATCGGCCGGGTGTCCGGCCGGGAATGCGTGATCGTGGCCAACGACGCGACGGTCAAGGGCGGCACCTACTACCCCATGACGGTGAAGAAGCACCTGCGCGCGCAGGAGATCGCGTTGCAGAACCAGCTGCCGTGCGTCTACTTGGTCGACTCCGGTGGCGCGTACCTGCCGCACCAGGACGAGGTGTTCCCCGACCGGGAGCATTTCGGGCGCATCTTCTACAACCAGGCGACCATGAGCGCCAAAGGGATTCCCCAGATCGCCGCGGTGCTCGGCTCCTGCACCGCGGGCGGCGCCTACGTGCCCGCGATGAGCGACGAGGCCGTGATCGTGCGCAACCAGGGCACCATCTTCCTCGGCGGCCCGCCGCTGGTGAAGGCCGCGACCGGTGAGGTGGTCACGGCCGAGGAACTCGGCGGCGGCGAGCTGCACTCGCGCACCTCCGGCGTCACCGACCACTTGGCCGAGGACGATCAGGACGCGCTGCGCATCGTGCGCCGCATCGTGGCCACGCTCGGCCCGCGCACGCCGGTCCCGTGGGACGTGCGGCCCGTCATCGCGCCCGCCGCGCCGGAATCCGAGCTCTACGACGTGGTGCCGACCGACCTGCGCACTCCCTACGACGTGCGCGAGGTGATCCATCGCCTGGTCGACGGGACCGTCGAGGGCGAGAGCGGGTTCCACGAATTCAAGGCCGAATACGGCAAGACCTTGGTCACCGGGTTCGCGCACATCCACGGACATCCGGTGGGCATCGTCGCCAACAACGGCGTGCTGTTCAGCGAATCCGCCATGAAGGGCGCGCATTTCATCGAGCTGTGCGACAAGCGCAGTATCCCGCTGCTGTTCCTGCAGAACATCACCGGCTTCATGGTCGGCCGCGACTACGAGGCGGGCGGCATCGCCAAGCACGGCGCGAAGATGGTCACCGCGGTGGCCTGCGCCCGCGTGCCGAAGCTCACCGTCGTCATCGGCGGCTCCTACGGCGCGGGCAACTACTCGATGTGCGGGCGCGCGTATTCGCCGCGGTTCCTGTGGATGTGGCCGAACGCCCGGATCTCGGTGATGGGTGGCGAGCAGGCGGCGTCGGTGCTGGCGACGGTGCGCGGCGACCAGCTCGACAGCAGCGGGCAGCCCTGGTCGGCCGCGGACGAGGAGGCGTTCAAGGCCCCGATCCGGGACCAGTACGAGAGCCAGGGCAACCCCTATTACTCGACGGCCAGGTTGTGGGACGACGGCGTGATCGATCCCGCCGACACCAGAACCGTGCTCGGGCTGGCGCTGTCGGTGTGCGCGCAGGCCCCGCTCGAACCCGTCTCCTACGGCGTTTTCCGGATGTGATGACGATGCTGAACAGATCCGTTCCCGTCGGATTCGACACCGTGCTGGTCGCCAACCGCGGCGAGATCGCGGTGCGGGTGATCCGCACTCTGCGCGCCTTGGGGATTCGCTCGGTGGCCGTCTACAGCGACGCCGACGCCGACGCCCGTCACGTCCACGAAGCCGACACGGCGGTGCGTCTCGGCCCGGCCCCCGCCCGGGAGAGCTACCTCGCCATCGACCGGGTGGTGGCCGCCGCCGTGCGCACCGGCGCGCAAGCGGTCCACCCCGGCTACGGGTTCCTCTCGGAGAACGCCGCTTTCGCCGCCGCGCTGGCGGAGGCGGACATCGTCTTCCTCGGCCCGCCGGCCCGCGCCATCGAGGTGATGGGCGACAAGATCACCGCGAAGAACACCGTGGCCGCGTTCGGCGTCCCCGTGGTGCCCGGCATCGCCACCCCCGGCCTGACCGATGACGAGCTGATCGCCGCGGCCGCCGAAGTGGGCTATCCGGTGCTGGTCAAGCCGTCCGCGGGCGGTGGAGGCAAGGGCATGCGCCGGGTGGACGATCCGGCCCGCCTGCCGGAGGCGCTGCGCAGCGCCCGGCGCGAGGCCGCCGCCGCGTTCGGCGACGACACGCTGTTCCTGGAACGGTTCGTCACCCGGCCGCGGCACATCGAGGTGCAGATTCTCGCCGACCAGTTCGGCAACGTGCTGCACCTGGGCGAGCGCGAATGCAGCTTGCAGCGCCGCCACCAGAAGGTGATCGAGGAGGCTCCCTCGCCGCTGCTGGACGCGGCCACCAGGGCCAGGATCGGCGCGGCGGCCTGCAACACCGCGCGCAGCGTGGACTACGTGGGCGCGGGCACCGTGGAGTTCATCGTCTCCGCCGACCAGCCGGACGAGTTCTTCTTCATGGAGATGAACACCCGCCTGCAGGTAGAGCATCCGGTCACCGAGCTGGTCACCGGCGTCGACTTGGTGGAATGCCAGGTCCGGGTGGCGGCCGGGCAGAAGCTTGCGGTGGCGCAGGACGACATCCGCATGGTCGGGCACGCGATCGAGGCCAGGGTGTACGCCGAGGATCCGGTGCGCGGGTTCCTGCCCACCGGCGGCACGGTGCTCGACCTCGACGAGCCGGAAGGTCCCGGTGTCCGGGTCGACTCGGGCCTGCGGATCGGCACGCGCGTCGGCAGCGACTACGACCCGATGCTGTCGAAGGTCATCGCGCACGCCGGTGATCGCGCCGCCGCGCTCGCGAAACTGGATCGGGCGCTGGCCGACACCGTGCTGCTCGGCGTGACCAGCAATATCGAATTCCTGCGCTTCCTGCTCGCCGACCCGGACGTGGCCGAAGGACGGCTGGACACCGCCCTGCTGGACCGGCGGGTCGCCGACTTCCGGCCCGCCGCCGTCGGCGACGACGAGTTCGTCGCCGCGGCGGCCTGGCACTGGGTGCGCCGCTGGCCCGCCGCGCCGCGCGATCCCTGGGAGGTGCCCTCCGGCTGGCGGCTCGGGGCCGACGCGCCGACGCCGATCCGGCTCGCGGGCGGCGAGCGGGTCGAGCACGTCTATCTGTCCGGCACGCCGGACGACGGCACGGTGCGGGTCGACGAGGGCGAAAGCCGCTCGCTGACCGCCGTATTCACCGCCTCCGGCGATCGATGCGCGGGCGAACTCGCCCTCACCCTGGACGGCCTGCGCCGCACCTACCGGGTCGCCGAGCAGGACGGCTTGTCGTGGGTGGCCGGACCGTCCGGCATCGCGGTGCTGCGCGAAGTGGCCGAGGTCAACGTGCGCGGCGGCGACGAGCACGTGGGCGACGCCGAGATCCGCTCACCCATGCCCGGCTCCGTGATCGCGGTGCCGGTCGCCTCCGGCGCCGCCGTCGCCGCGGGCGATCCGGTGGTCATCGTGGAGGCGATGAAGATGGAGCACTCGCTCACCGCGCCGGTCGCCGGAACCGTCGAACTACTGGTCGAACCCGGCGCCCAGGTGCGCCTGGACCAAGTGCTGGCGCGCGTCGTCGCGCAGGCCGCAACGAATCCCATTGAACGAGAAGGAATCCCCGCATGACCGACTTCCTGTCCACCGGCACGCTGCCGGAGGAGTACCGCGATCTCGCGCTGACCGTGCGCGACTTCGCGCGGTCGGTGGTCGCTCCGGTGGCGGCCGAGCACGACGCGAACCACACCTTCCCGTACGAAGTGGTCGCGGGGATGGCCGAGATGGGCCTGTTCGGCCTGCCGTTCCCGGAGGAGTACGGCGGCATGGGCGGCGACTACTTCGCGCTGTGCCTGGCGCTCGAGGAACTGGGCAAGGTCGACCAGAGCGTGGCGATCACGCTGGAGGCGGGCGTCTCGCTCGGCGCGATGCCGATCTACCGCTTCGGCAACGACAAGCAGAAGCAGGAATGGCTGCCGCAGCTGACCAGCGGCCGCAACCTCGCCGCGTTCGGGCTCACCGAACCGGGCGCGGGCAGCGACGCGGGCGGCACCAGGACCACCGCGGTCATCGACGGCGGCGAATGGATCATCAACGGCAGCAAGCAGTTCATCACCAATTCCGGCACCGACATCACCAAGCTCGTCACGGTGACCGCGGTGACCGGGAACACCGGCGGCAAGAAGGAGATCTCGACGATCCTGGTGCCGACCGACACGCCCGGTTTCGTCGCCGAGCCCGCGTACAACAAGGTCGGCTGGAACGCCTCCGACACCCATCCGCTCAGTTTCACCGACGTCCGCGTCCCCGAGGAGAATCTGCTCGGCGAGCGCGGGCGCGGTTACGCGAACTTCCTGCGCATCCTCGACGAGGGCCGCATCGCCATCGCCGCGCTCGCGGTCGGCGCCGCGCAGGGCTGTGTGGACGAGAGCGTGCGCTACGCCAAGGAGCGCGAGGCGTTCGGCCAGGCGATCGGGCGCAATCAGGCCATCGCGTTCAAGATCGCCAGGATGGAGACGCGGGCGCACGCCGCGCGCACGGCCTACTACGACGCGGCGGCGCTGATGCTGGCGGGCAAGCCGTTCAAGAAGCAGGCGTCCATCGCCAAGCTGGTGGCCAGCGAGGCCGCCATGGACAACGCTCGCGACGCGACGCAGATCTTCGGCGGCTACGGCTTCATGAACGAATACGCCGTCGCCCGGCACTATCGCGACAGCAAGATCCTGGAAATCGGCGAGGGGACGACGGAGGTGCAGCTGATGCTGATCGGACGGGAGCTGGGCCTGTGACCCGGCGGACGATCGTGCAGCGCGGCCTGTGGTTCGAGGAGTTCGACACCGAGGTGGTCTACGAGCACCGCCCCGGCCGCACCATCACCGAGGCGGACAACGTCCTGTTCACCACGCTCACCATGAACACCCAGGCGCTGCACCTGGACGCGGCGTTCAGCGATCGATTGCCTCCGTTCAATCAGCGGTTGGTGAACTCGATGTTCACCCTGTCCACGTTGATCGGACTGTCGGTGGCGCAGCTGACCCAGGGCACCATCGTGGCCAACCTCGGCTTCTCGGAGGTCGCTTTCCCCAAGCCGCTGTTCCACGGCGACACCATGTACGCCGAAACCGTGGTCACCGACAAGCGCGAATCGAAGAGCCGTCCGGGCGAGGGCATCGTGACCTTCGCGCACACGGCGCGCAATCAGCACGGCGAGGTCGTGGCAACGGCGGTGCGCAAGACGCTGGTGCGCAAGGCTCCGGAGGGCGCGGCATGAGGCGTCCGGTCCGGGTGAGACAACCCGAGGTCACCACGAACAGCGATGCGGATGCCCACAACCGACACAGCATGAGCGGCCCGGCCCTGAGGCAGCACAGTGGCACTACTACACCGGGCTCCGTGGGTATCCACAACCGACACAGCATGAGCGGTTCGGCCCGGAGTCGGCAGGGTCGCGCTCATGCCGGAGGCGATGCCGCATGAATTGGCAGATGGCAGGTCCGGCCTGGTTGTTCTGCCCGGCCGATCGTCCCGAGCGCTTCGCGAAGGCGGCGGCTGCGGCCGACGTCGTGATTCTCGACCTCGAGGACGGCGTTGCCGCGCACGACAAAGCGGCGGCGCGCAAGGCGCTGCTGGATACACCGCTCGATCCGGCGACCACTGTGGTGCGCGTCAACGCGGCGGGTACCGAGGACCACGCGCTCGATCTGGCGGCGCTCGCCGACACCGCCTACCGCAGGCTCATGCTGCCGAAATGCGAGTCCGCCGAACAGGTCACCGCGCTGGCGGACTACGCGGTGATCGCGCTGATCGAGTCGCCGCTCGGCGCGCTCACCGTCGGCGCGGCGATGACGGCGCGCAATGCGATCGGCGTCATGTGGGGCGCGGAGGACCTGGTGGCCGGGCTCGGCGGCACCGCGAGCAGGCACGCCGACGGCAGCTACCGCGACGTGGCGCGACACGTCCGCTCCCGCGCGCTGCTGGCCGCCAAGGCGTACGGCAAGTTCGCGCTGGACTCGGTGTATCTGGACATCCGCGATCTGGACGGCCTGCGAGCAGAGGCCGAGGACGCGGTCGCGGTCGGATTCGACGCCAAGGTCGCGATCCACCCCAGCCAGGTGCCGGTGCTGCGGGCCGCCTACGCGCCGTCCGAGGAGCAGATCGATTGGGCCCGCCGAGTGCTGGCGGAAGCGCCGAACCACCGCGGCGTCTTCGCCTTCGAGGGCAGGATGGTCGATGGCCCCGTGTTCCGGCACGCCGAGCAGATCGTGCGGCGCGCCGACCGCGCCTGAACGCAGAGTTTCCCCAGTCGAGAGGACCGCGATGCAACCACAATGGGTGCCGACCGAAGAAGACATCGCCGAGGCGAGGATCACCGACTTCGCCCGATTCGTCGCGGAACGCACCGGTGTGCACGCGACCGACTATCACGCGCTGTGGCAGTGGTCGGTCGACGATCTCGCCGGGTTCTGGCACGCGGTCTGGGACTACTTCGAGCTCGGTGACATCGCGGGCGAAGTGTTGGCGAGCGCGGAGATGCCGGGCGCGCAGTGGTTCCCCGGCACCCGGTTGAACTATGTGGACCAGGTGATCCGGCAGCTGCGCACCGACCGGCCCGCGATCAAGGCGGTCAGTGAGGACGCTCCGATCCGCGAGGTGTCCTGGGCCGAACTGATCGACCACACCGCCGCTTTCGCACAGACGCTGCGGTCGCTGGGTGTGCGGCCCGGCGACCGGGTGGCCGGGTATCTGCCGAACATCCCGGAAGCGGTGATCGCGTTCCTGGCCACCGCGAGCATCGGCGCGATCTGGAGCGCCTGCGGACAGGACTACTCGCCGAAAGCCGCGCTGGACCGTCTCGGGCAATTGGAGCCGACTGTCCTGGTCACCGCCGACGGCTACCGCTTCGGCGGCAAGGCGCACGACAAGCGCGACGACATCGCCGCGTTGCGTGCCGGCCTGGACTCGCTGAACGGCACGATCGCGGTCTCCCGGCTCGGGCTGGACGTGCCGGACGCGACCTCGTGGGACGAGGCGGTGACCACCACCGACGGGCTGCCTCCGGTGATCACCACGGAGTCGGTCGATTTCGACCATCCGCTGTGGATCGTGTTCTCCTCCGGCACCACCGGCCTGCCCAAGGGCATCGTGCACGGCCACGGCGGCGTGCTGCTCGAACACCTCAAAGCCGTTGCCCTGCAATCCGACATCGGACCCGAAGACACCTTCTTCTGGTACACCAGCCCGAGCTGGATGATGTGGAACTTCCAGATCGCGGGCCTGCTGGCCGGGGCGACCATCGTCACCTACGACGGCAGCCCTACCGCGCCGACCCCCGACGCGCTGTGGCGGATCGCCGCCGAGGTCGGCGCCACCGTGCTCGGCGCCAGCCCCGGCTATGTGCTGGCCTGCATCAAAGCTGGCTCGGTGCCGCGCACCGAGCACGACCTGTCGGCCCTGCGCACCGTCGGCATCACCGGCTCCTCGCTGCCCACCTCCTCGGCGCTGTGGCTGGGCGAGAACGTCGGCGAGCACGTCCAGGTGTCCTCGATCAGCGGCGGCACCGACGTGGTGTCCGCGTTCATCGGGGGCGCGCGCACCGTGCCCGTGTGGCCGGGTGAGCTGTCGGCGCCCTTCCTCGGCGTCGCGCTGGACGCCTACGACCCGGCGGGGCAGCCGGTGCGTGGCGAAGTCGGCGAGCTCGTCGTCACCGCGCCGATGCCGTCCATGCCGGTCTCCTTCTGGCGCGACGAGGACGGGAAGCGTTATCACGACGCGTATTTCGACATGTTCCCCGGCGTGTGGCGGCACGGCGACTGGATCACCATCACCGACCACCACAGCGTGGTCGTGCACGGGCGGTCGGACTCCACGCTCAACCGGCACGGCATCCGGATGGGCAGCGCCGACATCTACCAATCCGTCGAACGGCTCCCGGAGATCGCCGAAGCGCTGGTGATCGGCGCCGAGCAGCCCGACGGCGGATACTGGATGCCGCTGTTCGTGACCCTCGCGCCCGGCGCGGAACTCACCGACGAGCTGAAAGCGCGCGTCAACAGCACCATCCGCACCGAGGTATCCCCCCGCCACGTGCCCGACGAGATCATCCTGGCCCCCGGCATCCCGCACACCCGCACCGGGAAGAAGCTCGAGGTACCGATCAAGAAGCTGTTCCAGGGCGCCGACCCGACCCGCGTCGTCGAACGCAGCGCCGTGGACAACCCGGACCTGCTCGACTGGTACGGCACGATCCGGCCCGGCGGGCGCGGCTGAGGGCGCTCCCGACTTCGGCTGCGGCCGATCCCGATCAGTTGCCGGACGCAGTGCCGGGAGCGCGCGAATCGGGCGCCGCGATCCAGAACGGGCGCGGCTGTGTGCTGTGCGTCGCGAGTTCGGCTGCGGCGCAGAATTTTATCGGTAGTAGCCGCGCCCGCCGATGGACGCGGTGAAGACCGCCGCCCGCGCGCCGCGGGCGGCTTCCAGGTTGCGCTTCTCCTGCGGGGTGAGCCGATAGCGCGCCGTGATCCGCCGTACCGCGGCGACCACGGCGCCGAGCACCGGGATGGGGTCCACCGGGCGCAAAGCCAACGCCATGACGAACTCCTTACCAGAAAGACGCACCGGTACAAGCGGTTTCGGACAAACGGACTTTTGGATGGTGAGCCGGGGTACGCGAGCGGCGGGCATCGGGCATGGACCGGCGTCCGGGTTTCTCCTAGCGTGGAGGCGACAGCCGGTTCGACATGCGCGTGGAGGTGGCATCGTGGCCGCACAGGACGTCCGAGAACGCACGGAGCCCGCGGGTTTTCCGCCTGGGCCCGCGCTGCCGCCGCTCGTGCAGAGCGCGTTGTTCCAGCGGGACCGGGCCCGGTTCCTCACCGCGATGGCGCGCCGCTACGGTGACGTCTTCACCCTGCGGATCCCGCCGTTCGCCGACCGCGTCGTGGTGTACTCCCGCCCCGAGCACATCAAGGAGATCTTCGCGGGCGATCCGCACGACCTGCACGCGGGCGAGGGCAACCAGATCCTCGGTGCGATCATGGGCCCGCACTCGCTGCTGCTGACCGACGAGGCCGAGCACGCGCGGGCGCGCAGGCTGCTCATGCCCGCGTTCAACGGCGCCGCGCTGCGCGGCTACCGAGCGCTGATCTCCGAGATCGCGGCCGCGGAGATCGGCGGTTGGGCGCCCGGATCCACCGTGCGCATGCTGGACCGGATGAACGCGCTCACCCTCGAGGTGATCACGCGGGTGGTCTTCGGCGTCACCGACGAGCGGACCAGGGCCGAGCTGAACCCGCGCCTGAATCGGATCGTCCACCTCAATCCGCTGGTCTTCCTGGGTTTGAAGAGCGACCGATTGCGGCGGGTCGGCCCGTGGAAGAGCTTCGCCGAGAACCTGGCCGCGGTGGACGCCTTGCTCTACGCGGAGATCGCCGAGCGGCGGCGGGCGACCGATCTGGCCGGGCGCACCGACGTGCTGTCACGCCTGCTCGAGGTCGGCGCGGGCGACGGCGACGCGCCGCTCACCGATGCCGAACTGCGCGACCAGCTCATCACGCTGCTGCTGGCCGGGCACGAGACCACCGCCTCGGCGCTGTCCTGGGCACTCTACGAACTCGCCGCCGCCCCCGAGATCCAGCGGCAGGCCTCGGAGGCCGCGCGCGCCGGCGACGACCGATACCTGGACGCGGTGCTCAAGGAGGCCATGCGGTTGCACACCGTCATCTCCGGCACCAATCGAAAACTGACCAGGGACATGACGATCGGCGGACAGCGGCTGCCCGCGGGCACCGTGGTCGCCACGTCGATCGTCCTCGCACACCGCCGTACCGAGGCCTACCCCGACGTCGCCGTGTTCCGCCCGGCCCGCTTCCTCGACGGCGAAGTGGCGCCGAACACCTGGCTGCCGTTCGGCGGCGGTGTGCGGCGATGCATCGGCGCGGGGTTCTCACTGCTCGAGGGCACCACGGTGCTGCGCGAAATCCTCGTCCGCGACACCCTTTCGCTCCCGGCGGGCAGCGCGCCCGAGCGCGGCAAGATCCGCAACATCACCACGGTGCCGCGCGGCCGGGCGCGGGTGGTGGTCGACCGGCGGTCAACCAGTATGTGAACAATGATTCTGTGTTCGATCAGCTCTTGTACTGGAATTATATTCGTGTAAGTTTGTCTCTGTTCGACAGCTAGTCTCGGCACGGCGCGCATGGTGCCCCGCGCTTCGGCCGAGTCCGGCTGTCGACTTCCGGACGCACCGGCGCGCACATCCCGCCTCGTCGCATGCCGGCGCGCACCGGAGAACAGGTACAGCTCCCGGGGGCCGCTCATCCCCGGGAGCCGTATCCCGTGGCACGGCCAGCCCGGCCATACGGCCAGGTCGTTACGATGTTCGTCATGAGTGTCGACAATCGCCGTACGGCGCGGAAGGCGAGCAGCGGCGACTCGGCACCTCGCGAGATCCGGCGCAGACCGAAGAACCGCCGTGCCCAGATCGCCGCCGCGTCGGCCGCCGCGTTCGGCGCGCTCGGCTACCACGGCGTCAGCATGGACGACATCGCCTCCGGGCTCGGCATCAGCTCGGCGGCGCTGTACCGCCACTACCCGAGCAAATACGCGCTGTTCCGGGAAGAACTGCTGCGCGTCGGCCAGGCGATGACCGAATCGGTCGAGCTGCCCGATGAGGCGGCCGACTGGCCCGCCGAACAGCGGCTGCGGCACGTGCTCGACGCGCTCATCGCGGTCACCATCGACAACCGCCCCACCGTCACGCTGGTGCGCTGGGAAGTCAGATACCTCGAGCCCGACGACCAGACCACGCTCAACGACCAGCAGGCCACGGTACTCGGCGCGCTGGGCAGCCAGCTGGCCGCGCTGCGCCCGGAACTCATCGAGGAGGACGTGCGCGTGCTGCGCGCCGCCTTGCTCAGCACGATCACCAGCATCGCCGACCATCACGCCGCTCTCCCGGCGAAACCCCTTGCCCGCCTGCTGCATTCGGCGTGCTGGTCGGTCGCCCACGCGAAGCTGCCCGCGACGCGCGCGGTCGAGCCGGTCGCGGTCGTGGAGATTCCGGATTCGTTCAAACACGAACTGCTGCTGCGCAAAGCGGTCGAGCTGTTCCACGAACGCGGCTACCCCAACGTCAGCGTGGAGGACATCGCCACCGCCGCAGGGCTTTCGGCGGCCTCGGCGGTGTATCGCTTCTACCGCGGCAAGAGCGACATCCTGGCCGCCGCGTTCCGCCGTGCCGCCGAACGGGTTTCCGGCGCCGTCGGCCCGGCCGTGGCGGCGGCCGGTGATTCGGAGGACGCGCTCACCGCGTTGATCACGCAATACGTCGCCGGATCGTTCGCCGAACGCGCCCTCACCTTCGTGTACTACACCGAGTTCCAGCATGTCCCCACCGAGGACCGCACGGTGCTGCGCAATATCCAGCGACTCAGCGTCGAGGAGTGGGCCCGGCTGCTGCGCGAGGTGCGTCCGGAGCTCGCTCCGGCGGAGGCGCGCATCCTCGTCCACGCGGCTTTCGCGGTGGTCGTCGACCTGGGCCGCGCCTTCGGCAACGAACCGCTGGCCGCCCAGGACCGGGTGCGCCTGCTGATGCAGCTGGTGCTCTTCGGACGGCCCGCGCGATAGTCAGATAAGTTAGCAGCGATTCTCGTTTCGATCGGCGCATTGTGCGACATTGAAGGCGGACCACCAGATTTTTGTGATCTACCGTTCATTTCTTCCCGGGACCGGGTAGCGTTGCTGTACCGAACGTTGTGTTGGGCTACCATCGCGGCATGGGTGCCCAGGACCGCCATGCCGCGGACAAGGCGGCCGACGGGACACCGGCACGCGTGATCCGGCGCCGACCACGTGACCGCCGCGCCCAGATCGCGGCGGCGTCGGCCGAGGCGTTCGGCGCGCTCGGCTACCACGGCGTCAGCATGGACGACATCGCCTCTCGGCTCGACATCAGCTCCGCGGCGCTGTATCGCCACTATCCGAGCAAATACGCGCTGTTCCGCGAGGAAGTGTTGCGGTTGGGCGCGGTCAGCGCCGAAGCGGTCCGGCTGCCCGAAGCCACGGACCTGTCCGCCGAGCAACGGCTCGCGCGGGTGCTCGACGCCTTGATCGAGGCCGCCATCGTCAACCGGCGCAGCGCGGCGCTGTTGCGCTGGCAGCGGCGCTACTTGGAGGAAGACGACGCGGACACGCTGGCCGATCAGCTCGCGGGCGTGAACGCGACGCTCACCGCACTGCTCGCCGAGACCAGGCCCGCGCTGTCGAAGGCCGATCGCGCCGTGCTGGCCGCGGCGGAACTGAGCGTGCTCAGCAGCATCGGTGATCACCATGTGTCGATCCCGGTGCGGACGCTCACCGCGCGGCTCACCGCGGCCTGCCACGCACTCGCCGCGTGCGAGCTGCCGCCGCCCGGCAGCGCCGAGGCCGAGAACTTCACCGCGACCGAGATCCCGCTCACCTTCAAACACGAATTGCTGCTGACGCGCGCAGTGGAGCTGTTCCATCAGCGCGGGTACCCGAACGTCAGCGTGGAGGACATCGCCAACGCCGCCGGACTGCCCGCATCCTCGGCGGTGTACCGGTTCTACCGCGGCAAGGGCGACATCCTCACGGCGGCGTTCCGCCGGGCGGCGGATCGGGTGTCGGCCGCCATCGGGCCTGCCGTCTCCGCGGCCGAGACGCCCCAGCAAGCGCTCGACACCCTGATCGAGTTGTATGTGGCCGGCTCGTTCGCCGAGCGCGAGCTGACCTTCGTCTACTACGCCGAAATCAGCAACGTGCCGCCGGAGGAGCGCACGGTGCTGCGCAACATCCAGCGACTCAACGTGGAGGAATGGGCCAAACTGCTGGGCGGCGTGCGACCCGAGTTGTCCGCCGCCGAGGCGCGGCTGCTGGTGCACGCCGCCTTCGCCCTGGTCGTCGACCTGGGCGAACGCTTCGGCTCCACCGACCCGGCCTGCTCCCCCCGGCGCGTGGTGCGCCTGATGCAGGCGATCCTCTTCGGCCACCTGACGCCGTAGCGCGGGATGGCCCACGGACGTGGGCGACAGCGCACCGTCGGTCCGGTAACGGCGGCCGGCCGACCGGCGAACCCGCTCGACGCCTTCGTTCGCGAGAGGGCACACGGCCGCGGCGAATCGTGTGTGGCCACCGCAGCGAGGCGCCACTCGATGGCACGAGTATCGCCGAGTCGGCCAAGCGCGGGAGTCGGCGCGCGTGGTACCGGCGGAATCGTGGCGGAAGCTTTCGTCTGGGGGCTGGTCGCTCGGGGTGCTCGATTCCCGAGTCCGAGTACGGTGGGATCCGTGCCGACTACGTGGGCGTTGCCGATAGGCCGAACATCGGACGCGGGCCCTGGGCCAGTTCGAGGGCACGGCCGGTTTTCGCCACCGGCGAACGCCGGGGCGGAATCGGCCTCGGGGCAATGCTGTTGCGGTAGAAAGGCCCGCGTCCGGTCCCGGCGCGACATTCACAGGGCATCGGCGCAGTCTCCGACTTCGGAAAGAAGATTCTCATGAGCACAGATCTCGACGCGCAGCCCGCCGCGGCATCCGGAACCTTCGCCATCGGCGGCGATCTTCCGGTGCATCGGCTGGGATACGGCGCGATGCAGTTGACCGGCCCCGGCGTCTGGGGTGACCCCAAGGACCCGGACGAGGCGGTACGGGTGCTGCGCCGGGCGGTGGAGCTCGGCGTGAACTTCATCGATACCGCCGACTCCTACGGTCCGTTCGTCAGCGAGAAACTGATCCGCAAGGCCCTGCACCCGTATCCGGAGGGCCTGGTCATCGCCACCAAGGCCGGTCTCACGCGGCAGGGTCCGAACGAGTGGCGCCCGGTCGCGCGGCCCGAATACCTGCGCCAGCAAGCGGAACTGAGCCTGCGCCATCTCGGCGTCGACCGGATCGATCTGTACCAGCTGCATCGCATCGACTCGCAGGTGCCGCTGGCCGACCAGATCGGTGAGCTGGTCGCGCTCCAGCGGGAGGGCAAGATCCGGCACATCGGCCTCTCGCAGGTGACCGTCGAACAGCTGCGCGAGGTGCGCGAACTCGCCACCATCGTCTCGGTGCAGAACCTGTACAACCTCGCCAACCGCGCCGACGAGGACGTGCTGAACTACGCCGAGCAGGAGAACATCGGCTTCATCCCGTGGTTCCCCATCGCCACGGGCGAACTCGCCGCCCCCGGCGGTCCGCTGGCCGCCATCTCCGCCGAGCACGGCGCGACCCCCGCCCAGCTCGCCCTGGCCTGGCTGCTGCGCCGCTCCCCCGTCATGCTGCCGATCCCGGGCACCTCCAGCGTCGCGCACGTCGAGGAGAACATCGCCGCCGCGCGAATCGAGCTGACGGACAAGGAATTCGAGGCGCTGTCGGCCGCCACCGCGTCGAGCGGAAACTGACCGTTGCTGCTGTCGGCTGAGCGCCCCACGGCGGGACCGATCGAACGCGACGCGTGAGCGGACGCCGGGAAGTCCTCGTACCCCGTCGTACGGGGTACGAGGACTTCGGCGCTGCCGGGGCTCCCTCGCCGTAGTCCCGTGCAGGGGATGAACGTCGTTGGCGGGCGGATCACGCTGCCGGCAACGAGTTCGCTGCGCTGCCAGTCGGTCAGCGCGAGTATCCGTCGGCCCTGTTGTCGGGGACGACGCGGCCGGATGCGACCAAGGTGCGGAAGGCCGCTTGTTTGCGGGGGCAGGCGTCGGCGCGGCAGGGGCGGTGGCCCTGCATCACGCGGTGCGCCTGCTCGACGGTGAACGGCTCATCGGGCGGTCGGTGCGCGTCCTCCGCGCCGCCGTGCGGCAGGCAGGAGCCGACGCCGACGATCGCGGCCACCAGCAAGGTGCACGCGCCGAGCATGCTCAGCAGCGGGTTCACGGCCGCTCACTGGTCGGCGGCCTGCCGGGAACAGAACGCCGACGCGGTTAGGTATTGCCTGCAGTGCGCGCCGTGCCCGGCGTGGACAGCGCACAGGAACCGCGCGCGGTCATAGGTCAGGCCGAGCGGTTCCTGCGAGCAGTCGCGGCTCTGAATCAACCACAGCTCTCGGACATCCGAGTGCAACACGTCCATCGTTCACCTCCATAAGCGCAGTGCACCCGGCACCGAGAAGGCGCCGCCGGAGCCGCGCTCGACACGGATGGATCGGGCCGTGTCGGGACCGTGCGCCGGGTTCCGGACAACGGGCGCCCTCGACAGGGTTTGGGCGGACCCCCGATGCCGGGTGCGATTCAACAGTGCGCGTTGCGATTCGGTAGATAACAGACCCGAATGCGGTAATTGCGAGTACTTTCCGTTTGTAGCGGCCTGGAGCGAGGAAGAGAGACCTATGGTGGAGGTCGACTGGACGGGCGAAGCTGTACATGCGCTTCGCACGGCGATGAAGCGAAGCCGTTACGAATTCGCGCGTCTGGTGGGCGTCACACCGCGCACCGTGGTCCTGTGGGAGAACGGCCGGACAACCCGGATGCACGCCGCTAGCCAGCGTCTCCTGGACAGGGTCTTGTCGGGCGTCGATTCCGTCGTCGCCGAACGATTCGAGCGCGCGATCACCACGCGCCAGGAGCCGGCCCCCGACCACGAACGCGCCGATTCGGCGCCCGAAAGGCACACCAAGCTCGGTAGGGAAATCGGGCTCGACAAGGAAGTCGAGGAAGACGACGTGAGAAGGCGAGAACTGCTGGCCTGCATCGGCGCGGGCATGGCAGGCCAGGCGGCGGACCTGGTGGCGAGCGAACCGGAGCGGATGCTGGCAACCCTCGACGCGGGGTCGATCAGCGAACGGCGACTGGCGTTCCTGGAGCAGTCGGCCGAGGTCCTGGGCACGCGGGTGGTGCAGGTTCCGCCCCACGAGCTGTTGCAGACGGGGCTCGAGCAATTCCGGCTGGTACGTGGCTGTCTCGGCGAACGGCAGCCCACCCATCAGCAGGTCCGATTGGTGCGCACGGCCGGACGGCTGGCGAACGTGGTGGGCGAGATCCTCTTCAACGAAGGGCATTTCGGTCAGGCGCGCATGTGGTATGCCACCGCGATCCACGCCGCGCAGGACATCGGCGACCGTTATTCGGAGGACATCGCCCTGGCCGGACTCGCGTATTTGCCGACCTATAGCGATAAACCGAAGGAAGTTTTGCAGTTACTCGACGGCCGCTTGCAAGAAAATCCGTCCTACGGCCCGGCCGCCGCATGGTTGTGGGGAATGGCGGCGCGTGCGCACGCCAGTCTCGGGCACGCCGATGAATTCGCGCGGTGTATCGCACGATCGGCATCGGCTTTGGAAGACGTCGGGTCCGAAGACCTTTCGGTCGGTATTTTTTCTTTCCGCCCGGAGAAACTCGCTTTTTATCAGGCGATCGGATATTCCCGGCTCGGCCGCGCCGAGGAGACCGCCGTGGCGGCCGCCCGCGCGATGGCGTTGTACGACCCGTCGGAGACCATGGAGCCCGCCTTGGTCCGCTTCGAGCACGCCACGGCGCTGCTGGCCTCGGGCGAGGTCGAGGAGGCCTGCGCGGTGGCGACCAGCGCCATCACGAACGCGCACACCTACGTGGGGCTCACGGTCACCAAGCGCGCGAAACAGTTCGACTCGGCGCTCGGCGGCCTGCGCACCAGAGCCGTCGCGGAATGGCGGCAGCACGCGCACGCGGTGATCGACGCAGCACACGCCGAGGTCTGAGCCCGGAGACGAGGCGGGGCGCACCGGTCGGCAGGGGGATGTGGACCGGCGCGCCCCGCGTATTCAGGTGGTCAGTTCGCCTCGGTGGACATGGCTTCGATGAGCGACTTGGGACGCATGTCCACCCAGTGGGTCTCGACGTACTCGAGGCAGGACTTGCGGTTGGCGGCGCCGTAGGCGATGGACCAGCCGCCGGGAACAGCGGCGAAGACCGGCCATAGGGAATGTTCGCCTTCTTGGTTGATCAGGACGTAGAACTTGGCGTTGTCGTCGTCGAACGGGTTGGTCATTTCGGATTTCCTTCTTCCTGGTCGGATCAGGTTGGGGGGTCTAAGGGCGGTCGGTGTCGGCCAGCGCCGCGGTGAGGACGTGGCCGATCCGTGCCAGCGCGGATTCGGAGGTCATCCGCCAGTGCGAGGCGTGCACCGCGTGGTTGTGCACGGTGCCGTCCACGGCGTCCGCCCAGCTCGCGGCGCCCGCGGCACCGGTCGGATCGTCCAGCGCGGCGGTGAAGTACACGAGGTTGCCCTTGTAGGGGCGGGGGCGGTAGCGCCGGATCAACTCCAGTGACCCGGCGCCCGCGCCGAGCACACGATCGAGGCGGTCGGCGCCGAACGAGGCGAACGGCTCGGGCAGGTCAGCGAGCAGGCGCGCGAGCCTGGGCGGGTCGAGTTCGGCGTCCTCGTCGTCGGCCGCTTCGCCGAGCAACCCGCCGAGCAGATCGGCGACCGGCAGCGCGATGGCCGCGTGCGCGGCGACCCGCAGCGAGCTGTCCATCATGGCCAGTACCGCGACCCGCTGGCCCTGCTCCTGGAGCCGCACCGCGACCGCGTGCGCGAGTACGCCGCCGAGCGACCAGCCGAGCAGGTGATACGGGCCATCGGGCTGCACGGCGCGGATCTCGCGCACGTAGCGGCTCGCCCAGTCGTCGATGGACTCCGGCATGGCCTCCGAGTTGAGCACCGGCGACTGGATGCCGTACACGTCGCGCTCCGGGTCCAAGTGCGCCGCGAGGCCCGCGAACGACCACGCGACGCCGCCGGCCGGGTGGAGGCAGAACAGCGGCTCCCGCGCGCCGCCGGTGCGCAGCGGAAGCACGACGTCGAACGCGGCGGTCGCGTCCACCCGGCCGCGACCGGACCGGTGCTGCTCCAGCTGGGCGATCAGGCGGGCCGGTGTCGGCGCGGCGAACAGCCACAACACGGGAATCTGTTCGCCGAGCGCCGCGCTCAGCCGGACGGCCAGGCGGGTGGCCAGCAGCGAGTTGCCGCCGCGCTCGAAGAAATTGTCGTCCAGGCCGACCCGCTCGACGGCGAGTATCTCGGCGAAATCGGCGCACACGGCATGCTCCAAGTCGGTGCCGGGGGCGCGGAATTCCCGGGCCTGTGTCTCGGGCCGGGGCAAGGCGGAGCGGTCGACCTTGCCGTTCGCGGTGAGCGGCAACGTCGCCAACTGCCGCAGCACGGCGGGCACCATGTAGCTCGGCAGGATCTCGGCCAGCGCGGCGCGCAACGCGGCCGGATCGAGCCGCTCTGCGGCGGTGAAATAGCCCGCCAGCACGGCGTTCGCGCCGTCGGTGTCGTAGGCGACGACGATCGCCTCGCCGATCTCCGGCCGCGAGCGCAGCGCATGCTCGATCTCGGCGAGTTCGATGCGGTAGCCGCGGATCTTCACCTGGAAGTCGCGCCGCTCGACGTACTCGAGGTGGCCCCCCGCGGACCAGCGCACCATGTCGCCGGTGCGGTACAGGCGAGTGCCCCCGGGTCCGAACGGGTCGGCCACGAACCGCTCCGCGGTGAGCTCGGCGCTGCCGTGATAGCCGCGGGCCAGCTGCGCGCCACCGAGATACAGCTCGCCGGTCACCCCGGCGGGCACCGGGTGCAGACGGTCGTCGAGCACGTAGACCCGGTTGCCGGATTCGGGTGTGCCGATGGGCACCAGCGCTTGCCGGTCGCCCGCGGCGGTGCGGAAGCGGGTCACCGACACCGCGGCTTCGGTGGGTCCGTAGAGGTTGTCGATCCTGGCCGCGGTGAGCGCCTCGACCCGCCGCACCGTCGCGGCGGGCAACGCCTCGCCGATGACCAGCAGTCGGCGCAGCGAACGCGGCAGGCGGCGCTCGCCGGACGCTTCGGCCAGCATCGCCAGCAGCGACGGCACCAGCGTCAGCGTCGTCACCGAGGCACGGCGCACCAGGTCGAGCAGCCCCGCCGGGTCGCGCTGCGCGTCCCGGGGTGCGAGCACGAGCCGCGCCCCGGTCCGCGGCGCCCACCAGTACTCCCACACCGACAGGTCGAACGCGGCCGAGGTCAGCACCAGCACCGCGTCGTCCTGGCCGAGCGCGTATTCCGACTGCATCCAATCCAGCTGGTGCGCGACAGCCGCGTGCGGCATCGCCACACCCTTCGGCGCGCCGGTGGAACCGGAGGTGAAGATGACATACGCGGTGTTCGTGGGCGACAACGCGGCGATCCGTTCGTCGTCGCGCACCGGACCGTCGGCCACCGTGTCGGCGACGGTCGAGATATCCAGCACCACGCTGTGTTCCGACGCCGTCGCGGGCAGCATCGGCTTCCGCGCCGAAGTGAGCACCAGCCGCGGCCCTGCGGCGGCCAGTACGCTCGCGGTGCGTTCCAGTGGATGCGCCGGGTCGAGCGGCACGTAGGCGCCACCGGCCGTCACCACCGCGTACATCGCGACGAGCAGGTCGACGCTGCGCGGAATAGCCAGCGCCACCAGCTCTTCCGGGCCGATGCCGCGCGCGATGAGCACCCGGGCCAGGCGATTGACCCGCGCGCCGAACTCCTCGTACGTGACCGTCGTGGCGTCGTCGACGATCGCGATGGCCTGCGGCGTCCTGGCCACCCTCGCTTCGAACGCGGCGGCCAGCGTGGCAGGCGTGAAGGCGCGCCCGGTCTGGTTCCAGGTGACCAGCACGCGCTCGGTCTCCGCCGGGTCCAGCAGCTCGAGATCCCCGACCGGCAGTCGCGGGTCCGCGCACACCGCGCCCAGCAGCCGTTGCAGGCGAGTGGCGAAACCGGCCACCGTCGACTCGTCGAACAGGGCGGTGGCGTAGGTGATCGAAGCCGCCATGCCAGCCGGGGTTCCGTCGGGGCCGTAGCGATCGGTGACGATCAGGTGCAGGTCGAACTGGGCGACTTCGGATTCGAAATCGGCGGCGGTGACGGTCAATCCGTCCAGCGAGAAATCGGCCTCCGCCTGGTTGTGGAAGGAGAAGCCGACCTGGAACAGCGGGTGGCGGGCGGTGGAGCGCTCCGGGTTGAGCACCTCGACCAGACGCTCGAACGGCACGTCGGCGTGCGCGAAGGCCGCGACGTCGGCGGCGCGCACGCGCGCGAGCAGGTCGGTGAAGCCCTCGCCCGCGTCCACCCTGGCGCGCAGCACCAGCGTGTTGACGAACATGCCGACGACGTCGTCGAGTTCGGCGGCGCCGCGCCCGGCCACCGGGGTGCCCACCGCGATGTCCGAGGTGCCCGACAGGCGGGCGAGCAGCACCGTGAACGCCGTGTGCAACACCATGAACAGCGTGGCGCCGCAGGACCGGCCGAGATCGGCCAGCCGCGTGTGCACATCCGGGGTGATCGCGAAATCGACGTGCCTGCCGCGCGTGGAGACGACGGCGGGACGCGGGCGATCGGTGGGCAGGCTCAGCTGCGCGGGCAGCTCGGCCAGCGTCTCGGTCCAGAATCGGATCTGCCGCGCCAGCAGCGAGGCGGGATCGTCCTCCGCGCCGAGCAGTTCACGCTGCCACACGCTGAAATCGGTGTACTGCACGGGAAGCGGTGGCCGGTCCGGTGCGACGCCGCGTTTGCGTGCCGCGTAGGCGGACATGACGTCGCGCGCCAGCGGCGCCAGCGACGAGCCGTCCGCGGCGATGTGGTGCACCACCACCACGAGCACGTGTTCGGTCCCCGCCGCGTCGCCGTCGACCGGCGCGAACAACCGGGCGCGGACCGGGACGGTCTCGGCGACGTCGAAGCCGCCGCCGACGAAATCGGCCACCGCCGCGGCCAGGTCGTCGGCCGGGACGGCGATGGGCGCGAGCACCGGGGTGGTGTCCGCGACGGGCAACACGACCTGCACCGGTCCGGACGCGTGCAGCGGGTAGACGGTGCGCAGCACGTCGTGGCGAGCCACCACGTCTCCGATCGCGGCGTTCAACGCCGCCACGTCCAGCTCGCCGGTCAGGCGCACCGCCAGCGGGATGTTGTAGGCGGTGGACTGGCGATCGAGGCGGTTGAGGAACCACATGCGCTGCTGCGCGAGCGAGAGCGGCACGGGACCGGTCACCGCGCGCCGGGTGAGCACGGGACGCGCGGACCCACCTGAGGCGTCGTCCAGCGCGCGGGCCAGCGCGGCGACGGTCGAGTGCTCGAACACCGCGCGGACGCCGACGGCGACCGAGAGCCGGTCGCCGAGCCGCGCGGCCAGCTGGGTCGCGGTCAGCGAATTGCCGCCTCGGGCGAAGAAATCGTCTTCCAGGCCTACGCCGCCGTCGAGTGCGAGCACCTCCGCGACCGTGTGCGCCACCGCCCGCTCGGTCTCGGTACGCGGTGCACGGAACGGAGCAGCGTGAAACTCGAGCTGCGGCAATGCTTTACGGTCCAGCTTGCCGACCGGGGTCAGGGGCAGCTCGTCGAGCGCCAGCACGCAGCTCGGCACCATGTACGCGGCGAGCGAGCGCGCGGCATGAGCCAGCAGGTCGGCGGCGTCGATCGTGTGGCCCGCAGCCGCGACCACGTAGGCGACCAGCGACACCGCACCCGAGGCATCGGTGTGGCCGACGGTGACGGCCGTGCGCACCGTCTCGTGCGCCGCGAGCACGGCGTCGATCTCACCGATTTCGATGCGCAGGCCGCGCACCTTCACCTGGTGGTCGGAACGTCCGACATAGCGCAGTGCACCGGATCCGGTCCAGCGCACCAGATCACCGGTCCGGTACAGCCGTCCGCCCGCGGGACCGTAAGGGTCGGCGACGAACCGTGCGGCCGAAAGCCCTGGTCGGGCATGATATCCCCGGGCCAGGCCTGGACCGCGCAGGTACAGCTCGCCGGTGACGCCGACCGGCACGGGCCGCAGCCTGCCGTCCAGCACCACCGCCGACATGCCGTGGATCGGCGTGCCCAGGTCGAGCGGGTCGCCGGGCCGCAGCGCGGCGCTGATCGTCGCGATGACGGTGGTCTCGGTCGGGCCGTAGGTGTTGTGGAACGACCGGCCGGGGGCCCAGCGGCGCACCGTGTCCGGGCCGTAGGACTCGCCGCCGACGGTGAGGTGCCGTAAACAGTCCAGCTCGGCCGGGTCGAGCGTGGGCAGGACGGCCGGGGTGAGGAACGCGTGCGTCACCCGCTGGTCACGGATGAGCGCGGTGAGTTCCGCGCCGCCGTATACGCCAGGGGGCGCGATCACCAACGCCGCGCCTGCGGACAGAGCCAGCAGCAGTTCCAGCATGGACGCGTCGAAGCTGGGCGAGGCCACGTGCAGCACGCGCGCGTGCGCGGTGACCAGGTACCGGTCCCGCTGGGCGAGGGCCACTCCGGCGAGGCCACCGTGCGTGGCGACCACGCCCTTGGGCGTCCCGGTCGAGCCGGAGGTGTAGATCATCCAGGCCGGGTTCGCGCACCGCACGGGACGGACGAGTTCGGCGGGGTCGATCGGCGCCGTGCTGTTGCGGCGCATCCGCGCGGCCGTGGACGGGGCGTCCAGCACCAGCCAGTCGACGGCACCGGGCAGCGCCGCGCGGCAGGTGGCGATCGTCAGGCCCAGCGCCGCACCGGAATCGGTCAGCATGTGCGCGATCCGCTCGGCCGGATAGGTCGGGTCGACCGGAACGAACGCGGCGCCGGTCTTGGCCACCGCCCACACCGCGAGCACGGAGGTGATCGAGCGCGGCGCCGCGACGGCCACCACGTCCTCCGCGCCGAGACCGCGGCCGATGAGCATGCGCGCCAGCCGCGACGACTGCTCGTCCAGCATCCGGTAGGTCAGCTGCCGTTCGCCGCCGACCAGTGCGACCGCGCCGGGGTCGAACGCGACGGCGGCGGCCATCAGTTCGGCCAGCGTGCGCGGCGGCACCGGCGCGTCGCCCCGGCGGCCGAGCAGGTCGGCGCGTTCGGCGGGGGCGAGTAGATCGGCGGCGGCGATCGCCGCGTCCGGTCGCGCGATGAGCGTGCCGAGCAGCCTGCCGAAGCGGCGCAGCAGAGCGCGCGCGGTGGCGGCGTCGAAGAGGTCTGTGGCGTAGTCCAGTTCGACCGCGAGGTGGCCGTCGGCGTCGGGCTCGGCGGCGACGGTGAATTGCAGGTCGAAACGCGCCACCTGTTCGTCGAATGCGACGGCGGTGAGTTCGAGACCGGGCACGGTGAAGGCGTCGGCGGCGGTGTTCAGGTAGCTCAGCGCCACGGTGAACAGCGGATGCCGATCCTGGGAACGCTCGACGCCGAGTTCGTCGACCACCCGATCGAACGGCACGCTCGCGTGCTCGAACGCCGTGAGATCGACGGCCCTGATCCGGGCGAGCAGGTCGGTGAAGGACTCGTCGGCGTGCACTTCGGCGCGCAGCACCACGGTGTTGACGAACATGCCGACCAGGTCGTCCAGGGCCGCCGCGCCGCGTCCGGCCACCGGGGTGCCGATCGGGACGTCGCCGGAGCCCGACAACCGGGACAGCAGGACGGCGAGAGCAGCGTGCACCACCATGAACGGCGTCGCGTCGTGGCGCAGCGCCAGTTCGCGGACCCGCGCCGCGATCCCGTCGCCGATCCTGGCCCGCACGCTGGCGCCGCGCTTGCTCGCGACGGCGGGACGCGAACGGTCGGCGGGCAGCTCCAGCTCGCCCGGCAGATCGCGCAGCGTCTCAGCCCAATATGAGAGCTGTTGCGCGGCAGTGTTTTCCAGCTGGGCGTCCTGCCACAGGGCGTAGTCGGCGTACTGGGCGGCGAGCGCGGGCCAGACCGGTTCGGCGCCGAGTACGCGGGAGAGATAGGCCGTCAGCAGATCGCGCAGCAACGGGCTCATCGAGTAACCGTCGGCCGCGATGTGGTGCACCACCGCGACCAGCACGTGGCTGGTGGCGTGCTCCCGCAGCAGCGCCGCGCGCACCGGAACGGCGGCGGTGACGTCGAAACCGGCGGCGAGGACCTCGGCGATCCGGTCGTCGGCGGCGCGACCGTCCAGCGCCTCGACCGTCAAGCGCACCGAAGCGCCGTCCGCGGGCAGGATCACCTGATGACCCGCGCCGGTCGCGTCGGCCGGATACACCGTGCGCAAGGTCTCGTGCCTGGCCACGACGTCGGCGAACGCGGCGATCATGGCGTCGGTGTTCAGCTCGCCCTCGATGCGCAGCGCGACCGGGATGTTGTGCGCGGCGGACGCCGGATCGAGCCGGTTGAGGAACCACATGCCACGCTGGACCGGCGCGAGCGGAATCCGTTCCGGTCGCGGTCCGGCGACCAAGGGCACCACCTGTTCGGTCGCGGCGGCCTCCGCGGTGAGCAGCGCGGCCAGCGCGCCTACCGTCGGCGCTTCGAACAGCAGCCGCACCGGGACGCGACGCCCGAGCCGGTCGGCCAGCCGGGCCGCGACCCGGGTGGCGCTGAGCGAGTTGCCGCCGAGGGCGAAGAAGTGGTCGTCGACGCCGATCGGCCCATCGCCAAGCACCGTTTCGAAGGCCTCGACCACTACGCGCTCGGCCAGGGTGACGGGGGCGAGATAGGCGGCGCGGTCGAAAACCGGATCCGGCAACGCTTTCCGGTCCAGCTTGCCGGAGGCGTTGAGCGGGAAGGCGTCGAGCGTGACCAGAGCCGAGGGGAGCATGTACGAGGGCAGCGTGCGCGCGGCGGCGCGCAGCACCTCGGCATCCGCAGGCACCGTGCCCGGCTCGGTGGTGACGTAACCGACCAGGTGATCGTCGCCGGTGACGGTGGTGACCACCCGGGCCGCCGCCTGCGCCACCCCGGGGGCGGCCGCGAGCGCGGCCTCGATCTCGCCGAGCTCGACGCGCTGGCCACGGAACTTCACCTGGAAGTCGGTGCGGCCCAGGTACACCAATTCGGCGGTGTCCCCTCGGGTCTCCCAGCGCACCAGGTCGCCGGTGCGGTACATCCGCAGCCCCGGCGCGCCGAACGGATCGGCCACGAACCGGTCCGCGGTGAGGTCGGGCCTGCCGTGGTAGCCGCGCGCGAGCTGGACGCCCGCGAGATACAGCTCGCCCGCGACGCCGGGCAGCGTCGGGCGCAGCCGCGAATCCAGCACGTAGACGCGGCTGTTCCATTCCGGATTGCCGATCGGCAGCGCGGTGCGGTCGCTCTCGCCCGTCACGTCGCGGTGGGTGATGCTCACCGCCGCTTCGGTGGGGCCGTACAAGTTGTGCACCCGCGCGGCGCTCACCGCGCCGAATGCCCGCACGGTCTCGGCGGGCAGCGCCTCGCCGATCACGAACACCGTGTGCAGCGACGCGAGTGCGGCGCCGCGCCCCGCTGCGGCGACGTGCCCCGCGAAGACGCTCAGCATCGACGGCACGAAATCGGTGACGGTGACTTGTCTTTCGGCGATCACGCCGGCGAGATAGGCCGGGTCGCGATGGCCGTCCGGAGCCGCCAGCACGAGGGTGGCGCCGACCCGCAGCGGCAGGAAGTAGCCCCACAGGGACACGTCGAACGTGGTCGCCGTCTTCTGCAGGTAGACGTCCTCGGCGGTGAGACCGTACCGCGACTGCATCCAGGTCATCTGGTTGACGATCGCGGCGTGCGACACGCTGACGCCCTTGGGTTTCCCGGTGGAGCCGCTGGTGAAGATCACGTACGCCGGGCTGCCCGGGTGGATCGGCGCGCGACGTTCGTCGGCCGAGATCGGGTCGTCGGCGTAACCGTCCAGCGCGACGGCGTCGACCAGGACGGTGGCGACGGAATCGCCGACGTCGATCCGGTCGGCCGCCGTGGTGAGCACGGCCACGGGCGCGGAGGTGTCGAGGATGTGGGCGATGCGCCGCGCGGGGTGGTCCGGGTCGATCGGCACATACGCCCCGCCCGCCTTGAGCACCGCGTACATCGCGACCACCAGCTCCGGTGAGCGCCGGATCGCCAGCGCCACCAGCGCTTCCGGGCCGACGCCCGCCGCGATCAGGTGGCGGGCCAGCCGGTTGGCGCGCCGGTCCAGCTCGCCGTAGGTCACGGTGACGGGAGGCAGCGCGCTATCGGGCACGAACACCAGCGCGGGGTCGTCGGGCGTCGCGGCGGCCTGCGCCTCGAATTCGTCGAGCAGCAGTTCGTCGGCCAGGGCGGTGTGCGTGGAGTCGTTCCACTCGGTGACCACGCGGCGCAGTTCGCCCGCGCCGAACAGGTCGATGTCGCCGACCACCTGTTCCGGGTCGGCGGTCACCGCGGCGAGCAGACGGGTGAAGCGCGCGCCGAACGTCGCCACGGTGTCGGCGTCGAACAGGTCGGTGGCGTAGGTGAAGCGCAGCGCGTCATCGGTGACGGTGAGCTGGAGGTCGAACGGCGTTGTCTCGTAATCGAAGTCGTGCTCCGCCACGGCGACGCCTGCCATGTCCAGGGTGACCGGCGCGAGGTTCTGGAAGAACAGCGCGATCTGGAACAGCGGGTGCCTGGCCTGCGAGCGCGGCGGGTCGAGCAGCTCGACCAGGCGCTCGAACGGCACGTCGGCATGGGCGAAGGCGTCCAGGTCGCGCTCGCGCACCCGGCGCAGCACGGCGGCGAAGGTGTCCGAGCCGGGAACCTGCGCGCGCAGCACCAGGGTGTTGACGAACATGCCGACCAGCTCGTCCAGCGCCGCGTCACCGCGGCCCGCGACGGGCGCGCCGATCGCGATGTCCTCCGTGCCGGACAGCCTGGCCAGCAGGGTGGCCAGCGCGGCGTGCACGACCATGAACGGTGTGGCCTCGTAGCGCGCGGCCACGTCGGCGATGCCCGCGCCGATCTCCTGCGGGAGAGCGACGGTCGTGCTCGCCGCCATGTGCGAGGCGACGGCGGGGCGCGGCCGGTCGGCGGGCAGGTCGAGCTGGGCGGGCAGAGCCCGCAGCGTCTCGCGCCAGTACGCGAGCTGGCGTGCGGCCACCGAGTCCGGGTCGTCCTCGGCGCCGAGCACCTCGCGCTGCCAGAGCGCGTAGTCGGCGTATTGCAGGTCGAGTTCGGTCCAGACCGGGGCGGTGCGCGTCGCGCGAGCCGCGTAGGCGGCGGCGAGATCGCGGGCCAGCGGGCCCATCGAGAAGCCGTCGGCCGCGATGTGGTGCACCACCAGCGCCAGCAGGTGGTCGTGATCGGATCGGGTCACCAGGCCGACGCGCAGCGGCACTTCGGCGGTCAGGTCGAACGGGGCGGCGACGAACTCCCGCAGCGCGCCCGTCGCTTCCAGCATTCGGATCGCGGGCGCCTGATCGACGTCGAGGATGCGCTGGTACCCGACGCCCTCGTGGTCGGGGTACACGGTGCGCAGCGTTTCGTGCCTGCCGACCACGTCACCGACGGCGGCGGCGAGGGTGTCCGGGTCCAGGTAGCCGGTGAGGCGGACCACCACCGCGATGTTGTGCACGGTTTCGGCGGGATCGAAGCGGTTGAGGAACCACATACGCTGCTGCGCGGGCGAGAGCGGGATGCGCTCCGGGCGCGGCCGGGGCGCGAGCGCCGGTTTGGCGCCCGTCCCCGCGAGCCGTTCGGCCCGCGCGGCCAGCGCGGTCACGGTCGGCGCCTCGAACAGCAGGCGCACCGGGATCTCGGCGTCCAGTTCGGCGCCCAGCCGGGCGGCGACCTGGGTCGCGAGCAGCGAGTTTCCGCCGAGGGCGAAGAAATCGTCGTCCGCCCCCACGCGGTCGACGCCGAGCAGAGCCGCGACGATACCCGCGACGGTCGCCTCGGTCCGAGTGGCCGGAGCCCGGTACGCCACGGTCGCGAACCGCGGCGCGGGCAGCGCGGCGCGGTCCAGCTTGCCGGAGGCGTTGACCGGGAACCGCTCGAGCAGGACGAACGAGGTGGGCACCATATACCCGGGCAGTTCGGCGCTCAGTGCGGCCCGCACGTCCTCGATGTCGATCGGGTGGCGGCCCGAGGCAACCAGGTAGGCGACCAGCTGATCGCCCAACCGCTCGTCCGAACGGACCAGCACCACGGCTTGGGCGACCGCGTCCAGCGCCGACAGCGCCGACTCGATCTCGCCCGGCTCGATGCGCAGACCGCGCAGCTTCACCTGGAAGTCCGTGCGACCGAGATACTCCAGCTCACCCTTGCCGGTCCAGGAGACGAGGTCGCCGGTGCGGTACATCCGCGCCCCGGCGGGTCCGTACGGGTTGGCCACGAACCGGTCGGCGGTCAACTCCGGGCGCGCCACGTAACCCTGGGCCAGCTGTGCCCCGGCGAGGTACAGCTCCCCCGGAACGCCGACCGGGACCGGCCGCATCCGGGCGTCCAGCACCAGCAGGCGGGTGTTGGCCACCGGTCTGCCGATCGGCACGGACACCAGGTCCTGATCGGTCACCTCGTGATGGGTGACGTCGACGGCGGCCTCGGTAGGGCCGTACAGGTTGTGCACCCGCGCTCCGATCACCTCTCGCGCCCGCTGCGCGGCAACCGCGGGCAATGCCTCGCCCGATGCGAAGACGTTGCGCAGCGTAATGCACTTTTCCGTGCGCGGATCCGCCAGGAAAACCGCCAGCATGGCGGGTACGAAGTGCACCGTCGTGACGCGTTGCTCGACGATCAGGCGGGCCAGATAGCCGGGGTCGCGATGCCCATCTGGACGTGCGACCACCAAGCGAGCGCCGAAAGCCAAGGGCCAGAAAAATTCCCAGACCGAGACGTCGAAGGTGGCGGGGGTCTTCTGCAGCACCACATCGTCCGCGACCAGCGGATAGGCCGACTGCATCCAGGTGAGGCGATTCACGATCGCCGCGTGGGTGACGGCCACGCCCTTCGGGCGACCGGTCGATCCTGAGGTGAAGATCACATACGCGGTGTGGCCAGGGGCGGGCGCACCGAGCCGGTCTACGGCGGTGAGCGGATCGGCGGAGTATCGGGTCAGGTCGAGCCGGTCGACGCGGACCTGCCGCGCCGCGCCCGCGTCCAGGTCGAGGCCCGAGGTGAGCACGCACACCGGCCGGGCGGTCGACAGCACGTACTCCAGCCGCTCGGCCGGATGGTCGGGGTCGAGCGGGACGTACGCGCCGCCCGCGAGGGTGACCGCGTAGATGCCGACCACCAGATCCAGCGACCGTCGCATGCCGAGCGCGACCGGCGCGTCCGGGCCGACGCCCTGACCGACCAGCCAGCGCGCCAGCCGCCGCGCCCGCGCGGCGAACTCGGCGTAGGACAGGGTGCGCCCATCGACCGTGACCGCAGGCGCGTCCGGGGTCCTCGCGACCTGCGCCTCGAACAACGAGATCAGCGTGGCGGCCGGGTCGACGGGTACGGCGGTGTCGTTCCAGCGGTCGAGCACCAGTGCCCGTTCCGCGTCGTCCAGGATTTCGAGGTCGCCGACCCGCACCGAGGGGTCGGCCACCGCGGCCCGCAGCACGCGCGTGAAGCGCGCCCCGAACGTCTCGACGGTGGCTTGGTCGAACAGGTCCGTGGCATACCGCAGCACGCCGCGCAGCGCGTAACCGGTCGCGACGCGGTGTTCGGTCAGTTCCACCGCCAGGTCGAACTGCGCGACGCGGTTGTCCAGCGGATAGGCCGTCACCGTCAGGCCGGGCAGGCGCAGCACGGTGTCGTCGTGCTGTTCGAAGGTGAGCAGTGTCTGCACCAGCGGCGAATGAGACTGCGAGCGAATCGGGTTCAGCTCCTCGACCAAGCGCTCGAACGGCAGGTCGGCGTGGGCGAAGGCCCGCA
This sequence comes from Nocardia sp. NPDC059691, assembly GCF_042733915.1. NCBI lineage: Bacteria > Bacillati > Actinomycetota > Actinomycetes > Mycobacteriales > Nocardiaceae > Nocardia > Nocardia sp. NPDC059691. The sequence goes on along the minus strand of NZ_JBHWFB010000002.1, from coordinate 440,410 downwards.
CGTCGATCTCCCGGACGCCGCCGAGAAATGCGGCGAACGACGCGTCCGGCGTGATCGGCGTGCGCAGTACGAGGGTGTTGACGAACATGCCGACCAAGTCGTCCAGCGCTTGTTCGCCGCGTCCCGCGACGGGGGTGCCGATGGCGACGTCGCCGACTCCGGCGAGCCGGGCGAGCAGCGCGGCGTAGGCGGCGTGCAACACCATGAACATCGAGACGCCGTGCCGCCGGGCGAGTTCCGCGATCGAGCCGGTGAGGTCGGCGGGAATCGCGAACTCGACGGTGGCGCCGCGCCCCGAGGCCACCGCCGGGCGAGGACGGTCGGCGGGCAGTTCCAGCACCGGGGCGAGTCCGTCGAGTTCCGAGCGCCAGTAGGCGATCTGGTTCGACAGCGGCGAGTCCGGATCATCCGCGGAGCCGAGGGCCTCGCGCTGCCAGAGGGTGAAGTCCGCGTACTGCACGGGCAGCGGCGGCCACGACGGCCGCTCCCCCGCGACGCGCGCGGTATAGGCCGTCATGAGGTCGCGGGCCAGCGGCGCGGTGGAGACGCCGTCGGCGGCGATGTGATGGACCACCACGGCCAGCACATGTTCTTCGGGCGCGACGCGGAACAAGCTCGCCCGCACCGGGATACGACTGCGCAGGTCGAAGCTCTCGCCGATCGACGCGAGCACCGCGTCCCGCAGGTTCGGCTCGGTCACCTCGATCGGATGCAGTGGCAGTTCGGGCACATCCGCGTCGGTGCGGACGACTTGGGCGGGGCCGTCGGCGTCGGCGGGGAAGACGGTGCGCAGCGATTCGTGCCGATCGATCACGTCGCGCACGGCCGCGCGCAATGCCGCGAGGTCCAACGCGCCGGTGAGCCGGATGGTGATCGGGATGTGATAGACCGCCGAATCCGGATCGAGCCGGTGCAGCAGCCACATCCGGGTCTGCGCCAGGGACAACGGGATCCGCTCCGGCCGTTCGCGGGGAACGAGCGCGGGCCGGGTGACGTCCGGCCGTTCCGATCCCGCCACTCGCAGGGCGAGTCCGGCCACGGTCGGCGCTTCGAACACCTCGCGCACCGTCAGCGCGCACCCGAAGGCCGCGTTGACCCGGGCGACCAGCCGCATGGCCAGCAGCGAGTTGCCGCCGCGGGCGAAGAAGTCGTCGTCCGCGCCGATCCGCTCCGCGCCGGTCAGGTCGGCGACCAGGGTGGCGAGCACCGCCTCGGTCCCCTCCCGCGGTGCGCGGAAGTCTCCCGTGGCGCCGGTGAGCTCGACGGCGGGCAGCGCCGACCGATCGAGCTTGCCCACAGTGGTCAGTGGCATCTGGTCCAGCACGACGATGTGGGCGGGCACCATGTACGCGGGTAGTTGTGCCCGCGCGTCTTCGAGCACAGCATCGGGCGTCGGGGCGGCTCCGGTGACGTAACCGACCAGGCATTCCTGTCCAGAGTTGTCGCGAGCCACGAGCACCGCCGCGTTGGTCACGCCGGTCGCGGCGGCGAGGACGGACTCGATCTCGCCCAGCTCGATCCGCTGGCCGCGCAGCTTGACCTGCAAATCGTTGCGGCCCAGATACACCAGATCGCCGTCGCGGTTCCAGCGCACCAGGTCGCCGGTCCGGTACATCATGCGGCCGGGCACGCCGAACGGATCGGCGACGAACCGCTCGGCGGTCAGTCCGGGGCGGGCGTGATAGCCGCGCCCCAGCTGGTCGCCCGCGAGATACAGCTCGCCTGTGACGCCGATCGGCACCGGGCGCAACCGGTCGTCCAGCACATAGACCCTGGTGTTCCAGCACGGACGGCCGATGGCGACGTCCCGCCCGGATTCGGCGTCGCTGTCGGTGAATTCGTGGTAGATCGCCGAAATCGCCGCCTCGGTCGGGCCGTAGGCGTTGTGCACCGCGCCGTCGAAGCTGCCGCGCAGCGCGGCGAGCAGGTCCGGGGTGAGCGCCTCGCCTCCGCAGTGCAGATGCCGGAACGACCGCAGCGCGTCGCCCATGCCCTCGCCGATCAGCGCGGCCAGCACCGAGGGCACGTACTCCGCGATGGTGATCCGGTGTTCGCGCAGCAGATCCGCGAAGTAGGCCAGGTCCAGGTGCCCGCCGGGCCGGGCGATCACCAGCGGCGCGCCGACGGCGATCGGCAGGAAGCATTCCCACACCGACACGTCGAAGGTCAGCGGGGCCCGTTGCAGGATGCGGTCGGACGCCGTGACCTGGTAACGGAATTCCAGCCAGCGCAGCTGGTTCATGATCGCGCGGTGGGTCACCGCGACGCCCTTCGGCCGCCCCGTGGAGCCGGAGGTGAACAGCACGTAGGCCGTGTTGTCCGGGCGCAGCGCGGTGATGCGCTCGGCGTCGGCCACCGGTCCGTCGGCGAAGTCATCGAGGTCGAGAGCGTCGAGCTCGAGCACGGGGACGCCGTCGAGCGGGTGCAGCGTCACGTCACCGGCGGTCAGCACCAACCGGGGCTCCGCGCTCGCGACGACCTGCGCCAGGCGTTCGGCCGGATGCGCCGGATCGATCGGCAGATACGCCGCGCCCGCGCGCACGATCGCGTACATCGCCACGAGCATGTCGATCGAGCGCGCCACGGCCAGGCCGACGATGTCCTCCGGGCCCACACCTGTGCGGATCAGCTTGCGGGCCAGACGGTTGACGCGAGAGGCGAACTCCGCGTAGGTCACCGCTTCGTTCTCATAACGCACGCCGACACGGTCGGGCGTGGCCGCGACGCGGGCGGTGAGCAGGTCGTCCAGCGTCTCGGCGGGCAACGGGTGCGCGGTGGCGTTGCGATCCGACAGCAGCAAGCCGCGTTCGGCCACCGACATCAGCTCGACCGTGCCGACCCTGGTGTGGGCGTCGCGCACCATGGCGCGCAGCACGCGGTCGAAGGCGGCGAGGAACCCTGCGGCGGTCGGTTCGTCGAACAGGTCCAGCGCGTAGTGCAGGTGCACGTCGATGCCGTCGGGCGCGCCGTCGGCGGTGTAGCGGTCGGTCAGCGTCCAGTCCAGGTCGAGCTGGATCGGCGCCGCGCCGATCTCCAGCGCCGCGATGGCCAGCCGGTGCAACCGGAACTCCGGCGCGGTCTGGTTCTGCAAGGTCAGCGCGACCTGGTACAGCGGGGCGTGCGCCTGCGAGCGGACCGGGTTCACCACTTCGACCAACTGCTCGAACGGCACCGCGGCGTGATCGAAGGCCGCCAGGTCGGCCGCGCGCACGGACGCCAGCACCTCGGCCAGAGTCGCGTCCGGGCGAACCTCGGTGCGCAGCACCAGCGTGTTGACGAACATGCCGACCAGCTCGTCCAGCGCTTCCTCGCCGCGCCCGGCGACCGGCGCGCCGATCACGACGTCCCGGCCCGCGCCGTAACGGCTCAACAGCACGGCCAGCGCGGTGTGCAGCACCATGAACGGGGTCGCCCGGTGCGCGGCGGCCAGTTCCTGGATCCGCTCGTGCAGGGCGGCGTCCAGCCGTCCGGTCAGCGCGCCGCCCCGGTTGGTGGCGACCGCGGGGCGGGGCCGGTCGGACGGGAGTGTCAGCACCTCCGGCAGCCCGGCCAGCCGGTCGGTCCAGTAGGTCAATTGGCGTGCCAGCACCGAGGCCGGGTCGGCGGCGGAACCCAGCGCGGTGCGCTGCCAGATCGCGAAGTCGGCGTACTGCACCGGCAACGCTCCCGGCGCGGGAGCCGTGTCCGCGCACCGCGCGACGTAAGCGTTGGCCAAATCGCGGGTGAGCGGCGCGAACGACCAACCGTCGGCGGCGATGTGGTGCACGACGAACAGCAGGACGTGCACCTGGTGGCTGCCTGCTGCGGCGTCGTCCTCCACGCGCAGCAGGCGCACGCGCAGCGGGACCTCGGCGGTCACGTCGAACCCGGCTCGCGCGGCGGCGGCGACGAGTTCGGGCACCTGCGGCGCGGGAACCGGCCGTGCGACCAGCTCGACCAGCCTCGTCCCCGCGGGCAGTACCAGCTGCGTCGCACCGCCGTCCTGCTCGGGATAGATCGTGCGCAGGGTTTCGTGCCGGGCGATCACGTCGGCGATCGCCACCTCCAGGGCGGGCACGTTCAGCGCTCCGGTGAGGCGCAGCGCGAACGGGATGTTGTACGCGCCGCTGGCGGTGTCGAACCGGTTCAGGAACCACATGCGCTGCTGGGCGATCGACAGCGGGATCGACCGGCCGCGCTCCTGCGGCGTGAGCGGCGGCAGCGCGACGGGCCCGATCTCTGCCGGAGCGTCGACCGTGATCCGCCGCGCCAGCGCCCGCACCGTGGGCGCGTCGAAGACCGTGCGCACCGCCACTTCCCCGCCGGTGGCTTTGCCAAGCCGCGCGGCGAGCTGGGTGGCGCTGAGCGAATTGCCGCCGAGGGCGAAGAAATCGTCCTCGGCGCCGACCTCGTCCACCCCGAGCAGAGCCGAGAATGTCTCGGCGACGAGTTCTTCCGCCGCACCGCTCGGCGCCTCGAACACCACGCCGGCGATCACGGGCGCGGGCAGCGCCGATCGGTCCAGCTTCCCGGACGCGTTCACCGGGAACCGGTCCAGCACCACGAACGCCTGCGGCACCATGTAGCCCGGAAGCCGTTGGGCCACCGCGTCACGCACAGCCGCGATCTCGACCGGTCCATCCGTAACCAAATAGGCGACCAGGCGCTCGCCCACGCCGCGATCGTCCCGGACCAGCGCGGCGGCCTGGGTCACGGCGGGCGTCGCGAGCAGCACCGACTCGATCTCACCGAGTTCGACGCGCAAGCCGCGGATCTTGACCTGGAAGTCGGTGCGGCCGAGGAACTCCAGCTCTCCTGAAGCGTTCCACCGCACCAAGTCGCCGGTGCGGTACATCCGTTCACCGGGCGGGCCGAACGGGTCGGCGACGAACCGGTCGCACGTGCGGCCGGGGCGGTCCAGATAGCCGCGCGCCAGCTGCACGCCCGCGAGATACAACTCCCCCGGCACACCCACAGGCACCGGGCGCAGTCGCGCGTCGAGCACATACGTTCTGGTGTTCCAGATCGGTTCGCCCATCGGCACGGTCTCGAAATCGGTGTCGCGCACCTCGTGGAAGGTCACCTCCACCGCGGCCTCCGTGGGGCCGTAGCCGTTGTGCACCCGCGCGCCGGTGAGTTCGCGCATCCGCTGGGCCACGCCGACAGGTAGCGCCTCGCCGGAGCAGAACACCTCACGCAGCGACGGCACGTCGAACTCGCCCGCGACGAAGACGGCCAGCATGGACGGCACGAAGTGCGCCGCGGTGACGCCCTCGGCGCGGATGAGGCGGGCCAGATACGCCGGATCGCGATGCCCGTCCGGCCGCGCCAGCACCATCCGCGCGCCGACCTGCAACGGCCAGAAGAACTCCGGCACCGAGACGTCGAAGGTGGCGGGCGTCTTCTGCAACAGCACATCACCCGGCCCGAGCGCGGCATACGCGGACTGCATCCAGCACAATCGGTTCACGATGCCGCGGTGGCTCATCGCGACACCCTTCGGCTCGCCCGTGGAGCCCGAGGTGAACAGCACGTAGGCGGTGTTCGCCGGGCGCAGCGGAGCGCGCCGGTCGGCGTCGGTGAGCGGGGTGTCCGGGTAACCGGACAGGTCCAGCCGGTCGATCCGCGTCTCGGGCACGCCGCAGCTCAGGTCCGCGCCGGCGGTCAGTACGCACACCGGCGCGGCGGTGGCCAGGATGTGGGCGGTGCGTTCGGCGGGGTGGTCGGGATCGAGTGGCACGTATCCGCCGCCCGCGACGGTGACCGCGTACATGCCCACCACCAGGTCGACGGATCGGCGCATACCGAGCGCAACCAGCGTTTCCGGGCCGACGCCCTGGGTGACGAGCCACCGCGCCAGCCGGTTGACCCGCCCGGCGAATTCCGAATACGTCAGCGTCGCGGAGCGACTCGTTGGGGGGTGGTGGCCGGGTGACGGGTGGGCCAGCGCCGCGGAGCCAGCCGCTGAGGAGCTGTGGTCCGGCGACGGGTGGGCCCGCGTCGTCTCCTCGAAGGTGACCGCGGGCGCGTCCGGTGTGCGTTCGACTTGCGCGGCGAACAGCGAGGCGAGCGTGTCGGATTCGGGGAACGGGCGGTCGGTGGCATTCCACACCCGCAACACCCGTGTGCGTTCGGCGTCCGAAAGCAGTTCGATGTCACCGATTCGCGCACCGGCGTCGACCGCGACGGCGGCGAGCATCCGCTGGAAGCGGTCGGCGAACGATTCGACGGTCGCGACGTCGAACAGATCGGTCGCGTAGCGCAGGGTGCCCGACAGTCCCGCCGAATCCGCGCGCTCCGCCACCACCAAGTGCAGGTCGAATTTCGCTCCGTTGTCGGGGATCTCGACCGGGTGCACCGACAGCCACGGCACCTCCATGGCTTTCCCGCCGAAAGCGGGCGTCGCGGTCTCGAAGCTGAACATCACCTGGAACAGCGGATGCGCGCCCGCGGAGCGATCCACCGCCATGACGTCCACCAGGCGCTCGAATGGCAGGTCGGCGTTGGCGAACGCGGCCAGATCGGCCTCGCGCACCTCGCTCAGCAGCGCGGCGAACGAGGCGTCGGCGGCTACTCGGGTGCGCAACGCCAGGGTGTTGACGAACATGCCGACGAGTGCGTCCAGCGCCCGCTCCCCGCGTCCGCCGACGGGCGAGCCGATCACGATGTCGGCGCTGCCGCTCAACCGGGCCAGGGTGGCGGCGAAGGCCGCGTGCAGCGTCATGAACAACGTCGCGCCGCCGCGCCGGGCCAGCGCGCGCAAGCCCGCGACGACCTCGGGCTCGATCACGAAATCGACGCCGGCTCCCTCGTGCGAGGGGATCGCGGGCCGTGGATGATCGACCGGGAGGGGCAATTGCGCCGGCGCGCCGGTCAGCACGTCGCGCCAGAAGCGCAGCTGCTGGTAGGCGAGATCACCGGGGACGTCCTCGGCGCCGAGCAGGTCCCGATGCCAGAGGCTGTAGTCGGCGTACTGCACCGCCAGCGGCTCCCAGTCCGGCCGCCGCCCGGTCAGGCGCGCGAGGTAGGCCCCGACCAGGTCGGTGACCAGCGGGACCATCGACAAGGCGTCGGCGGCGATGTGGTGCACGACGAACACCAGCACGTATTCGTCGCCGGTGACGCCGCGCGCCTCGTCGACCCGCTCCACCGCGAGCAGCGCGACCCGGCACGGCAACTCGGCGGTCACGTCGAACCCGGCGCCGACGATGCCTGCCACGGCATCCTCCAGTGCGGAGCGGTCGATCGGCACCGGATGCAGGCTCAGGCCGATGTCGGCGGCGTCGCGAACGGATTGGCAGGGGCCGTCGTCGGTTTCGGGGAAGGTGGTGCGCAGCGTCTCGTGCCGGGCGAGCACGTCGAGTACGGCACGCTCCAGCGCCGCCACGTCGAGGCGGCCGGTCAGCCACAGCACGATCGGCAAGTTATAGACGCTGTCGGCGCCGTCCTGGCTCTCGACGCGGTTGAGGAACCACAGGCGCTGCTGCGCGGGCGAGAGCGGCACCCGCTCGGGCCGTGGACGGCGGGCCAGCGGGAGTCGCGGCGCCCCGGCGGCGCCGAGCCGCTCGACGGCGGCGGCGAAACCCTCCACCGTGGGCGCGTCGAACAGCGCGCGCACCGGAACGCGAACTCCCATCGCCTCACCCGTGCGGGCGCTGACCTGGGTGGCGTCCAGCGAGCTGCCGCCGAGAGCGAAGAAGTCGTCGTCCAGCCCGGCCCGCTCGACCCGCAGCACTTCCGCGAACACCGCGGCGACCAGACGTTGCGCGGCGCTCACCGGCGGACGGAAGCGCTCGGCCGCGAGCACCGGGATCGGCAGGGCGGCGCGATCGAGCTTGCCGCTGGTGTTGCGGGGGAATTCGTTCAGTTCGACCACTGCGGTCGGCACCAGATAGCTGGGAAGACGCTGAGCGACAGACGATTTCACCGCGTCGAGATCGAGCGTCGCGCCGGGCGCTGCGATCACGTAGCCCGCCAGGAACTCCCCCGCCGGTCCGGTGACCAGCCGCGCCGCGGCCTGGCCGACCCCGGCCGCCGCCAGCAGCGCTGTCTCGATTTCGGCGAGTTCGACGCGCCGGCCGCGGAACTTCACCTGGAAGTCGCTGCGGCCCAGATAGATCAGCTCGCCGTCGCGGCTCCAGCGCACCAGGTCGCCGGTGCGGTACATGCGGGCGCCCGGCGCGCCGAAGGGATTGGCGACGAAACGATCGGCGGTGAGGTCGACGCGGCCGTGGTAGCCGCGCGCCAGCTGCGCTCCCGCCAGGTACAGCTCGCCCTGCACGCCGATCGGCGCGGGCCGCAAGCGTCCGTCCAACACGTAGACCTGCGAGTTCCACTCCGGCTCGCCGATCGGCACTTGCGGCGAGTCCACCTCGGTGACCTCGCGGTTGGTGATGGACACCGCCGCCTCGGTGGGGCCGTAGAGGTTGTGCAGGCCCGCGTCGCACACCTGCCGGAAGGCGGCGACGGTCTCCGGCGGCAGCGCCTCGCCGATGACGAATACGTCGCGTAGCGAGTCGAGTTCGCCCGGCGCGGCGTGCGCGGCGAACACCGCGAGCATCGATGGCACGAAGTCGGTGAGCGTGACGCCGTGGCGTGCGACGGTCTCGGCGAGATAGCGCGGATCGCGATGTCCGTCCGGTGCGGCCAGCAGCATGGTCGCGCCCGCTCGTAGCGGTAGGAAGTAGCCCCATAGCGAGACGTCGAAGGTGCTCGCGGTCTTCTGCAGGTAGACATCGCCGGTGCGCGGACGGTACTCCGCGTGCATCCAGGCCAGCTGGTTGGCGATGGCCTGATGACTGACCGCCACGCCCTTCGGCTTTCCGGTGGACCCGGAAGTGAAGATCACGTAGGCGGGATGCTGCGGGTGCAGCGCGCCGTGGCGTTCGCGGTCGCCGATCTTGCCGGAGGGGTAGGCGGAGAGATCGAGTTCATCCAGGTGATACACCGGAACGGAAACCTGCGCGGCGGCGTCGAAACCGCTATCGCTCGTGGTCAGGACGGCATGTGGTCGCGCGGTGTCGAGGATGTGGCCGATGCGTTCGGCGGGATGTCCTGGCTCCACCGGGACGTACGCGCCGCCCGCCCGCGCCACCGCGTACATGGCGACGACCAGTTCCACCGAGCGCGGCAGGGCCAGCACGACCAGCGCTTCCGGGCCGACGCCGAGCCCGATCAGCATCCTGGCCAGCCGGTCGGCGCGGTCGGACAGCTCGGCGTAGGTCAGCCGCTCGCCGTCGGTGACCACCGCGACGGCATCCGGGGTACGGCGCACCTGCGCGTCGAAACCCTCGTGCAGGAACCGATCGGGCACTCGGTGCCCGCTGGCGTTCCAGCTCGCGGTGACATAGTCCAGCTCGCCCGCGTCGAGCAGCGGGAGATCCCCGACCGGTGCGTCCGGGTCGTCCACCGCCGCACGCAACAGCCGGACGAACTTGGCGGCGAACTCCCCCACCGTCGCGGCGTCGAACAGGTCGGTGGCGTAGGTGAATTCGGCGCGGTAGCTGTCGGCGGCTTCGGATACCGTGAGCTGGAGGTCGAACTTCGCGAAACCGGAGTCGAAGTCGACCTGCTCGGTGTCGAGACCGGGCATGGTCAGCGCGATCGGCCCGATGTTCTGCATGAACAGCGCGACCTGGAACAGCGGATGCCGGGCGGCCGAACGCGGCGGGTTCAGCGCCTCCACCAACTGCTCGAACGGGAGGTCGGCGTGCGCGAAGGCGCGCAGGTCGCGGTCGGCGGCGTGCGCCACCAAGTCGGCGAAACCGCGCGCGGCGTCCACTTCGGTGCGCAGCACGAGGGTGTTGACGAACATGCCGACCAGGTCGTCGAGCGCGGCCTCGCCCCGGCCCGCGACCGGTGTGCCGATAGCGATGTCCTGGGTGCCGGACAACCGGGCCAGCAGGGCGGCCAGCGCCGCGTGCAGCACCATGAACGGCGTCGCGCGAACGCGCGCGGCGATCGCCTCGACGGCGGAGCGCAGCGCGGCGTCGACGGCGAACTCGTAGGTGGCGCCCTGGTACGAGGGCGCGGCCGGACGCGGCCGATCGGCGGGCAGATCCAATTGCGCGGGCAGCTCGGCCAACTCGGCGCGCCAGAAGGCGAGCTGGCGCGCCGCCACGGAATCCGCGTCGGTCTCCGCACCGAGGACCCGTTGCTGCCACAGCGCGTAGTCCGCGTACTGCACGGCCAGCGGAGTCCACTCCGGCCCGCGGCCGTCGCGCCGCGCGGCATAGGCCGTGGCCAGGTCGCGCATCAGGGGCACGAGCGAGACGCCGTCGGCCGCGATGTGGTGGACGACGAGCACGAGCGTGTGGTCCTCGGGTTCGCAGCGCAGCAGGCGCACCCGCACCGGGATCTCCTCCGCCACGTCGAAGCCCTGGCTCGCCGCCCGGCGGATCGCCGCGGCCAACCGCTCCCGCGGCACTTCGGCGGGCGTGAGGTCGAACACCGCGTGTACGCGTCGCACCGATTGCGCAGGCCCGTCGGCGGTCTGCGGATACACGGTGCGCAGCACTTCGTGCCTGGCCACCAGATCGGTGATCGCCGCCGACAGCGCGGCGACGTCCAGTGGGCCGCGCAGGCGCAGCGCCACCGGGATGTTGTCCACGGCGGCGGCGCCCAGCTCGCGGGCCTGATCGGCGTCGGCGCCGAACCGGTTGAGGAACCACATGCGCCGCTGCGCGGGCGAGAGCGGAACATGCTCCGGGCGCGGACCGGCCACCAGCGGCGGACGCGCCGCGGCCGGATGCGCCGACGCGACCACCGCGGCCACGGTGGGACGATCGAAGAAATCGCGCACGTCCACGGTCGCGCCGATGGCCGCGCCGATCCGGGCGATGGCTCGGGTGGCGAGCAGCGAATTGCCGCCCAGCGCGAAGAAGTCGTCGTCCGCGCCCACGCGCGGCACGTCCAGCAGTTCGGCGAAAATCGCGGCGACCGCCGTCTCCGCCTCGGTCTCCGGCGCCCGATAAGCCGTTGTCCCGGAATCGAATTTCGGCTCAGGAAGCGCTCTGCGGTCCAGCTTGCCGTTGGCGTTCAACGGCATCGCCGCCAGCGCGACGAGCAGCGTCGGCACCATGTACTCGGGCAGCTCGCGGCGGACGGAGTCCAGTACCTCGGCGGTCTCGACAGCGTCGCCGACCACGTAGCCGACCAGATGATCGCCGCTCGCGTGCCGGTGCAGCACCACCGCGGCCTGGGTGACGCGCGGGTGGCGCAGCAGCGCCGCCTCGATTTCGCCGAGTTCGATCCGCAGGCCCCGCAACTTCACCTGGAAGTCCGTGCGGCCCAGATACTCCAGCTCCTCCGGCCCGCCCTCCACCCCGGGCGCCCAGCGCACCAGGTCGCCGGTGCGGTACATCCGCTCCCCGGCCGGTCCCTCGGGGTTCGCCACGAATCGCTCGGCGGTCAGCCCTGGCCGGGCGACATAACCGCGGGCCAATTGCACGCCTGCCAGGTACAGCTCGCCGACGACGCCGCGCGCCACCGGACGCAGGCTGTCGTCGAGCACCAGCAACTCGGTGTCGTCGGCGGCGACGCCGATCGGCACGCCCGCCACGTCCGCGCCGGTCACCTCGTGCGCGGTCACGTCGACCGCCGCCTCGGTGGGCCCGTACAGGTTGTGCAGCGTCGCCCCGCAGACGTCGCGGAAGGCCGCGGCGGTGGCGGCCGCAAGCGCCTCACCCGAGGCGAAGACCAGCCGCAGCGAGTCCACCGCGACCGACTCGGCGACGAAGACCGCGAGCATGGACGGCACGAAATGCGCCACCGTGACGCCGTTTTCGGTGATCACACGCGCCAAGTACGCCGGGTCCCGATGACCGTCCGGCTCCGCGACGACCAGCCGGGCGCCGACCTGCAACGGCCAGAAGAACTCCCACACCGACACGTCGAAGGTGAACGGCGTCTTCTGCAACACCACGTCGTCGGCGCGCAGCCGGTACATCCGTTGCCGCCACCGCAGATTCGCCACGATCGCGCGGTGCGACACGGCGACGCCCTTCGGCCTGCCGGTCGAGCCGGACGTGAAGATCACGTAGGCGAGGTCGTCGGCCGACCGGGCGACCGCGGGCGCTTCCGGCGTGGGCGAGCCAGCGAATTCGTCGATCCGCAGCGTCGCGACCGCACCGCCGAAGTCGGGCTCGTCACGCGTGGTCGTCAGCACGAGCACCGGCTCGGCGACCTCGAGCACGTAGCCGATGCGGTCGGCCGGATGGTCCGGGTCGATCGGCAGGTACGCGCCGCCCGCCCGCAGGATCGCGTATATGCCGACCAGCAGGTCGATCGAGCGCCGCACGGCCAAGCCCACCAGCGAGTTCCGCCGCACGCCGAGTTCGACCAAATGGTGGGCCAGCGCGTTGACCCGGCCGTCGAATTCGGCGTAGGTGAGGGTGATTCCCGCGTATTCGACGGCGATCGCGTCCGGAGTCCGCCACACCTGCTCCTCGAACAGGCTCACCAATGTCTCGACCGGCGCGGTGGTGGTCGCCGGAAGGTCGGGCGCGGCCGCGAGCGCGTCGTCGAGCAGCGCGTCCAGCACCGCGCCGAGCGCGCCGTCACCGGATTCCAGCAGCGCGGGCAGTCGACCGGAGACCACCACCGGAACCAGCGCCTCCGCGCCCACCCCCGCGCCCATGGCTTCGGACAGGGCCGTGAGTTCGTCGGCCAGCGCTGCGTAGGTGACCGTGAGTTGCCCGTGCCGCAACGCCACGCGCTGCGGGTCCAGCCCGGCAACAGTCGCGATGAGACCGGGCAGGTCGTCGATGCCGTAGCCGCGGCGCACGGCGTCTGCGTGGGTCATCAGCGGTTTCCTTCCGAATCGAGGGCCGCCGCCGAGTCGGCGAGCAGCGCCTCGGCGGTGGCGGGCAGGGTCCGCAGCAAGGCCGCCAGACCGCTGCCGCCGAGTGCGGCGAGCAGGCCGGGCACCAACCCGGCGAGCGAGACATGGATCAGGGCTTCGGGTTTGGCCGCAGGGCCCATCGCCTTCGCGACGGACGCGAGCTTCACGTCGAGCTCGCCGAAGGTGACCAGCCGATCGCCGTGCTCGAACGCGGTGGCGGCGGGGACGGCCCGTGCCGCCCGGGCGATCAGCGCGGGCAGGTCCGCCACCGACGCGGTGGGCCGGGGCAGCCGTTCGGCCGCGGAACGGATGTCGATCGCGCGAAGGGCTACCGCCGGATCCGCGGCCACCGCCTCCAGCACCCGCAGCAAGCGGTCACCGAACGCGTGCGCCGTCGGTTCGTCGAAGAGGTCGGTCGCGTAGCCGACGCGCAGCTCCATACCGGCGCGCGCACCGTCGGCGGCGAACCGCTCCAGCACGGTCACCTGGAGGTCGAACTTCGCCTCCGCCGACGTCAGGTCGATCGCCTCGACCGCGAGGCCGGGCAGCTCCGTCTCCGCCCGCGGCAGGTTCTGGAAGGTGAGCAGTACTTGGCACAGCGGCGCGTAGGAGCCGGAACGGGTGACGCCCAGCGCCTCGACCACCTGATCGAACGGGACGTCGGCGTGCGAGAACGCCGCCAGATCCCGCCGGGTGACCTGGCGCAGCAGCTCGCCGAAACTCGCACGGGGATCGACCTCGGTGCGCAACGCCACGGTGTTGACGAACATGCCGACCAGCTCGTCCAGCTCGCGGACACCGCGTCCGGCGACCGGCACGCCGACCGTGACGTCCCCCGCGCCGGACAGTTTCGCCAGCAGCACCGCGAGCGCGCTGTGCACCAGGGTGAACAGTGTGCCGCCGTGTTCGCGGGCCAGTCGCTCCAGGCGGACGGTGCGCTCGGCGTCGATCTCCCGGGTAACGCTTGCCCCCTGCATGCTTCGCCTGGCCGGTCGCGGTCGATCGGTGGGCAGGGCGAGCAGTTCCGGCGCACCGGCCAATTCGGAGCGCCAGAAGGCGAGTTGGCGCGCCAGCAGGCTGTCGGGGTCCGCGCCGTCGCCGAGCAGCTCGTGCTGCCAGGCGCTGTAGTCGCGGTAACGGATCGCGGGCGGGGCCGAGTCCGGCGCGTGTCCGGTGGATCTGGCCAGGTAGGCGCGCACCAGATCGGCGGTCAACGGCGCGATCGAGTATCCATCCGCACCGATGTGGTGCAGCACGACCACCAAGACGTGTTCGTCGGCGGCGGGGGTGAACAGGGCGGCGCGCACCGGCGGCGCGGAAGCGAGATCGAAGGCGGGGGACACGAATTCCGCGATCCGCCTGTCCATTTCCGCTCGGCCCACCGGAATCGGTGTCAGGTCGACCGGTGACGCGAGCACGACCTCCTGGACCGGTCCGTCCTCGGTGTCCGGGTACCTGGTGCGCAGCGTCTCGTGCCGGTCGAGCACATCGCCGAGCGCCGCCGCCAGCGCCGCCACATCCAGCCGGCCGCGCAGCCGCAGCGCCGTGGGAATGTGATAGGCCGACGAGTCCGGTGCGAGCCGGTCGAGCACCCAGATGCGCTGCTGCGCGGGCGCGAGCGGCACCGGCCCGGTATCGGCGCGACGGACCAAAGCGGGCCGGGCCACGCCGCGCTCGGTGGCCGCGATGCGTTCTGCGAGTGCGGCGGGCGTCGGGGCTTCGAACACCGCGGCCACCGCGACATGGCCGCCGAGTGCCGCGCCGAGCCGGGCCGCGAGCCGGGTGGCCATCAGGGAGTTGCCGCCCCTGGCGAAGAAGTCGTCGTCGACGCTCACCGCGTCCACGCCGACGACCTCTGCGAACGCGTCCGCGACCAGGCGCTCCAACGCACCGGACGGCGCGCGGAAGGCCGCCTCGGCGAACAGCGGCTCGGGCAGCGCCGAACGATCGATCTTGCCGTTGGCCGTGAGCGGCAGCGCCGCCAGCACGACGACGGCGGCAGGCGTCATGTATCCGGGCAGTCGCGCGGCCACAACGGCGCGCAGCGACACGGCCAGGTCGGCGTACGCGACCGGATCCGCCTCCGGCACTGCGGCATACGCGATGAGCCGTGTTCCCGCGCGGTCGTCGGCCTTCGCCACCGCGACGGCCGCGGCCACCCCGGGTTGCCGCAGCAGCGCGGCCTCCACCTCGCCGAGCTCGATGCGGAAGCCGCCGATCTGCACCTGGAAGTCCGCGCGCTCGAGGTATTCCAGGGTGCCGTCGGGACGCCAGCGCACGATGTCGCCGGTGCGGTACATCCGCTCGCCGGCCGCCGCACCGAGTTCCACCGCGAACGGATCGGCCACGAAGCGGTCGGCGGTCAGCGCCGGACGGCGCTGATAGCCGCGCGCCAGCTGCGCTCCCGCGAGGTACAGCTCGCCGGGCACTCCGATCGGCGCGGGCCGCAACCGCCCGTCCAGCACGTAGACCCGGCTGTTCCAGGCGGGCGACCCGATCGGGACGGTGTGCTCCGGCTGAGTGTCGACCGCGAACGCGGTGATCGACACCGCCGTCTCCGTGGGGCCGTACAGGTTGTCCAACGTGGTCGTGCCGCTATGGCGGCACAGGAAGTCCACGGCCGTGGCCGACGGCAGCGCCTCGCCGATGGCCAGCACGTGGCGCAGCGTTTCCGGCAGCGCGCCACCCGGCTCGGCCGCCAGCAGCATGCCGATCAGGGCGGGCACCGCGTGCAGCACGGTGACGCCGTGGCGGCGCAGCAGCGCGCGCAGTAGGTCCGGGTCACGTTCGGCGCCGGGCGCGGTGACGATCAGCGACCCGCCGGTGACCAGCGCGGACCAGAACTCCCACACCGACAGATCGAAGGTCGCGGGCGTCTTCAGCAGCACCCGATCGTTCGCGCCGAGGCCGTATCTGTCCGCCAGCCAGGCGAGTTGGTTGACGATCGCGGCGTGCGGAACCGTCACGCCCTTGGGCACGCCCGTGGAGCCGGAGGTGAAGACGACGTACGCCGGATGCTCGGGACGCAGCGGACCGATCCGGTCCGCGTCGGTGATCGGCGTCGCGGCGAGCCCGGCGACGTCGAGCCGATCGATTTCCATGACAACGCAGTCGCTTTCGAACGGGAACCCGTCGCGCGAGGTGGTCAGGACCACGACCGGCGCCGCGGTGGCCACGATGTGGGCGATCCGCTCGGCCGGATGGTCCGGATCGATGGGCACATAGGCGCCGCCCGCCCGCACCACGGCGTACATCGCGACGACCAGTTCGAGCGAGCGGCGCATCGCCAGCACGACCGTCGACTCCGGTCCGACACCGGACGCGATGAGCCTGCGCGCCAACCGGTTCACCCGCCCGTCGAACTCGGCGTAGCGCAGCTCTTCGCCGGTCGTCGCGTCCACCAGCGCGACCGCACCTGGGCTGCGCGCGGTCTGCGCGTCGATCAGATCCGCCAGCGTGGCCCGCGGGACCGGCCGCCGGGTCCGGTTCCACTCGGCGAGCACCTGCGATCGGTCGGTCCCGAGCAGGTCGATGTCGCCCACCGGCAGTTCCGGCCGCGCCGCGATCGTTTCCAGCACCCGGCGCAGTTGGGCGGCGAACCGGAACGCGGTCGCGCGTTCGAACAGGTCGGTGGCGTAGCCGAGGGACAGCTCGATGCCGTCGGGCGCGCCGTCGGCGTCGTAGGCGTCCACCGCGAACAGGTGCAGGTCGAATTGCGCTACGCCATTGTCGAACTCGAACTCGCGAATCTCGAGTTCGGGCAGCCGCAGCTGTCCGCGCTCATGGTTCTGGAACGAGTAGCCGACCTGGAACAGCGGGTGGCGTGCGGTGGAGCGCACCGGGTTGAGCACTTCCACCAGACGTTCGAACGGCACCGTCGCGTGTTCCAGCGCCGCCAGGTCGGCGGCCCGCGCCCGGGCCAGCAGTCCGGCGAACGATTCGCCGCCGTCGACACCGACGCGCAGGACGAGAGTGTTGACGAACATCCCGATGACGTCGTCCAGTTCGGCGGCGCCGCGTCCGGCCACCGGCGTGCCGATCGCGATGTCTCCTGCGCCCGACCACCGCGCGAGCAGCACGGCGAAAGCGGTGTGCACCACCATGAACAGCGTCGCGCCATGCCGTCGGCCGAGGGCGGCCAGATCCGCGTGCAGCCGCGCGCCGATCGTCAGCGGAACCTTGTCCCCGCGCAGGGTCTGCCTCGCGGGGCGGGGGCGGTCGGTCGGCAGCGCCAGCTGATCCGGCAGTCCGGCGAGTGTCCGGGTCCAGAAACGGATCTCGCGGGCCGCCACCGATTCGGCGTCGTCCTCGGCGCCGAGCAAATCGCGTTGCCACAGTGCGTAATCGGCGTACTGCACGGTCAGCGGTGCCCAGTCCGGCGCGGCGCCACCACGGCGCGCGGTGTAGGCGACCATCAGGTCCCGCACGAACGGCGCGACGGACGAGCCGTCGGCGGCGATGTGGTGCAGCACCGCGGCGAGCACGAACTCCGGCCGCGCGCCCGTGCGCACGCGGAACAATCGCATCCGCACCGGAATCTCGGCGGTGACGTCGAAGGTCGTCTCCGCCAGTTCCCGTACCCGCTGTGGTAGTTCGCCTTCCGGGACATCGATCGGCCGCAGCGCCGGAGCGGTGGCGGGTTCGACGAGTTGCGCCGGTTCGCCGTCGATCTCCGGATAGCGAGTGCGCAGCGCCTCGTGCCGGGCGACCACGTCACCGAGCGCGGCGCGCAACGCGGGCACGTCCAGCCGACCGGACAGCCGCAGGGCCACCGGGATGTTGTAGGCGGTGGAGGATTGGTCGAACCGATTGAGGAACCACATGCGCTGCTGCGCGGGCGAGAGCGGGACCCGCTCCGGGCGGGACGCCGCCACCAGCGCGGGCAGGGTGCCTCCCATGGCCACCGCGCTCGCCGCCGCCGCGAGATCCGCGACCCTGGGAGCTTCGAACAGCGCGCGCACACCGACCGTCCGGCCCAGCGCCGCGCCGATCCTGCTGACCGCTTTCGCGGCCAGCAGGGAGCTGCCGCCGAGCGCGAAGAAGTCGTCGTCGGCGCCGACGGCGCGCTCCGCGCCCAGCACTTCGGCGAATACCTCCGCCACGACCCGTTCGCTCGGCGTGGACGGCGCCCGGTAGGTGGTCGATTCGAACCGTGGCGCGGGCAGCGCGGCGCGGTCCAGCTTGCCGTTGACCGTCAACGGGATGCGCGGCAGCGGGACGATCGCGGCGGGCACCATGTGCTCGGGCAGGCGATACAC
The DNA here is from genome assembly GCF_042733915.1 of Nocardia sp. NPDC059691. Classification (NCBI taxonomy): domain Bacteria; kingdom Bacillati; phylum Actinomycetota; class Actinomycetes; order Mycobacteriales; family Nocardiaceae; genus Nocardia; species Nocardia sp. NPDC059691. Next base: position 422,332 of record NZ_JBHWFB010000002.1, on the reverse strand, counting down.
CAGGGCTTGCCGCAGCGCGGCGGTGTCGACGGAGTCGTCCGCGACGACCGCGTACGCGACGATGCGCGGTTCGTCCACCAGATCGGTGCGCACCACCACGGCCACTTCCCGGACCGCTTCGGACGCCTCGAGCAGCGCGACCTCGATCTCACCGAGCTCGACGCGGAAGCCGCGCAGGTTCACCTGCTGGTCCGCGCGCCCGAGATACTCCAGCTCGCCGTCGGCGCTCCAGCGGGCCAGATCGCCGGAGCGGTAGGTGAGCGCTCCGTCGCCCGCGTACGGGTCCGCGACGAAGCGGCCCGCGGTCAGGGCGGGACGGTGCAAGTAGCCGCGCGCCAATTGGCCGCCGGAGACGTAGATCTCGCCGGGCACGCCGACCGGGACCGGCCGCAACCGGTCGTCGAGCAGGCGGACGGTCAGTCCGGGCAACCCGGCGCCGATCACGCCGGCCGAGCCGGTGTGCCCGTCGATCTCCCGATAGGACACGTGCACCGTGGTCTCGGTGATGCCGTACATGTTCACCAGGCGCGGCGCGTCCGGGTAGCGGGCGAACCAACCACCGAGGCGCTGCGGCTCCAGCGCCTCGCCGCCGAAGACGACGACGCGCAACGCGAACGCGGCGGGTTCCGGCTCGGCCAGATCGGCGGCGACGAGCTGATAGAACGCCGACGGGGTCTGGTTGAGCACGGTGACCCGCTCGGCGATCAGCAGCTCACGGAACTGCCGCGGCGAGCGCGAGGTGTAGTAGTCGACCACCACCACCGTCGCGCCGGACAGCAGCGGTCCCCACATTTCCCAGACCGAGAAGTCGAAGGCGTAGGAGTGGAACAGGGTCCACACGTCCGCCGGGCCGAAGCCGAAGCGCCGCCGCGTGTTGTCCAGCAGCCGCAGCACGTTGCGATGCGGCACCACGACGCCTTTGGGCCTGCCGGTGGAACCGGAGGTATAGATGACGTAGGCAACGTGACCGGAGTGCAGCGGGGCGCGCCGATCCACATCGGTGACCGGCTCGCCGCCGAACTCGACGAGGTTCGGTGCGGCGACGTCGATCACCGGTCCGCCGAACCAGCCGCGCGGCAACTCGGTGGCGGCCCCGGCGATCGCGCAGATCGGCCGGGCATCGTCCAGGACGTATTCGATCCGGTCGTCCGGGTAGGCCGGATCGATCGGCAGGTATCCGCCGCCCGCTTTGAGCACCGCGAGCAGGGCGACCACCAGTTCCGCCGAGCGGGGCAGCGCGACGGCCACCAGTGTTTCCGGCCCGACGCCCGCGGCGATCAGCCGCCGCGCCAACCGGTTGGACCAGTCGTCGAGTTCGGCATAGGCCAGCGACCGTGCCCCGTCGCGCACCGCGACGGCGGCCGGGTCCAGCGCGGCGGCCCGCGCGAAACGCTCGGCCACACTGCCGGTGGCGTCCGCGACGTCGGGGCCGCCGACCGGCCACTCGTACAAAGCGCGATGCTGCTCCTCGGCGCTGAGCAACTGGATGTCGCCCACGACCACCGTGGGATCGGCGGCGATGGCGGCGAGCACCTGGGTGAACCGCCTGCCGAGAACGGCGACCGACGGCGCGTCGAAAAGGTCGGTGGCATAGCGGATCTCGACCTGCATGCCGTCGGCGCGCCCGTCCGGGTCGTTCGATTCGAGCACGGTGAACTGGAGGTCGAACTCGGCCACCGGCGCGTCGAACTCCTGCGCGCGCACCCGTAGATCGGGCAGCTCGAGCTCGGGCAAGGCGAAGTTCTGGAAGGTCAGCGCCACTTGGAACAGCGGATGACGGTTGCGCGCGCGGGTCGGAGCGAGCATCTCGACGAGCCGCTCGAACGGCGCGTCGGCGTGCGAGAGCGCGTCGAGGTCCTGGTCGCGCACCGCGTCCAGCACGGTCTCGAACCTGGCTCTGGAGTCGACGGCGGTGCGCAGCACCAGCGTGTTCACGAACATGCCGACGAGCCGGTCCAGCGCCGCGTCACCGCGTCCGGCGACCGGGGTGCCGATCGCGATGTCCGCGCCGCCCGACAGCCGGGCCAGCAGTACCGCCAAGGCCGCGTGCACCGTGCTGAACAGCGTGGTCTCGCGTTTGCGCGCCAGCTCGCCCAGCTCGCTGTGCAGGTCGGAATCGATCCGCAGGCGGTGCGTCGCACCGCGATGGGAGGAGATCGCCGGACGGGGACGGTCGGTGGGCAGTTCGAGTTGCTCCGGCAGGCCGTCCAGGGCGCCGCGCCAGTAGTCGAGTTGCCGCTCGGCGTCGGCGAGATCGGCCTGCCAGAGCGTGTAGTCGGCGTACTGCACCGGCAGCGGATCCCACGCGGGCGCTGCCCCGGCCCGGCGGGCCGAGTAGGCGGTCATCAGATCCTCGGCCAGCGGACCGAGCGAGAAACCGTCCGCGGCGATGTGGTGCAGCACCAGGGCGAGCGCGTATTCCGCTTGTGGCGCGCCGTCGATCGCGAACAGCGCTGCCCGCAACGGTGTTTCCGTGGTCAGATCGAAAGGCGCGGCCGCCAGCTCCCGAAGCTGTTCCCCCAGTGCGGTTTCGGCCACACGCGTGACCGGGAGGTCGGGCGCGGACTGCGGCAGGACCAGTTGTTCCGGCCCGTCCGAGCCGTCCGGGTAGACGGTCCGCAGGATCTCGTGCCGGGCCGCCACGTCGGCCAACGCCGTGGTCATCGCCGCGACGTCGAGCTCACCGGCGAGGCGCAGCGCGACCGGGATGTTGTCGATCGCGACGGCGGGCCCGGCCTGCTCGTCGGCGTGGAAGCGGTTGACGAACCAGACGCGCTGCTGGGCCGCGGACAGCGGGACGCGCTCCGGCCGCGGGCGGGGGCGCAGCGGGACGCGACCGCCGTCGCCCCGCTGCGTTTCGGCGCGAGCCGCCAACGCGGCGACCGTCGGCGCGTCGAACAGCGCCCGCACCGGAATCCGGGTGTCGAGCGCGGCGCCGAGCCGGGCCACGACCCTGGCAGCGGTGAGCGAGTTGCCGCCGAGGGCGAAGAATTCGTCGTCCAGGCCCACCCGGTCGACGCCGAGCAGCTCGGCGAACGCCGCGGCGACGAGTTTCTGCACGGGCGTCGCGGGCGCGCGGAACCGCGCGGGCTCGATCGCGGGCGTCGGTAGCGCTCGGCGGTCCAGCTTGCCGGAAGCGTTGACCGGGAATTCGGGCAGCACGACGTATGCCGACGGGATCATGTACGCCGGGAGACGCCGGGTGAGCGTCGCTTCGAGCGCACCGGGGTCGAGGTCCGCGCCGGACGCGGAGACCAGGTAGGCGACGAGCCGCTCGCCGGTCCCGGCGTCGTCGCGCACAACCACGACCGCCTGAGCGACTTCCTCCAGACCCGTTAGCGCCGACTCGATCTCACCCAGCTCGATACGCAGACCACGCAACTTCACCTGGAAGTCCGTACGGCCCAAGTATTCGAGTTCACCGTGTTCGGTCCACGCCACCAAGTCACCCGTGCGATACATCCGCGCACCCGGCTCCCCATACGGATTCGCCACGAACCGATCGGAGGTCAGATCCGGACGCGCCACATAGCCACGCGCCAGCTGGACACCCGCCAGATACAACTCACCCGCCACACCCACCGGCACCGGACGCAACCGCGCATCCAACACGAACACCTGCGTGTTGAACACCGGCGCACCAATCGGCACCGACTCGATATCGGCATCCACGACCTCGTGAAAAGTGACGTCGACCGCCGCCTCCGTCGGGCCGTACAGGTTGTGCAACGCAGCGCCGGTCAACTCCCGCAACCGATGCGCGGGCTTAGGCGGCAACGCCTCACCCGAAGCGAACACCAAACGCAGCGAATCACACTGCGCCGCAGCAGCGTCCGCGACGAACACCGCCAGCATCGACGGCACGAAATGCGTGACCGTCACCTTCTCGGCGCTGATGATCTCGGCGAGGTAGGCCGGGTCGCGATGCCCGTCCGGCTTCGCCACCACCAGACGCGCACCCACCTGCAACGGCCAGAAGAACTCCCACACCGACACATCGAACGTCGCAGGAGTCTTCTGCAACACCACATCAGCCGAGGTCAACTGGTACGCGGTCTGCATCCACACCAGGCGGTTGACGATCGCGGCATGCGAAACCGCCACACCCTTCGGACGACCCGTCGAACCGGACGTGAAGATCACATACGCCGCATTCGACGGCGCGAGCGTCCCGAGACGATCCTCGTCGGTCAGCGGTTCGCCGGAATAGTCCCAGGTATCGAACAGGTCGACGTCCAGCACCGCCCACATCCCGGCGGCCCGGCCGGACAGGTCGAGCCCGTCCGCGGAGCGGCTCAGCACGCACGCCGGCCGCACCGTTCGCAGCATGTCGGCGATCCGCCCGGCCGGATGCTCCGGATCGATCGGAACGTAGACTCCCCCGGCCGCGAGCACCGCGTACAGGGCCACCACGAGATCGACCGACCGCCGCATGCCCACCGCCACCGGCTGCTCCGGCCGCACGCCGACGGACACCAGCAGCCTGGCCAGCCGGTGCACCCGGCTCGCGAACTCGGCGTAGCTGAGCGATGCACCGTCGAAGGTCACCGCGAGCGCCTCGGGCGTCCGCGCCGCCTGCGCCTCGAACAGCGACACGAGCGTCGCGGCCGGATCCACCGGGTGCCCGGTGGCATTCCAGGTGCCCAGGATGCGGGCACGTTCCCCTGGGCTGAGCAGGTCGATCGCGCCGACGGGCACCCTCGGGTCGGCGGCCACCGCGTCGAGCACCCGGCGCAAACGCAGGGCGAACGACGCGACGGTAGCCGAATCGAACAGATCGGCCGCGTATTCGAAGATCGCGGCGAGGCCGGAACCGTCCGCCGCCTCCGTCACCGACAGGTGCAGATCGAATTTCGCCGTCGCCGTGTCGATATCGAGCCCGGAAACGGTCAGGCCGGGCAACTCGAGTTCGGTGCGGGCGGTGTTCTGCAAGTCCAGCATCACCTGGAACAGCGGATGCCTGGCCGCCGACCGCTCCGGCGCGAGCACCTCGACCAAACGCTCGAACGGCGCGTCGGCGTGGGCGAAGGCGGCCAGGTCGCGCTCGCGCACCGCCGCGACCAGGCCGGTGAACGCCAACTCGGCCCGCACGTCGGCGCGCAGCACGACGGTGTTGACGAACATGCCGACGAGCTCATCGAGCGCACGCTCGCCGCGACCGGCCACCGGGGTGCCGATCACGATGTCCTGCTGCCCGGTCAATCCGGCCAGCAGCGTGGCGAACGCCGCGTGCAGCACCATGAACAGCGAGGCGTTCGCGCTGTCCGCGATCTCGCGCAACCGGCGCCGCGTAGCGGCATCGATGGTGAAGACGTGGCGCGCGCCGCGACCCGACGCGACGGCCGGGCGCGGCCTATCGGCGGGCAGCGTCGTCACGTCCGGCAGACCGGCCAATTCGCCCCGCCAGAACCGGATCTGCTCGGCCAGCATCGCGTCCGGGTCGTCCTCGGAGCCGAGGACCTCCCGCTGCCACAACGCGTAGTCGGCGTAGTGGACGGCCAGTGGCGTCCAGTCGGGTGCGCCGCCCGCACGGCGAGCCTCGTAGGCGCGCATGAGATCACGGGTGAGCGGTGCCAGCGACCAACCATCGGCGCTGATGTGATGCAAAGCGACGACGAGCACGTGCTGCTCCGCACCGAGGCGCAGCAGGGCGAGGCGCACCGGCGGCTCGCGATCGACCCGGAAGGGCGTGGCCACCAGTTCGCGAATCCGTTCCGTCAGCCGCCGCTCGTCGACCGATTCCGCGACCAGCTCGACCCGCGCCTCCTCGACCGGGAGCACCAGTTGATACGGAATACCCTCCGCCGCCGGGTAGACCGTGCGCAATGACTCGTGCCTGGCGAGCACGTCGACCACCGCGTCCGCCAGCGCCGTCTGATCGAGCGCGCCGCGCAACCGGATGGCGGCGACCAGATTGTCCGCCACCGAGGCCGCGTCGAACTGGTTCAGGAACCACATGCGCTGCTGCGCGTAGGACAGCGGGATCAGTGTGGGGCGCGCCCCGGCGACCAGCGGCGCCCGTCTACGCGCCCGGCCGCCGGACAGGTGCGCGGCCAGCGCCGACACGGTCGGGAACTCGAACAGCGCCCGCACCGGCACCTCGGTGTCCAGCGCGTCCGCCAGGCGGGCCGCGATCTGCGTGGCGACCAGCGAATTCCCGCCCAGCGCGAAGAAATCGTCGTCCGAGCCGACCGGATCAATCCCCAGCACCTGCCCGAACACGTCGGCGACGGTCCGCTCCACCGGCGTGCAGGGCGCGCGGAAAGTCTTCGTGACCGGCACCGGGTCGGGCAGCGCCTTGCGGTCCAGCTTGCCCGACGGAGTCAGCGGCATCGCGGTCAGCGGGACGTACGCGGTGGGCACCATGTACGAGGGCAGCACCGGGCGCAGCCGCTGCTCCAGCTCCGCGGCGAGCCGATCGGGGGCGATCGCGCCGACCACGTAGGCGGCCAGCGTCTCGCCGGAGGGCTGCGCGACGATCCGCACCGCCGCCGCCCGCACGTCGTCCATGGCGAGCAAGGCGGCCTCGATCTCGCCGAGCTCGATCCGCTGCCCACGCAGCTTCACCTGGAAGTCGCCGCGGCCCAGGTACTCCAGCGCGCCGTCGCGGCGGCGGCGCACCAGATCCCCGGTCCGGTACATCCGGCTGCCCGCCGGCCCGTACGGGTCGGCGACGAAACGCTCCGCGCTCAGGTCGGCCCGGCCGAGGTAGCCGCGCGCCAGTTGCACGCCGGACAAGTACAACTCGCCGACCACGGCGTCCGGAACCGGTCGCAACCGTTCGTCCAGGACCATGGCACGGCTGCCCGGCACCGGACGCCCGATCGGCGCCGGACCGCTCGCGGCCGGGTCGACCGGGGCGTACGTGGCGTGCACGGTGAATTCGGTGGGCCCGTACAGGTTGTGCAGCCGCGCGGGGCTCACCGCGGCGAACGCGGCGGCGGCCTCACCGGTCATCGCCTCCCCTGCGACCAGCACGGTGCGCAGGGACGCGATCGCTCCCGGCGCGGCGGCGTCGGCGAACACCGTGAGCATGGACGGAACGAAGGAGGTCATCGTCACCCGGTGCGCGGCGATGGTCGCGGCGAGATACCGGGGATCGCGGTGCCCGTCGTGGTCGGCGACCACGATCCGCGCGCCCCGGGTGAGCGGCGCGAACAGCTCCCACACCGACACGTCGAAGGTGGCGGGGGTCTTGAACAGCACGACGTCGTTCGCGTCGATCCGGTATTCGTCCGCGATCCACCTGACCTGATTGACCGCCGCGTCATGCTGCACCGCCACGCCTTTGGGACGGCCGGTCGAACCGGAGGTGAAGATGACGTACGCGGTACCGGAAGCGCGCAAGGGGGCGAGACGATGCGCGTCGCCGACCGGCGCGGCGGAGTATTCGGCGACCTCAGGGGCGTCGGCCGTGAGCACCGGTGTCGCGGGTAGCTCCGCGAGCGCGCATCGATCGGCGAATTCCCCCGCCTCCTCCCGGGATCGGGTCAATACGCACACCGGGCGGGCCGCGGCGATCACCTGCGCGATCCGGGCCCCCGGCTGGTCCGGGTCCACCGGCACGTACCCACTGCCCGCCGTCAGCACCGCGTACGCGGCCACCACGAGATCGACCGAACGCGGCACGCCGAGCACGACCAACCGCTCGGGCCCCACCCCCGCGGCGATCAGCCGACGCGCCAGCCGGTTGACCGCACCCGCGAACTCCGCGTAGGTCAGCCGCCGCTCGGCATCGAGCACCGCGACCGCATCGGGGGTGCGCCGCGCCTGTGCCTCGAAGGCGGTGAGCAACGTCTCCGCCGGGTCCTGTGCGCCCGCGACGGCCTGCGCCGCCGCGAGTGCGCGCGCTCGCTCGTCGCGGTCCAGGAGAGGCAGATCGCGCACCGCGATCGCGGGATCGGCGGTGATCGCCCACAAGAAGCCGATCAGCCTGCCCGCGTAACCCGCGATGGTGGCTTCGTCGAAGAGATCGGTGGCGTAGGTGAATTCCGCGGGAACCCCCGCCGGTGCCGAACCTTCCCCGAGTCCGGCACCGGCGGCGTTCTCGGTGACCGTGAGCTGGAGATCCAGCTTGGTCACTCCGGTGTCCAGGGTACTGGTGGCGACCGACAGTTCGGGCAGTTCGAAAGCGATTGCCTCGGCGTTGTCGAAGGCGAGCAGCACTTGGAACAACGGATGGCGCGCCTGCGAACGCGGCGGATCCAGCGCCGCGACCACCCGCTCGAACGGCAGTTCGGCATGGCCGAAGGCGGCGAGGTCGTCCTCGCGTACCCGCGCCAGCAAGGCGGTGAAGGGCTCGGCGGCGTCCACCCGGGTCCGCAGTGCCAAGGTGTTGACGAACATGCCGATCAGGTCGTCGAGCGCGCGGTCGCCCCGACCTCCGACCGGGGTGCCGATCACGATGTCGTCGGCGCCGGACAGCCGCGCCAGCAGCGCGGCCAGTGCGGCGTGCGTCAGCATGAAGGTCGAAACGCCGTGCGCGCGGGCGAATTCGTTCATCCGGGCGACCAGTTCGCCGGGGAACTCGAAACCGAACACCGCGCCACGGCCGGAGGCGACCGCAGGGCGGGGCCGGTCGGCGGGCAGGTCGAGCTGGTCGGGCGCGCCCGCCAGCGCGTCGGTCCAGAACGACAGCCGATCGGCCGCGAACGAATCGTCCGAGGAGCCCAGCAACTCGTGCTGCCAGAGGCTGTAGTCGGCGTACTGAATCGGCAGCGGGGCCCATACGGGCGCGCTGCCGCCGCGGCGCGCCTCGTACGCGGTCATCACGTCGCGGGCCAGCACGCGCAGCGACAGCCCGTCGGCGGCGACGTGGTGCAGGACCAGCGCGAGGGCGTGACTGCCGTCGTCCACCGCGAAGATCCGCGCCCGGATCGGGATCTCACGTTCCAGATCGAAGCCGCGGGCGGCGAACGCGCTCAGCCGCTCGTCGAGGTCGGCGGCGCCGATCGCCTCCGGCGCGGCGGCGATCGGCGCTACCGACAACACGACCTGCCGTGCCGCGAGCCCCGCGCCGTCGCCGGGCAGGAGCGCGGGGAAGATCGTGCGCAGCACTTCGTGGCGGAGAACCAGGTCATCGAGCGCCTGCCGCAGCGCGGTGACGTCCACCGCTCCGCGCAGCCGCACCACGAAGGGCATGTTGTAGCTCGCGCCGGCCCGCTCGAACCGGTTGAGAAACCAGATGCGCTGCTGCGCCGGAGAAAGCGGAACCAGCGGCGGCCGTGGCCGTGCCCGCAGCTGCGCGACCAAGGACGCGCCGCCGGATCCACCGGCCCGCTCGACGAGCCCGGCGAGTTCGGCCACCGTGCAGGCGGCGAACACGTCGCGGACTCCGAGCGGGCAGTTCAGGTCGGCGGACAGCCGCGCGGCGACCTGCGTGGCCACCAAACTGTTTCCGCCGAGTGCGAAGAAGTCGTCGTCGCGACCGACCAGCTCGTTACCGAGCACTTCGGCGAACACCCGCGCGACCGCCCGTTCCACGGGGGTGGCGGGCGCGGTATAGCCCGTCGAAGCCCTGCTCGGGACAGGTAGAGCGGCGCGATCCAACTTTCCGGACGCGTTCACCGGCAATGTGTCGAGCACCACGTAGGCGGCGGGCACCATGTACCCGGGCAGCGCCTCGGCCGCCACGGCGCGCAGCCGCTCCGGCCGCACCGCGCCGGGCACCGCCGCCACGACGTAGGCCACCAACTGCTCGCCGATCCCCGTGTCGTCGCGCACCACGACCACCGCGCGGGCCACCGCGTCCACCCTGGCGAGCACGGCCTCGATCTCGCCGAGTTCGATGCGCAGACCGCGCAGCTTCACCTGGAAGTCCGTGCGGCCGAGATACTCCAGCTCGCCCTGCGTGGTCCATCGCACCAGGTCACCGGTGCGATACATCCGGTTCCCCGCCGGTGCGGGCCCGCCGAACGGATCGGCTACGAACCGCGCCGCGGTCAGTTCCGGTCGAGCCACATAGCCCCGGGCGAGCTGTACCCCCGACAGATACAGCTCACCCGGCGCCCCGACCGGCACCGGCCGAAGCCGCGAGTCGAGAACATGAAGCCTGGTGTTGAACACCGGCGCGCCGATCGGCACCGAGAGGGTATCGGTGTCGGCGACTTCGTGAAAGGTGACGTCGACCGCCGCTTCCGTCGGACCATACAGATTGTGCAGGCGAACGCCGGTCATGGCGCGCAGCCGCTGGGCGAGCGCGGCGGGCAGCGCCTCCCCGGAGGCGAACACCGTGCGCAGCGGCGTGCGGAACGCGCCATGCTGATCGGCGAGGAACGCCGCGAGCATCGAAGGAACGAAATGTGCTGTGGTGACTCCGTATTCGTCGATGACCCAGCGCAGATAAGCGGGATCGCGGTGCCCGTCCGGCTGGGCGAGCACCAGCGTCGCGCCGATCTGCAGCGGCCAGAAGAATTCCCACACCGACACGTCGAATGTGGCCGGAGTCTTCTGCAGCACAACGTCTTGCGCCGATAGTCGGTAGGTCTGCTGCATCCACACCAACCGGTTGACGATCGCGCGGTGGGTGATGGCGACGCCCTTGGGCAGACCGGTCGATCCGGAGGTGAAGATCACATACGCCGGATGCTCCGGCCGCAAGGCCGCGACTCGTTCCCGGTCCCATATCGGCCCCGCCCCGACCGTCTCGTCGGCTCGGTCCACCCGCACCACCGGCAGACCGGACAGCTCCGGCGGCCGCTCGTCCCCGGCGATGAGCACGCAGGCCGGACGGGCCGTGGCCAGGATGTGCGCGGTGCGCTCGGGCGGGTGATCCGGATCCAGCGGCAGATAGGCGCCGCCCGCGGCGAGCACCGCGTACATCGCGACGACCAGCTCCGGCGAGCGCGGCAGGCGCAGCGCCACCAGCGTTTCGGGCCCGACGCCGAGCGCGATCAGTGTGCGGGCGAGTCGATTGGCGCGCGCGGCGAGGTCCCGGTAGGTCAGGTCCGGCGCACCGGCGGCCCGCAGCGCCACCGCGCTCGGCGTGCGGGCCGCCTGCGCCTCGAACATCGACACCAGCGTCGCCACGGGAGCGAAGGCCGCGGAGCGACCCGGCAGCTGCGCTTCCACGTCGAAACCCGTCTCGTTCCAGATCCGGGTGCTGACCTCGAGTTCCAGCTCGGTCGCGACTTCCACGGCGGCGAGCGCGGTGTCCGGCTCGGTGGCTGCCAGGCGCTCCAGATAGCGGAGGAACCGGGCGTGCTGCCTGGCGACGTCGTCGGCGGTGTACAGGTGCGGATTGGCCTCGAAGTCGACGTGCACCCGGTCCCGGTCGCCGTAGTAGACGTTGAGACTCAGGTCCTCGACCGGACCGGTGGACAACACGTGGTACCGCCCCACGGTGGCGCCGAGGGTGAGATCGCTGCGGAACAGCATGATGTTGGCCAGCGGGCCGAACAGCCCGCGGCGCGCCGGACCGGCGGCGCGCTCGGTGTCGCGCTGGATGTCCTCGTGACGGTAGCGCTGGTGGCGCAGCGCCCCGGCGACCTCGACGCGGGTGGCGCGCAGCAACGCGCCCCAGCTGCCGTCGACCGGCAACCGCAGCGGCACGATGTTCGACAGCATGCCCGCCGAGCGCCGCAGCGCCGCGGTGGTGCGCGCGGTCACCGGCAGGCTCAGCACCGCCTCGTCCCGGTCGGTCAGTCGTGCCAGGTAGGCGGCGAACGCCGCGAGCAGCACCACGGCGAGCGTCGAATCCTGGCTCGCGGCAAGCGCGTTCATCCGTTCGACGAGTTCCGGCGTGAGCGCTCGCCCGGCGATCAGGTTGGTCGCGCCACGGGGTGCGGAGCGACCGGTGAGGCTGGTCACGCCGTCCAGCCCGGCCACCCGCCGAGCCCAGTGCGCGCGATCGGACTCGAACCGGGGGCTGCTCCGGTAGGCGAGTTCGGCCTGCGTCAACGAGGCGAGCGTCCCCGGCCGCACGGCCTCGGGTTCGGTGCCGAGCATCCGCGCGGTGTACCGCTCGGCCACCCGCGTGGTGTTGGTGAGCGCGCCGTAGCCGTCCAGCACGATGTGATGAGCCCGCAGGTACCAGAAGTACCGCCGCTCGGCGACGCGCAATACGGCGCCCGCGAACAGCCGGTCGGTGCGCAGGTCGACCGGCGCGCTCGCGTCCGCGCGCATCCAGGCGTGCGCCGCGGCCACCGGGTCGGCCTGGTCGCGCAGGTCGATCAGCGGAATGTCGACCGAGAGACCGAAGTCGACGTACTGATGCGGGACGCCGCCGGATTCCCCCAGCCGCACCAGCACCGACTCGTACTCGCGCGCCGCCTCCATCGAGACCTCTTGCAGCAGAACGGCATCCAACTCGCCGTGCACGTCCACGTACTGCGCGACGTTGATCGGCGCGTCCGGGTCGAGCAGCTGCGCGTACCAGACGCCGAGCTGCGCGGGCGCCAGAGCGAACGGTTCGGGTGCGATCCGGGACGACTCCGGCTCGACGGAACGCGGCGGCAACGCGCTGGCCCCACCCAACTCCGTATCGTGCACCAGAGCCTCCTACTCGGCGGAACAACGGCTGTCCGAACGCTTTCGAGCAGCACGAACAAGCCGCTGCGCCCGGCTGCCCAGCCCGGGCGCATGGCGTCGACCACCACGTGCGATTCGATGAGAGCGCGAGCGGTGCTCGGGCACGCTCGCGCGGAAAGCCGCCAATCCTCCAACGTCATCGCCGTGGAGCGGGCGCCACGGCTATGTCAGCTACGTCACACGGTCGTGATCCGTGCATTGCGAACATTAGGCGCTTCGTTAATAAAAGGGAACAATTTGCACTAAAAACTTCTGGACGCTTGTCCAACGCGGCTACCAGGGCCGGAAGTCCAGGGCAAAGCGTAATGCGCGATCACATTCGACCGCGGCGACGCCGATGGCTGTGCAGACTATGAGCCGAAACGTTGCATTCGCGTTGCATCGGCGCCGAGGCGGCGATCCAGTACCCGGATCTTGGCCTCGATCTGCGCGTACAGCGGCGAGTCACGATCGACCGTGGCCCGGTAGGCCGCCCACGCCGCGGCGTCGTCGCGCCCCTCCGGACACGCGGTCCACCGGCGCAGCACCGCCGGGTCGCCCGAAGCCAGCACCGCGGTGCGCAATCGAACCCGCAGTTCGTCGCGAATGTCGATGATGCCCGGCGCGGTCGAGCGCGGCAGCACCGGCCCGGCATAGAGCCGTAATGCGGAATCGACATCACCGGAGTCGAGCGCCGCGCGCAACGCCTCCACATCGGTTGCGACCGGAACGCGCAAACGGTAAGGCCGCGAACCGAACACGGTCGGACCGACCACCGAACGCAAGCGGGACACGGCCGCGCGGATGGTGCCGTTGTCCAGATCGGTGTCATCGAGCAACAGCGCGAGATGATCGGCGCCGAGTCCCTCCGGATGTTCGGCCAGCAGCAGCAGGATCTCGGCATGCCGCTGCGACAGGGGCACTCGATCATCCGCGACGCTCAGTTGCGGCTGACCGAGGCCGAGCACGTCGAGCGCGAGCCTGCCCGCCGGGTGCGGCTGCGCCGGGTCACGCCTGCCGCGACCGTCGTTCCGACGCTCGCCGGACCGTATCGCGGTGAGCAGCAGGTCCATCTCCGCGGCCGTGGCGGTGGCTTTGATCAGGGCGAGAATCTCCGGCTTGGCCACCCGGACGCCGCCCGCGATCATCAGCACTCCCACCAGCCTGCCGTCCGGATCGTGCACCGGGGCCGCGGCTCCGGTGATCTGGTGCATCCGGTGCAGGAAGTGCTCCGGGCCGTGGATCCACGCGGCGCGCCCGGTGCGCACCACCAGGCCGACCGCGTTCGTCCCGATGCGGCGCTCGCTCAGGTCGTCACCGGCGCGCAGGCCGATCTCCGCGGCGGCCGCGACCTGTTCGTCACCACCGTGCACCGAGAGCACCCGGCCGAACTGATCGGCCACCACGACGATCAAACCTGTTCTGGCCGTGTCCTGTACGAGCAATTTGTCGATCAGCGGCATCAGCGCGGCGATCGGATGTGCCTGGAGATAGCGCTGCAGATCGGCGCCGCGCAGACCGCGGCCGTCGACCGCGTCCATCGGATCGACCCCGCCGCGCAAGCTGCGCAGCCAGGACTCCAGCACGGCGGGACGCAGCAGACCGGCGAGGCGGGCAAGTTGATCGCCACCCGCGCCGAGATATCCGTGCGCCTGCGCGGCGTAGACTTCGAGCGCACCGAGTTGGGCGCCCGGCTCCACGCCCGGCCGTGGGGGTCGCCCACCTGCGATGTTGCTGACCATTTGCCTTTCTTTCCGCCCCAAACTGTACCGGCGCACTCAGGGCGGGACCGACCGATGTTCGGCTTTGTCCGCCAGGTCACACCCGGTGCACATCCCGGCAAATTGTGACCGAACCGTCTTTCACTTCACGAGCACAGGTGTGCGGCCGCCTTTTCCGCGATCACCATGGTCGTGGCCTGCGGTCCACGACCGAGCGGCACCGGCACCACGGACAGATCCACCACGGACAACCCGGTAACTCCGTGCACCCGGCAGCGCTCGTCCACCACGGCGGCCGCATCGTTTTCCCGGCCCATTCGACAGGTTCCGGACAAATGTTGCGAAGTGGCGAGATTCGCGCGTAACCAGGCATCGAGATCCGCGGGCCGCGGAATCGGATCGACCGGCCGCGCGTTCATTCGTCGCAGCAGCCCGCCCGCGGTCGCCACTGCGTCGCGTAATCGGGCGCGATCCTGGTCGGCGGTCAGGTAGCGGTAGTCGATCAGCGGCGCGGCGCCGGGGTCGGCCGACCGCAAGCGGAGCACGCCGGAGGATCGCGGCCGCATCAGTGTGACGCCGAGCCTGCGCACCCCGGGTGTGAACGACACGGCGTACGGCCGGATTTCGACATCGTCCACCTCGAGCACCGTCTCCAGCGGGACGCTCGGCGGTTCGGCCAGGTGCAGCAGATAGGAGATGCCCACTTCCGGATGGTCGCTGAGCCAGGAGCCCACCGGGGCGGCGTGCACGACCGGGATGCCGAGGGGGCGCAGCCGTTCCGGGTCGCCGACGCCGGAGCGCAACAGCAGCGTGGCCGACTCGATCGCGCCCGCGCAGAGCACGATCCGGTCGGCCCACTCGATGCCGCTCTCGCCATCGCGTACGTACTCCACGCCGACCGCACGGGTTCCGTCGAAGCGGATTCGCGTGACCGACGTTTCCCCGGCGACGGTCAGGTTCGGGCGGGCCAGCGCGGGCAGCAGATAGCCGATCGACGGGCCGATGCGCCTGCCTCGGTCGCAATTGCACGGCACCGCGCCCACCCCCGCCCCGCTGCCGGGGGCATTGAGATCGGGCACCTCGGCGAACCCGGACGCGAGGCAGGCCTCCGTGAACGCCGCGCTGACCGGCGAGGGATCCGAGCTGCGCACCACGGGAATCGGGCCGCGGTCGCCGTGCCAGGGCTGTTCGCCGAAGTCGAGGTCACGCTCGATCCGGCAGTAGAGCGGAAGCACGGAATCGAACGACCAGCTGTTCGAGTCGCCGAGCACCCGGCTCCAGGCGTCGAAATCCGCCACCGTGGCACGGACGAAGTAACCGCCGTTGACCGCCCCCGAGCCGCCGATCACCTTGCCGCGCACGATGGTTGCCGGCACCGGCGGGTCGTCGGCGAGGACCACCTCGTAACGCCACAGCCACGGGGCCTCCGGACCGATCGGCAGCGACGCGGCGTCCAGCAACTCGGCGGGCATCGCCTCGCGACTGCTCCACATCCGACCGGCTTCGAGCAGCCGCACCGTGTGCGCCGGATCGGCGCTCAACCGCTCCGCCAGGACACACCCGGCGGTACCGCCCCCGACGATGAGCGTGTCGGCCATTCGGACTCCCGTTCAGTATCTCGGCGCGGTCCGCGTCGCCGGACGGCGGCGCGGCGAGGGTGCGGGCAAGATCCAGGTCATCGCGGGTGATTCGGGTCGATCAACGGGATGGTGTGGTGGGTTTCAGCGCTTCCACGCTGCGCGCGCGGAACGCGCCGAGCCACAGGCCGGTGCCGTAGGCGATGTCGTCGAGGCGCTTGTAGACCGTGTAGCGGACGGGATCGAGGCCGCCCGAGTCGCGGTGGGTGAACCAGTCGGCCAATCCGTCCGCGACGGCCATGGTGATCGCGATGCGCCGCACCCGACGGGAGAAGAACATCGCCAGCACCGTGATCGGCCAGTAATGCCTGCACATCGCCGAGGCCAGACGCCACAGTCCGGCGAAGAAGCCGCGCGCCAGATAGATCGCGGCGATCCGGGTCGAGTTGTCCAGCCCGGCGAAGACGCGGCGCAACCGGGCCAGCGCGGTGATCAGGGTGACGATGCCGCCGAACAGTCCCCACTTGGTGAGCGTCGCGAACAGGAACGCGGCCAGCAGCGTCCAGGACGGCACCGACAGCGGTGACACCGTTCCCGCGTGCCGCTCGCCCAGCGGCGCCGCGCCGGTGCCGTAGAACAGCTTTCGGCCGAACCACGCGCGGAAGCACACCCGGTGGTCGTGCGCCACGTGGGCCGCGGGCTCGTAGCGCAGCCGCCAGCCCGCCCGCTCCAGCCGCCAGCACAGGTCGACGTCCTCGGCGACGTGCATCGACTCGTCGAAGCCGCCTTGTTCCAGCAGCGCCCTGCGCCGCGCCAGCAGCGCCGCGCTCGGCACGTAGGACACCAGCCCGCGCGAATGCACCGCAGCCTCGCGCCTGCCCAGGTCGAGCGAGGAGCGGGTGTGCTCGTAGCGCGCCAGCGCGTTGGACTCCGGGTCCAGCGCGACGATCCGGGGGGCGACCAGCGCCACCCCGGGGTCGCTGAAATGGCCGAGCATCACTTCCAGCCACCCGCTGCGCGGCACCACGTCGGAATCCAGGAATGCGACGAAGTCGGTTGTCGCCGCCCGCAAGCCGGCGTTGCGCGCGGCCGCGGGTCCCTGCTTGCGGTCGTGCCGCAGCACGGTCACCCGGCACCTGGTGCCACGGTTGCGCGGTATCCGCACCGGCTGGTCGGACCCGTCGTCGACCACGATGACGTTGTGCCCGCGCAACGCGGCGAGCAGCCGCGCCAGTCCCTCGGCGTTGTTGTGCAGCGGCACGATGACGGTGACGTCGTCCGGCGAAGGCAGCAGCCGGGGGCGGGGGTTGGCCACTCCGGAGTCGAGCAGCCGTCTGGCAACGACGGCGGACTTCGGGCCGGTCACCTCGAGGTACCCGTCGCCGATCATCTCGGCGGCCTCCGGGGCAAGTCGCAGCAACCTGGCCGGCGAACCGCCGATCAGAACCCGCCCGCCGGAGTATGCGCGTACCCGGGGATCGATCCGCACCCCGAATCCATCGGGCAGGCGATCATGGCGCATTCCTGGCATGCTAGGCGGAGTTTCGCGGGTAGACATCAACAGTCCGGAAAAAACGGCAGATTTCCGGGCGAAACCGGCCCGCCACCGGAACGGCCGCGCGCCGTACCCGATGCCGAGTGTTCGCTCGCACCCGTTTCCCAGCATCCGGCAACGGGGCGGCTATCGCCCGGTCGACGACCGGACGATAGCCACACCCGCGCTCTCAGCATACTTTTGGCAAACTTCATGGCTTCATGCCAGCGGGCTCTCGTCGCAGGCCCGCGCCGGGCGGCGTTCCGGCGTGAATCCGGCCGGGCGCGTCGCGCTCAGCGTCAGCGGAACCGGTCCGCTCTTGCGCCCGCCCGCGCGCGGGGCGACCCGGCGGGAATGGTCGACCGACGAACGCGGGATCATCCGCGCCGTGTCGGCCAGCGCCGCTTCGCCGTACCCCTGGACGCACTCCGGATCAGGCCCGTCGGCGGGCAGCCCGGTGAAGAACTTCGCCGCCATGCAGCCGCCGCGGCAGGCGTCGTAATGGCTGCACGACGCGCACGCGCCGCCGCCACTGGGCTCGCGCAGCTCCCCGAACAGTTCCGAGGATCGCCATACCGCCTCGAAACCGCCGTCGGCCACGACGTTTCCGGCGTGGAACCGATCGTGAATGGCGAACGGGCAGGCATAGACGTCACCCACCGGGTCGACCAGACAGACCACCCGGCCCGCACCGCACATGTTCAGCCCCGGCAGCGCCGCACCGAACGCCGACAGGTGGAAGAACGAGTCGCCGGTGAGCACGCCCTCCCCGTTGCGCAGCAGCCAGTCGTAGAGGACGCGCTGCTGATCGGGCGTGGGATGCAAGTCGTCCCACACGTCCGCACCCCGGCCCGACGGCCGCAACCTGGTCAAACGCAAGGTGGCGCCGTACTTTTCGGCGATGGCGCGGAACTCGTCGAGCTGTGCGATGTTGTGCCTGGTCGCCACCACCGACAGCTTCGCGTCCCGGAAACCCGCCGCGGCGAGATTCTCCAGCGCGCGAATGGCCATGGCGTAGGAGCCAGGCCCGCGCACGGCGTCGTTGACCTCGGCGTCGGCGCCGTCCAGCGACACCTGCACGTCGACGTAGTCACTTGCGGCCAGCCGGGCCGCGACCTCGGGCGTGATCCGCACTCCGTTGGTGGAGAACTTCACGCCCACATGGTGCGCGGTCGCGTAGTCGACCAGTTCCCAGAAGTCCGGGCGCACGGTGGGCTCGCCACCGCCGATGTTCACGTAGAACACCTGCATACGCTCGAACTCGTCGATCAGCGCCTTGCACTGCTCGGTGCTCAGCTCGCGCGGATCCCTGCGCCCCGAAGACGACAGGCAGTGCACGCAGGACAGGTTGCAGGCGTAGGTGAGTTCCCAGGTCAGGCAGATCGGCGCGGCGAGACCGGACTCGAAGCGGTCCACCAGGCGAACCGCCGCGTCCGACGGCGGGACCACCCCCGCCGTCGACGGCGGCGCCGTGGCCGCGCTCGCGACGGAGGGCGCCGTCGGTGCGCCGGCCGGCGCACCGATGATCATGTCGGATTCGGCGAGCTGTGTCAGCGCTTTCAGGTAAGCCGCGGCGTTCTTCTCCGGCACGCCCGCCGCGCGCAGGGCGGTGCGCGCCGACGTGTGCTCCGGCAGCGACCGGACGATCTCGACGATCCGCGGGTTCTTCAGGAAGGAGAGCTTGCGCGTGCCGAAGTGGTAGAGCAGCGCGCCGAACGGCTCCGGACGCAGCGCCACTCGCGGATGCAGCTGCCAGCGGGTATCGAGATCGAGCATCGTCATCGACCGCCCGTCAGTAGACGCCGCACATGCCGTCGATGGACACCTCTTCGATGAGGCTCTCCTCGACCAGCGGCGCTTCTTCGGCCGACCGCGCAGCGGCGGCCTCCATCCGTCCGGTGTTGTCGGTGTCTGCGTGTCCGGTGGACCCGTATTCCGGCATGGCTACCTCCGCGAGGACGATCCGTGTGCGAACTGCCCGGTGCAGTCCGTGCTCACACAATAACGTCATAAACTGACAAAAGAACAGGTTTCATTTGTCGATCCGGGAGGTCCCCGCGGCCGCGCGCTCCGAGCGAGGAGCCGATTCCGCCGCGAGCGGAGTGGAACAGGCGGCGACGGGACCGATGCCCGGCGCTCTAGACTGCGGGTGGCAAGCAGCTGAACAGAATGTGACGGGCAGCACGCCCGCAGTGGTAGAGGTGGCATGGGAGTCGGACGAATGCAGACGAACGGGGGCGGCAGCACGCTGTCGGAGTCCGAGATCGTCGAGGCCGCGCTGCGGGTGGTACGCGAGGACGGCGTGGAGAAACTGTCGATGCGGCGACTCTCCCGCGAACTCGGCGTCTCCCCGATGGCGCCCTACTACTACGTCGCCGACAAGCGCGAGCTGCTGGATCTGGTCGCCAGCGCGGCCCTCACCGGAGTGCGCACGCCATCGGCCGAATCCGGCACGTGGCAGCATCGGCTGCGCGATCTCGTCGACCAGATCGACGAGAAGCTGCGCAAGCATCCCGGCCTCGGCGACATCCTGATCGAGCAGATGCTGGGCAAACAGCTGGACCTGATCGCCGCGATCATGGACATCCTCGACGACGCGGGGTTCGGCGATCGCAACATCCTCGCCGCCTATGCCACCATCCACACCTACCTGTTCGGCCGCAGCCGGGTGAACCCGCGCGACCGCTCGGCGCCTGCCGATGTCACGCTGCCACCGGTTGTCGATCGGGCCACCCGGTACATCGGTGACCTGCGCGGACGCTACTCCTACGACTTCGGCATGGAGGTGCTGATCGCCGGTCTGGAAGCCCAGCTTGTCCGTCAGGCGACGACCGACGTACGATGAAACTGAAACACGTTCTAGTTTTTGCGTCGCGGGTTGCCCGTGCCAGGTTCGAGAGGACGACATGACCACTGTCGAGGTTCCCCACGGCTCGCGCTCGGTCGTGCTGCGGGTGTCCGCGGTCATCGCCGAGACGGCCGACACCCGCTCGCTGGTCTTCGACGTTCCCGACGAGCTGGCCGAGAAGTTCCGTTACCAGCCGGGACAGTTCCTCACCCTGCGCATCCCCAGCGACCGGACCGGCTCGGTGGCGCGGTGCTACTCCCTGGCCAGCTCGCCCTACACCGACGACCGTCCGAAGGTGACCGTCAAGCGGACCGAGGGCGGCTACGGGTCGAACTGGGTGTGCGACAACGTGAAAGAGGGCGACCAGATCGAGGTGCTGCCGCCCTCCGGCGTCTTCACCCCGAAGGATCTCGACGACGACCTGCTGCTGTTCGGCGCGGGCAGCGGCATCACGCCGGTCATGTCGATCCTCAAGTCGGCTCTGGCCCGCGGAAACGGCCGCATCGTGCTGGTCTACGCCAACCGCGACCACGAGTCCGTGATCTTCGCCGGTGAGCTGCGCGATCTGGCGGACAAGCACCCGCAGCGGCTCACCGTGATCCACTGGCTGGAATACCTGCAGGGCCTGCCGACGGCCGACGCGCTGGCCACCCTCGTCGCCCCGTATCGCGGCTACGACGCGTACATGTGCGGGCCGAAGCCGTTCATGGACCGGGTGCACGACGCGCTCGGGCAACTGGGCGTGCCGCGCACGCGCACGCACGCCGAGGTGTTCAACTCGCTGGCCGGCGATCCGTTCGCCGATCAGGCGCCGGTCGAGGTCTCCGACGAGGAGGCGGCCGACGCGGCGACCGTGGAAGTCGAACTCGACGGCGAAGTGCACGAACTGAAGTGGCCGCGCAAGCAGACGCTGGTGGACATCATGCTGGCCAAGGGCTTGGACGTGCCCTACTCCTGCCAGGAAGGCGAGTGCGGCTCGTGCGCGTGCACGGTGCTGGAGGGCAAGGTCGAAATGGACAACGCCGAAATTCTCGACCCGGAGGATATCGAGAACGGCTACATCCTCGGCTGCCAGGCGCACCCGGTGACCGACCACCTGAAGATCCAGTTCTGAGCGCGCTCGCCTGAAATAATTCGCCGATCGTTTGCTTCGCCTATCGCGCGCGGTATTCCGCGCGAGCATCGGGCGGCAGATGCTCGGTCGCGTAGCTCAACGCGGTGCGTCCCATGGCCGGGGCGTGCCGGTCGAGGAATCCGGTCAGCAGGCCGCGGTCGACGCGCTTGCCGACTTCGCGCAGCATCCAGCCCAGCGCCTTCTGGATCAGGTCGCGCCGGTCGTCGAGCAGCAGTTCACACAGCGCGAAGGTGGTCGAGGCGTCACCCGCCTTGATGAACGCGAACGTGGACAGCAACGCCACCCGCCGCTCCCACAGCGACTCGGTGGCCGCCAGCTCGAACAGCAGGTCACGCGGTTTGTCCAGCAGCCACGGGCCGACGATGTTCTCCGCCGACACGTCCACCAGATCCCAGTTGTTCACCCGTCCGCGGCGCACGGCCGCCAGATACAACCGCACCATGGCGGCACGGGCGGCGTCGTCGAAGGAGCGCGGCTGGGACGCCTTGGCGAATCGCGCGTTCAAGATCACCAGCGCGGCGAACCGGTCTTCGTGCACGTCGCTGTCGAGCAGCCGGTCGATCTCGTCGAGCGGAAGTGTCGCGAAGCGCTCGGCGACCCGGCGGCTCGCCGGGACCCGGACGCCGAGGAACACGTCACCCTCGCCGTATTCGCCGGGACCGGTCTTGAAGAACCGCTGTAGCTGCGTCGCATCAGCCGGATTCGCCAGTTCCCGCAACGCCGCCCGCACGTCGGCCTCGGTCACCGAGTCGGTCATCGAACCATGCTCCTGTTCCGAGAAGTGGCGGACGCGCCCGCGCCGGGCAGCGGTTCACCCTTGCGCGCCCAGTACGCGGCCGGACTCGAAGGCGGCCGCGCTGGTGGGCAGCGCACCGGGCCGACCGCTGTTGAGCACCCGGATCACCCCGGTACCGGTGGTGGGGCGGCCCAGCGCCTCGATGCGCCGAATGGTCTGCGCGGCAACGGCTTGCGCGCTGTCGAAGAGCCGGACGCCGTTTGGCAACGCGGCCACGATCGCGTCGGTCACCAGCGGGTAGTGCGTGCAGCCGAGCACCACGCCTTCCACGCCGGGCGGCGTCCGCTCCGCCGCGCTGCCGATCGCTTCGTGGGCGGCGGTCAGGTCGCCACGGTCGATCGCGTCCGCCAACCCGTGACACGCCACCCCGACCACATCGGCGTCGCCGCCGAATTTCGCGATCAGATCGGCCTGGTACCGGCTCGCCGTGGTCGCCGCGGTGGCCCAGACCGCCACCGACCGGCACACGGCCGCCGCGGGCTTGATCGCGGGCACGGTGCCGATCACCGGCACGTCGGGCCCGACCTCCGCGCGCACGTGCTCCAGCGCCGTCACGCTGGCGGTGTTGCACGGCAGCACGATCACCTCCGCGCCCGAACGAAGCGAGGTCCGCGCGGCGTTCACCACCCGCTCGACCACCCAGTCCTCCGGCTTCGGCCCCCACGGCGCCCCGTCCGGATCCAGCTGCAGCAGCAGATCCACGTCGGGCCGCAACTTGCGCAACCAAGCGGCAGTGGGCAGCAACCCCAGACCCGAGTCGATGAGCGCGACGATCACCGCACCACCGTATTACAGCCCCATGACACCCCCACACGCCGTGCGCGCCCCGGCGCACGCTCCGCAACCGGCGCGCGCTCGCGGGTCACGGCGGCCATAGTGGCGGAGGATTCGGCGACCGGTACCCGCACCTGCTCGATGCCGCAGCCGTTCCGCGGCTCCCGCCGGGCGCGCCCTCAGCTGGGTGCGAGCAACTCGGTCACCGGCGCACCGGACGCGATCTTGGCGCGGGCCTTCATCACCTGGGCCGTCATGCCCGCGCCGACGACGCCGGTGAGGTTGCCGCCGTGGGCGTAGTAGGCGAGGAATTTGCGGCCGTCGTCGGAGGCGATGTGCACCTCGTCGGTCGCGCCGGGAGTGCCGAGGGCCTGGATCTTGACGTCGTACTGGTCGCTCCAGAAGTACGGGACGCGCGCCGCCGTGGGCGGTTCGGCGCCCAGCAGCGCGCAGGCGACCAATTTGGCCTGTTCACCGGCGTTGGTCCAGTGTTCGACACGCTTGCGGAGTCCGGTCTCGTGCAGCCATGCCGCCACGTCGCCGACCGCCCAGACGCCGTCGGCGGAGGTCCGTCCCACCTCGTCGGCGAGCACGCCGCCACCGGCCGACGGTTCGGCCAGCGCGATCCCGGAATCGCTCAGCCATTCGGTCACCGGCCGCGAACCCACGCCGATCACGACGAGGTCGGCGGCGATCTCGGTACCGTCGGACAGTCGCGCACCGCGCACCCGCCCCGACTCGTCGCCGAACAGGGTGTCCACGCCGATGCCGCAGCGCAGATCCACCCCTTCCGCGCGATGCATCCGCGCGACCAGTTCGCCCACCGCTTCGCCGAGCACCGAGGCCAGCGGCGTCGCCTGCGGTTCGACCAGCACGACATCCACTCCCGCCGCCCGGAAACTCGCGGCGAGTTCGCAGCCGATGAAGCCGGCGCCGACGACCAGCGCGGTGCTCGCACCGCTCAGATCGGCGCGCAGGGCGACGGCGTCGGAGTGGCCGCGCAGCACGTGCACGCCGCGCAACTCGGGCAGGCCGGGCAGACGGCGCGGGCGCAGACCCGTGGCGATGATCAGCTGGTCATAGTCCAGCGTGGCGCCGTCGGCGAGGCGAACGCGGCGCGCACCGGTGTCGACCCCGACGGCTTCGGTGCTCAGGCGCAGATCGATCTGCTTCTCGGCGTAGAACTCGCTCGGACGCAGTGTGGTGTCATCGGTTTCGCCGCGTACGAACTGCTTGGACAGCGGCGGCCGGTCGTAGGGCAACCGCGACTCGTCACCGACGAGCACGAGGTCGCCCGCGTAGCCCGCGCGGCGCAATTCCTCCGCGGTGCGCAGGCCGGCGAGGCCGGCTCCGACGATCACGATCGGCGCGGTCATGCGGCCATCCCTTCAGTGGAATCCGGCCGCCGATTCCGCGGAACCGGCGGTGCGACGAAGCTCACCCTAACCTCTGCTTGGTTCATTCCTCTGTGAGGGCCGTCACGCGGAGCGGCCGGTCAACCGTCGCACAACCGTGTCCGTTCCGATGTTGATCGGGCGGTCAATCAGGACTAGACCGAGGTCAGGACATACGCACAGCCTGAGGAGGTACACATGTTCACCGAGAGCCGCGCGCAGGATCTCCTGGCCGTCGTGCTCGGAGCCTTCGCCGCACTGTCACCCCTGTGGGTCGACCACAACAACAACGCCATGTGGGCGCTGATCGTGCTCGGCGTGCTCATCGCGCTCACCGGTCTGGCGCAGATGGCCCGCCCCGACATGGCGGCGGCGGACTACGCGATGGGCCTGTGCGGCCTGCTGTTGTTCATCTCGCCGTGGGCCATGGACTTCACCGCGTACCGCAGCGCATCCTGGACCGCATGGGTAGTCGGGGTGGTGACGGCGGTGGTCGCGGTCGCGGCGCTGCCGACGGTGTCGGGGCGTCTGCACGACATGGCTCCGCATCACTGATGCAGCGACCGGGAACCCGGCGCGCCGGACGCCGCCGCAGCGCGAAAGCCGACGGCGACGCTCGGCAGTTGATCCTCGACGCCGCAGAGGACCTCTTCGCGGCACAGGGATACGACGCCACCGCGACGGCGGCCATCGCCGCCGCGGCCGGCGTCCCCAAAGGACTCGTCTTCTACTACTTCCCGACCAAGGATTCGATCCTGTCCGCCTTGATGTCCGAGCGGGTGCCCGCGCGGCCGATCGACGACATCGGCACCGTGGTCACGCCGGGAGATCCGGCGGCGAGCCTGGTCAACCTCGACGCCGCGCTGAACCTGCGCGACCACCACTCGTCGGTACTGCGGGTGATCCTGTGGCGGGAGGCCGACACCCATCCCGACGTGCGGCGGCAACTACGCCGCCTGCGCGACCAAATGCTGGAGGTGACCGCGAAGGTGCTCCAGGCGAGCGCCCCCGGCCCGGTCCGTCCCGGAACCCTGCGCGCGTGCGCCGCGGCCTGGGTCTCGGCGATGTTCGCGATCGCCAGCACCGACCGGCTGCACGCGCTCGACGGCGTGCCGCTGCCCACCGCCGACGAAGTGCTGAACGTAGCCCAGGTGGTCGCGGCCGGAATGACCCAGATGGGCTGACTCCCCGGAGTTGTCCACAGCCCGTGCGTTGTCCACATGCGCCGCCGCGCGGGGGTTTCCCGGATCGCCGGTCGATCACGATCGTCGGTATGGAAGCACCGCAACTGATCTCGCGTCAGCAGGCGCTGGCATCCGGTCTGTCCGACAAGACATTGCACCGGCTGTGCAGAACCGGGAAATGGCAGCGGCTGCGCGCCGGGCACTATCTGAGCGCGCCGGGCTCCGGTCTCGGCGCCACCGGCAGGCATCTGCTGATGACGCTGGCCACCGCGGAGTCCACGTCCGACTCCGCCGTCACGAGCCACTGTTCGGCGGCGGTGCTGCACGGGATGACGACCTGGGGCATTCCGCTCGACCGGGTCCATCTGACCAGGAACCGGATCAACGGCGGCAGGCTGAGCCGGCGGGTGGTGGTCCATTCGGCTCGGATGGAGCCCGACGAGATCACCTTGGTCGACGACATACGGGTGACCACCCCGGCGCGGACGGTCTTGGACATCGCGCGTTCGGAAGGATTCGAACAGTCCGTCGCCCTCGGGGATTCCGCGCTACGCCAGGGCTTGACCACCACGGCGGAACTGCGGGAACACCTGCGCCGGGCCCGGCGCAGGCCCGGATGCCGCCGTGCCGCCCTCGTCCTGGACTTCCTGGACGGGCGCAGCGCGAACGTCGGCGTGTCGCTGAGCCGGATCCTGCTGCACCGGGCGGGCCTTCCGGCTCCCGAAGTGCAGGCTCGGGTCTTCTCCGATGACGAGATCTGTGTCGGCCGTGTCGATTTCCTGTTCCCCGATCTCGGTGTGATCGGCGAATTCGACGGAAGCGAGCACCGCCGAGCCGAGCCGCCCACCGCTCGGGTGGTCACGGCGGAGAACGTCCGCGCGGATCGGCTCCGCGCACTCGGTTGGGTGGTCGTGCGCTGGACCTGGGGCGATCTGTCCGCTCCCGCCCAATTGACCGATCGCCTCCGCGCGGCGATCCGCACGGCCGCGGTACACCACCGTGCCGGCTACTGGACTCCTACCCCCGAACCGTGAACGCGCCGAACCCTTTCAGCGTCCCGCGGGCCGTCACCCGACCGAGCCGAGAGGAACAGCCGACGACTATCCAGGCGCACGGCGGTGGCGAGTCAGGGCTGGTCGAGAAAGTTGACGACGTCGATGGCGAAGCGGGTGCGCCTGAGCGCGCTCACGTGCCCCGCGCCCGGATAGATGGCGAGGTGGGAATCGGGGATGCCGTCGGCGGTGCGGCGGAAAGTGGCGAGGCTGTAGGCGGCGTCTCGTTCGCCTCCGATGACGAGCGTCGGGGCCTGGATCTCACCGAGGCGCTCGGTGATGTCGAATTCGTCCTCCGCGCGGAGAAAGGCGTACGTGTCGGCAGGGTCGCGCGGGCGGCTCAACGGGTCCAGCAACCACATGGCGGCCGCCGCGAGACGAGCGGCGGCGGGCGAGGAGACGCTGCTCGACGCCAGGTGGTGCATCGCGCGGCGCCCGTGCAGAACCGCTTCGGCGTAACGCATCTGGCCTTCCTTGGCGACCGGATCCAAACGGCATCCGGACGACGCGACGACGAGGCGGCGCACGACCTCGGGATGGTCGGCGGCGAGTTGCAGCGCCACCGACCCGCCCGAGGAGATGCCGAGCACGTCGACCGGCTCGCCGAACTCGGCGCGCAGCGCGTCGGCGTGCTCGGCCGCGATCTCCGCCATCGTGATGCCCTGAGCCATGCCGGGCGCGCGGCCCACCGCGTAGACCCGGAAGCTCCGCGCCAGCGGCCGCAGAACTCTCACCTCGGAGTCGAGCATCCGACCGCGGGGATTCGCGTGGTCGGGACTGAACCACCGGAGAAAGACCAGCGGCCGACCGGAACCGATCGCGAAGTACGGCATGCCGTGCTCGAGCACGCCTTCGGTGATCTCGGGCCGCGCAGCCCGCCCGGTCCCGACCACAACGCCCTCCGCTCAGATCTCCGTCCGTCTTCCCGACGCTAGCGGAGCCTGCCGCGAGGCGCGATTACCTCGGTGGTCAAATCCCACCGTGATGTTCTGCACAGCCTCGCGGAACAGCGCACGGAGCATACTGGCCCGGTGAGTCAGGAGCCCTCTTCGCGTGGAGCCGAGACGCGGCCGTTCCCGCTGGATCCCACGCCTATTCATGTATCCGACGACGTGCTCGCCGACCTGCGGCGGCGATTGGAACTGACCCGCTGGCCGGTCGACGCGGAAAACGACGACTGGTCCTACGGCGTGTCCCGCGACTATTTGCAGGAGCTGGTCGAGTACTGGCGCACCGATTACGACTGGCGTGCGGCCGAGGCCGCACTCAACGCCTATGACCACTACTTCGTCGAGATCGACGGGGTGCCGGTGCATTTCCTGCGGAAGCCGGGCGTCGGACCCGACCCGACGCCGTTGATCCTCACCCATGGTTGGCCATGGACCTTCTGGCATTGGGCCAAGGTGATCGACCCGCTGGCCGACCCGGCGGCGTTCGGCGGCGACCCCGCCGACGCCTTCGATGTGATCGTCCCGTCGTTCCCCGGATTCGGATTCTCCGCACCGCTGCCGAAGAACCCGGACATGAACTTCTGGAAGGTCGCCGACCTCTGGCACGTCCTGATGACCGAGACCCTCGGGCACGCGAAGTACGCCGCGGCGGGCTGTGACGTCGGCGCGCTGGTCACCGGGCAGCTCGGGCACAAGTACGCCGACGAGCTGTACGGCATCCACATCGGCTCCGGTCAGAAGCTGACCCTGTTCAGCGGCGACCGCGCCTGGGACATCACCGGCGGCAATCCCATCCCGGAGGGCCTGCCCGCCGCCGTGCACGACCGGATCCTCGAACTGGAACGGCGTTTCGCCGTCCACCTGACCGCACATGTGCTCGAGCCGAGCACTCTCGCCTACGGGCTGTCCGACTCACCCGCCGGGTTGCTGGCCTGGATTCTGCAGCGCTGGGTTAGCTGGAGCGACAACGGCGGCGACATCGAGTCGGTCTTCGGCAAGGACGACCTGCTCACCCACGCGATGATCTTCTGGGTCACCAATTCCATCGGCACGTCCATCCGCACCTACGCCAACAACAATCGCTATCCCTGGACGCCGTCGCACGACCGGCAGCCGCCCATCGAGGCTCCGACCGGCATCACCTTCGTCGGCTACGAGAACCCGCCGGGCGTCGACACCGACCGGCGCGTGCAAGCGTTCCTCGACAGCGACCGCGGCGATTGGTACAACCACGTCAACCTCACCGCCCACGACCACGGTGGTCACTTCATCCCGTGGGAGATTCCGGCCCAGTGGGTCGACGATCTGCGCCGCACCTTCCGCGGCCGCACCCCGTCCACTGCCGGGTGAGCAGCCACGCGCTGCGCGGACGGCCTTCGCCGGGATGCGAACGCGGCCGGACGGACCGAACCCGCGCGTTACGGCGGCGGCAGTCCGGCTGGATCGCGGAGGGCGTGCATGTTATCGGTGCGGCACCGGAATCGACGTGGCGTAGGAGAGGTATGTGAACTCGCCCAATGGAAGCCGCCTCGTCGGATCCGGGCCGTAAGGTACCGATCATGGTGCCCAGCGAGAGGTCCCAGTCGGTGCAATCGGTCGTCGAGTCCTATCTGCTCGACGGTGCGCGCCGGTACAACCGCACCGAGGTCGCCGAACAGTCGGGGACGACGACGGCGCTCACCCGGCGATTGTGGATGGCGCTCGGTTTTCCGTCGAGCATCGGTGACGAGGCGGTGGACTACACCGACGCCGACATCGCGGCGGTGCGCAACTTCGAGCAGCTGACCGTGTTGTCCTCGGCCGACACCCGACAGCAGTCGGCGACCGCGCGCACGCTCGGCCAAGGGATGGCGCGCCTGGCGGAATGGCAGGTCGACCTGGTGCTCGCGGAGATCGAGGAGCGCATCGCCCGAGCCGATCCCGGCGCCGACCCCGAGGAGACGGTGCGCACCGCCACCGAGGGCGCCATAGCCACGTTGGAGCAGCTGAACACCTATGCCTGGCGGCGGCACCTGGCCGCGTCGCTGTCGCGGTCGCTCGACCCGGGGACGAGCGCGGGCGAGTCGGTGCGCGAACTGGCCGTCGGTTTCGCCGACATGGTCGGCTACACCAGGCTGACCAGGCATCTGCATCCCGACGAGCTGTCCATGCTGCTCGAGGCGTTCGAGTCCACCACCACCGCCGCCATCACCGAGAACGGCGGATGGGTGATCAAGAACGTGGGCGACGAAGTCATGTTCGCCACGGAAAGCGCCGCCGAAGCCGCGCGCATAGCGCTGGCCATCCAGGAGTCCACCATGATGGTCGGGGGCACGCCGGAGTTGCGCGTCGCCCTCGCTTACGGCCCGGTATTGCAACGGTTCGGGGATCTGTACGGCTCGGTGGTGAACATCGCCTCCCGGCTCACCGGCGTCGCGCGGCCGGGCACGGTCCTGATCGATGACCACGCCGCCACGGAGTTGAACGGCGACCCGGCATTCGCGATCAAGCAGTTGCGCAGCGTCCGAGTGCGCGGCTTCAATCGCCTGCGTCCGCACCTGCTGCGCCACAACGGCAAGAACGGCGGATAGCCCCGATCTGCGCCCGACCCCGACGGCCGCCCTAGGCTCGTCCGGTGGACAAGGACTGGTCACAGCTGCGCGCGCGTTGCCTCGTCGAGGAGGACGCGGCGATTCTCGCCCTGCACAAACCCGCCGGGATCTCCGTGATGGGCGAGCGCCACGACACCGATCTCGTCGAGCTGGCGGCGGCCGAGGGAGAAACGCTGTATCCGGTGCACCGGATCGACAAGGTGACCTCCGGCTTGATCCTCTTCGCGAAGGAGCTGTCCGCCCACGGCGAGCTGACCAGGCAGTTCAACAAGCAGACCGCCGACAAGGCGTACCTGGCCGTCGTCGCGGCCACCGGCCTGCCCGATACCGGCGTATTCGATCTGCCGCTCAGCGTGGGGCGCAAGAACCGGGTGCGGATCGCGGCGCCGCGCGAAAGCATCCGCCAGGAGGCGGGCCGCTGGTTCGTGGACGACGCCGACTTGCTGCCCGCCAAGAACTACCCCTCGCTCACCCGGTTCGCGACGGTGCTGCGGGGTCCCGCGCATACCGTTCTCGCGCTGCGCCCGGTGACCGGCCGTCGCCACCAGATTCGCGTCCATTTGGCCTGGACCGGCCATCCGATAGTCGGCGATCCCCTGTTCGACCGCTCCGGCGCCCCCTCGCGGACCTACCTGCATTCCTGGCGTCTCGGCCTCACCGCTTCCTGGCGCACCCCGCCGGAACTGGCCTTGGCCGCCGAGCCCGACGCGGGCTTCTGGGCCCCGCTGCACGAATCCGCCGACCCGGCGGCCTTGGAACGCGCAACCGACCTGTTGCGGACTCTCGACTAGCCGGGCCGCCCGATGCGGTCTTCGCACAGCCCGTTGCCTGGGCGTCGACCGCTGCGAAGAACGTCGACACTGTGCCCCGGGCACGATAACCGCGCCGAATCTCGGCTAGGGCCGTAGGGGAATCGGCCCCACAGCCAGCGCCTATGGGACGCTCGCACAGAGCGGCAAACGGCGCGCGAGTGCCATCGAGGTCGCTGCTCACCACTAGCGCCATCGCGAACCACGCAAACCGTCGCCGCTCCGTCGCGCTCGCTCGGCGGCAGACACCGGCTCGCTGTTCGTCCACAGTCATCCCCAGGCGGTCTCCCCGTGTGCACAGAGCCGATGCACCAGGTCGAAACGGTCTATCGGGCCGCTCGAGCAGATCAGTTCGGCCAGCTCGGCGCACGGCCGAGGAGCAAAAGGATGCGGTCGAGGGTCGGCGTGTGTTCCGGAACGGACAGTGCCGGTGCGAAAGCCGCGCCGGGGACGGAGCGCTCCGGACCATCGGGGACGGCGAGGGCGATGGCCAGCGCCGCCTCGGCCACGTCGGGATCGGGTGTGATGGCCTCGCCGATCGAGCGCGCGACATCCCAGGCGTGCACGACGCTGTCAACGAGGTGGAAGCCGATCACGCGAACGGCGGGAATCCCTTGGTCGGGCAAGATCTCCGGCAGCAGCAGCGAGCGCTCGAGCACGTCCTCGGCGGCGAACGCGGCGAGGACGTCGTCGGCGGAGGCGCGATAGTCGGCGACCGGATCGGCCGACGCGCGCACGGTCCAGATATCGAGATCCTCGCTCCCCCGCGCGGCGGCGGCGAAGCCGTGGTTCTGCGTGATCATGTGTTCCAGCAGGTCACGAAGACGCCAACCCGCGCAGGGTGTCTCGGCGTCCAGCGCATCGGGACGGACGCGGTCGACGACGTCCACGCTCAGTCGGACAGAACGGGCATGCCGGTCGCGCAATCCTTCGGCAGATTCAGTAAGCATGCGCTTATCGTATGCGCGAGCTTACGATTTGCCAAGCAGTATCGTCGATCCATGTCCAACGCCCGCCCCGATCTCGCCGCGATGATCGTGCCGCTCGGGCGGGCGCTCATGGCTCTCGAACTGCCCATCCTGGAGCGGCACGAACTGTCCATGTGGGGCTACTCCGTATTGCTCGGCCTCGGCGCCGAACCCGTCTACACCCAGGCGGCGCTGGCCAAGGCGATCGGCGCGGACAAGACCCGCATCATCGGCGTCCTCGACGAACTCCAGCGCCGCGGCCTGATCACCCGCGAACCGGACCCCGCGGACCGCCGGGTGAACCTGCTGTCGCTCACCGACGCGGGCCGCGCCCTTCGCGACCGCACCCAGCGCGACATCCAGGCCGGGGAGGACCGACTGCTCGAGCGGCTGCCCGCGCCGGATCGCAGCGCGTTCCTGCGCGCTTTGCGCACCCTCTCCGACACGGTGTCCGACCGCCCCGCCACTTGACTCCGACGAGTCCACGCAATGTGATCCAGCACACAATGCGATGGGCGCCGATCGTACGGTGGCGAGCGTCATGACGACGCGTAATGCGCAGGTCAACTAGCCTTATGAGGTGCCGCGGACGCGACGCGCGCGCAATCTGACGCAATGCAGCGAACCCCTAGCGAAAGCGAATGCCGATGATCCTGGTTGCTCAGGTCAGCGACACCCATTTCGATCTCGGCACCCGTAACGCCCAGCGTGTGCGGCGGGTGATGGACTTCGTCGCGGGGCTGCGCCGCAAGCCGGACGCCATCCTGGTGACCGGCGACGTCACCGATTCCGGCAAACCGGAGCAGTTCGCGGAGGCCAAGGCCGCTTTCGACGGCGAGATCCCGGTGTACGCGATCCCGGGCAATCACGACGACCGCGCGGGCTTCCGCACCAGCCTGCTCGGCGAGCCCGCCTCCGATGCCCCGATCAACCACGCGCATCGCATCGGCGATCTCACCGTCGCGCTGCTGGATTCGAGCGTTCCGGGGCAGCCGGGCGGGCAGCTCGCGGACGAGACCTATGACTGGCTCGGCGGCGTCCTCGACGCGGCGCCCGCGGGCAAGCCGATCCTGCTCGCCTTGCACCACCCGCCCGCGCACCTGTTCAGTCCGATCGTCGACGTGATCTCCCTGGCCGATCCGCAAAGGTTCGCCGACCTCGTGGCCGGTGACGACCGGATCGTCGGCGTACTCACCGGGCACGCGCACTCCGCCGCGACGACCACCTTCGGGGGACGCCCGCTGCTGGTGGCCCCCAGCACCGCATCGGTGCTCAGCGGCGAGTGGGAACTCGACCTGCCCGACCACGTCATGGACTACGCGCCTGACCCAGCGGTGGCACTGCACGTCATCGGTGACGACCACCGCCTCACCAGCCATTTCCGGGCGGTTCCGATGGGCGGCCGGATCGGCGTGCAACCGGTCTGACAGCGGTTTACCCGGCACGTGCCGGGGCAATCGGGAGGCACACGACGCCTACCGGGAGGATCCGCCATGGTCGATCTACCAGCCGCAGTGGTGAAGAACGCGTTCGCGGCCGGAGCCCGGATCCGGCACGCGCGGGTATTCCACCCCTCGGGCTTGCACCTGGCCGGCCGTCTGCACGCTGAGCCCGAGTTCGAGCCGCTGTTCGGCAGCGGCGATCGCGCGGTCATCGCCCGGGTGTCCAAGGGCATCGGGTTGCCGAACGGCCTGCCCGATGTGCTCGGCCTGGCGTTCCGCGTGCTCGATCGCGACGAGCAGCCTTGGGATTTCGCGCTGGCCACCACCGGCCGGGGACCGCTGGGCCGGTTGGTGATCACCCCCGCGCGCGGTTGGGCCAGCGCCCGGTACGGCTGCCTGATGCCCTATCGGATCAGCAACTCCTCGCCCACCTGGTTCTTCGCCGAGCCGGACAGCGTGCAGCCCGCGTCCGCGTCGCTGGAGGCGATGCAAGCCCACCTCGACGAGGATCTGGTCAGCTTCACCCTCACCGCGGGCCGCCTCGGCGGGCCGACTTGGCGAGTCGCGGAACTCACTCTGCGTCCCGCCGACTCCGCCGAGTACCGCACGGATTACTTCGATCCGATGCTCAATCACCCGGCCGAGGTGGAGTTGTTTCCCAAGGCTGTCGGCAAGATTCGCGAGTTGGCATACATCGGCAGCAGGAGCGGCCGCGGCGAAGAGGGCTAACGCCGGACGGCGCGTTCGCGGCGATAGGCCGCCGGGGTGTTACCGGTCCAGCGTTTGAAGGCGAAGATGAAGGTCGACGCTTCGGCGTAGCCGAGACGGATGGCGACGTCGCTCACCGATAGCGGTGTGGCGGTGAGCATTTCCTCCGCCAGCGCACGACGCACTTCGTCCAGCAGCGCGCGATAGCTGGTACCCGCGGCGTCCAGGTGCCGCCGCAGCGTACGGGTGCTCATGTTGAGATCGTTCGCCACGGCGTCGATGCCGGGCGGAGCGGCGAATCCGTCCGCGCCGCCGCGCGGCACAAGACGTTCGCGCACCTCGGCCGCGATGCCGGTGCGCGCCCTGCGGCGGTGCACCAGTTCCCGGCACTGCGCCAGGCACATCGCCCAGGTCTGCTCGTTGGCCTGCGGCAACGGTTGTTCCAGCAGCATCGGTTCGATCGCGAACAGGTTGTGCGGCATGCCGAAACGCGGCGGCACGAGAGTCACCTCGGCGATCCGCTCCGCGTAGCCGGGATCGGGAAACCGGAATTCCGCCCTGGTCAGCGGCAGGCGTGTGCCGAGCAGATCGCTCATCACCTGGTGCATCGCGGTGACGTCGCGTTCGACGAGGAACTGCCGCACGTCCGTCGGCACCGCCTCGTCGCGCACCACCGCGACGAACTCGCTGGCGCCCCACTCGGCCACCGGGATGCAGAAGGTGAAGCTGAGGTCCAGATAACGCAGCGCGAAGCTGATCGCCTCCCCGAGCGTCGGGCTGCTGACGCAGGCGAAGCCGAAGATGCCGAAGGTGGTGATCCGGTAGCGGCGACCGACCTCCACACCCAGCGCGGGCCGGTCGGCGAGTTCGCGGACGAGATTGCGGATGACCGCCAGTTCGGTGTGCGCGTCGATCTGGACGTCCGGATCGCGCAATTGCTGCTCGCCGAGCGCGGTGCCGTGCAGCATGCGCGCCGAGGACACGCCGTGTTCGGCCGCGTATCCGACCATCAGCGCCACGCTCGCCACGCCGCGCGGAAAGTTCCAATCGCGGATATCCGGATCCTGTATCCGCTCCACGCGGACATTATGGCCGAAATTCTCTATACGACGGCACGGCGGCTCCTACAGTGGAGTCATCTACGGTCGTAGTGAGGAGTCTCACATGACAGCGCGCAATCGGCCATCGATACTCATCATCGGCGCGGGCTTCGGCGGCATCGGCATGGCGATCGAGCTACGCCGCAACGGCTTCGACGACATCACCATCCTGGAGCGGGCCGCCGACATCGGCGGGGTGTGGCGGGAGAACACCTACCCCGGCGCGGCCTGCGACGTCCCCTCACCGCTGTACTCGTATTCGTTCGAACCCAAGCCGGACTGGCCGCAGCGGTACTCGGGACGGACCGCCATCCACGCCTACCTGCGCGCGGTCGCCGAACGTCACAACGTGCTCTCGGCGATCCGCTTCGGCACCAGCGTCAGCGACGCCGAATTCGACGACGCCACCGGCCGGTGGACCGTGCGCACCACCGACGGCAAGAGCTGGATCGTCGACGTGCTGATCTCGGCGGTGGGCCAGCTGTCGCGTCCGTCCCTGCCCGCCATACCCGGCATCGACACCTTCGCCGGCCCGTCGTTCCATTCGGCCGAGTGGGACCACGAGGTCGACCTCCACGGCAAACGCGTCGCCTGCGTCGGCACCGGGGCGAGCGCCGTTCAGTACATCCCGGAGATCCAGCCCGAAGTCGACCGGTTGACACTGTTCCAGCGCACACCGGCCTGGGTGGTCCCGAAGTTCGACACCGACTACTCGCCGGTCCAGCACAACCTGTTCGCGCGGGTGCCGGGCGCGCTGCTGGTGGAGCGGTTCGGGTGGTGGTCGATCGCGGAGTTCATCTCGCTCGGGCTGGTCGAGGTTCCCGCCATCGCCCGGTTCGTGGCCCGCATCGCCTCCCGGCACCTGGCCGAACAGGTCGAGGACCCGCAGCTGCGAGCCAAACTCACCCCGGACTACCCGATCGGGTGCAAGCGCGCGCTGTTCTCCAACGACTACTACCCCGCGCTCACCCAGCCCAACGTGCGGGTGGAGACCACCGCCATCACCGAGATCACCCCGCAAGGCGTACGCACCGCCGACGGCACGACGCACGAAGCCGACGTGATCATCTACGGCACCGGCTTCAAGGGCACGGAGTTCCTCTGGCCGATGGAGATCTGGGGTCGTGGCGGGCGCAGGCTGGCCGACGCATGGGCCGACGGCGCGCACGCGTATTACGGCATGACGGTGCCGGACTTTCCGAATCTTTTCCTCGTCTACGGGCCGAACACCAATCTCGGCGTCGGCTCGATCATCTACATGATCGAATCGCAGGCCCGCTACATCCGCCAGGCCGTGCAATGGCTCGCCGACCACCCCGGCCATTGCGCCGAAGTCCGCGCCGACCTGGAAGAGGATTACAACACCGCGCTCCAGCAGCGTCTGGCCCGCACTCCGTGGAACTTCTGCTCGAGCTGGTACCGCAACTCCGCGGGCCGCATCACCAACAACTGGCCGGGATCGCAGACGAGCTATCGTCGCCGCACCCGCCGCTTCGACCCCAGCGCCTACACCCTCACCCCCGTCGCGTGACGGAGCGCGCCTCGGCGAGCGGGCCCGCCCGGATTCGCCTCGACCCGCCGCCGCCCGCCGGGCTGGCAGACTTGTGCTGTGAATGAACTGGCCCGTCCGGGCGGATCGGATGTGCGCGGCCCGCTGCGTCCGATCGAGTTGGCCACCGGCGCCGTGCTGGGCGGAGCCGCCGTCGGGCTGGTGACCATCGGATCGGTCATCCCGTTCGCCGCCGCGCTCCAGCTGGTCGGCGCGGTCCCGATCGGGCTGATCGCGCATCGTTTCCGGCTGCGTGCCCTGGTCACCGCGACGATCGCGGCGACGCTGGTCACCTTCGTCGCCGCGGGCATGGCGTCCGCGACGGCGCTGGTCGCCTCGGCCACCGTGGGCGGGATCATCGGCGCCGTGAAGCGGCGTGGCGGTGGTGTCGTCGCGGCGTTCGGGCTCTCCTTGCTCGCCGGGCTGGCCTGGGCCGCGTTCGCCGTCGGATCGCTTGCCCTGCTGTCGACCACCCGCGAACTGCTGTTCGACAACATCCGCAACGCGTCGCGCGGCTTCCAGGATCTCGCGGCGCGCCAAGAGCAGCTTGCCCCGCTCGGGCAGCTCGCCGCGGACCTGACCGACTCGGTGCTGCGCTGGTGGTGGGCGTGGGTCGGCGGCAGCGTCGCGCTCGGCATGGCGGCCACCGGCGTCTTCTCCTGGTACGTGCTCGGCTCGGTGCTGGACCGGCTGGCCTGGCTGCCCGGCCGGGACCGGCTCGACGCACCGCAAGACGACCGGCCCGTCGATCCGCTGCCGGTCACGCTGCGCGACGCGGGTTTCCGCTATCCCGGAGCGGCGCGCGATGCGCTGAGCGGCATCGATCTGACCGTGCGGGTCGGTGAATTCGTCGCCGTGGTCGGACACAACGGTTCGGGCAAGTCCACGCTGACCCGCTTGCTGGCCGGGCTGCCGCCCACCTCGGGGTCGGCGCAGCGGCCCGGGTCGGCCGGACTCGGCAAACTCGGCGGGACGGCGCTGGTGTTGCAGCGGCCGGAGAGCCAGACCTTGGGCGTGCTCGTCGCCGATGACGTCGTGTGGGGATTGCCCGCCGATCTCGCCGCCGCGGTGGATGTCGACGCGCTGCTAGGCGAGGTCGGGCTCGCCGGAATGGGGGCGAAGGAGACCGCCACGCTCTCGGGCGGACAGCAACAGCGGTTGGCGGTCGCCGCCGCGCTGGCCCGGCGGCCCGCGCTGCTGATCGCCGACGAGGCGACCTCGATGATCGATCCGGACGGGCGGCGGGAACTGGTGGAGCTGCTTGCCTCGCTGCCGAAACGACACTCGATGGCCGTGGTGCTGGTGACCCACCACGAGGCCGACGCCGCGGTCGCCGACCGGGTGGTGCACCTGGCCGGGGGACGCACCGTGGCGCATCTGCCCGCGTGGCCGCGTCCGGCGCAGGACACGCGACGCAGGCCGATGGGCGCGCCGATCCTCGAACTGCGCGACGTCCGGCACACCTACAACCGCGCGACGCCATGGGAGGCGCCCGCCCTGCACGGCGTCGACCTGTCCGTGTGCCAGGGCGAGGCCCTGCTGATCGTCGGCGGGAACGGCTCGGGCAAATCGACCCTGGCCTGGATCATGGCGGGCCTGATCGAACCGAGTTCGGGTCGGTGCGAGCTGCGCGGAAAGCCGATCGGCAAGCAGATCGGCCGGGTCGGGCTGGCGTTCCAGCACTCCCGGCTGCAACTGCAGAAGCAGACCGTCGGCGCGGAGATCGCGGACTGGGGCGGTCGCGCGACCGGCTCCGGCGCGGTCGGCCGCGCGCTGGACGCGGTCGGGCTGGACCGTTCGCTGGCCGCGCGCTCGGTCGAGGAACTCAGCGGCGGCCAGGCCAAGCGAGTGGTGCTCGCGGCGATCGTGGCCAGCCATCCCCAAGTGGTCGTGCTCGACGAGCCGCTGGCCGGTCTCGACCCGGAGGGCCGGGCCGACATCGTGGAACTGCTCGCGCGGTTACGGGATTCCGGATTGACGCTGATCGTCATCTCGCACGACGTGGCCGACATGGCGGCGGTGTGCGACCGGACGGTGCGATTGCAGTCGGGACGCATTCTGGGCGCGGAATCGGCGCGGCAGACCGCGCCGGTGCCGAGTGACTCCGCCACGCGAGCCGATTCCGGACGGAACCCGGTGCGCGCGCCAGGAGAGACCGCGTGGCGGCTCGAGCACGGAGGTCGATGATGAGCACCGTTCTGCTGCGTCAGGTCCCGGTCGACAGTCCGGTCCACCGGTTGTGGGCGGGCACCAAGATGATCGGAGTGTTCCTGATCAGCCTGCTGCTGATGTTCCTGCCGTCCTGGCCGGTGCTCGGTGTGATGGCGGCGTTCCTCGTCTTCGTGGGCGCGGTCGCCCGGCTGCCGCTGGGCACTCTGCCACGGCTGCCGTGGTGGTTCTGGGCGCTGCTCGGCGCGGGAGCCCTGATCAACGTGCCGGTCGGCGGCACGGCGGTGCTGCGCTATGCCCAGGTTCTGGCCTTCGGCCTGATCCTGGTGGCGGCCTCCTTCCTCATCGCGTGGACCACGCCGATGGGCGACATCGCGCCCGCCCTGGCCAAGCTGGGCGCGCCGTTGCGCCGGCTCCGGATTCCGGTGGACGAATGGGCTGTCGTCGTCGCGCTCACCTTCCGCGGTCTGCCGCTGCTCATGGAGGAGATCCGGGTGCTACGTGCCGCTCGCAGGCTGCGTCCCAAGGACGGCATGATCGCCCGCGCGGCCGACAACCCGCTCATCGACATCCTCACCGCCGCCATGGCGGTATCCACCCGCCGCGCCGGTGAATTGGGTGAGGCGATCACCGCACGCGGCGGCACCGGGCAGCTCACCGCCCGTCCCAGCGCACCCGGCCTGCGCGACGCTGTCGCGCTCGTGCTGGTAGTCGGCGTCTGCCTCGGTTCCATCGCGCTGCACGTGGTGCTGTGAGCGCGGTGAAAGGTGGGCGTAAATGCGGGGTCGAACGGGATCCTGGTCGGTTGCGGCCCCTGATGGCCGTCGGTGGAATTCCGGCGGGACAATTCGCTGACCATTTGCAGACCGACTGGTACCTCTCGAAAAGACCCCGCAGGGGACCCCGGATGCGCCTCGCGCACAACGCATACGTCTCGAACGCATAGCAGCCGGTTCCGATACGGCGCACAGAGCACCGATCAGTACCACCGGCTGGGTTACCCGGTTCGCAGTCGCACCCCCGCGACCAGGACGTGCGGCCACGCCCCAGTGCGACACCAGCGAAAGCCCTTGCGATACTGCGGCTTACACCTATCGGCGACGCGATGTGAAAGGCTCGGAATCGATGCCCCGATTCGGGGCATTACACCTTCATCCACCCGCGCGGAACCGACCGGTGCGATCAGAGCACCCCGCACCCGCACTAATGAATAGCTGATAGCTATAACTCATCAGGTGGCAAAAGTCGGAAGAATACCCTCTGAAATCGTGTCCCAAACCCCAAGGGCCACAGTACAGTTATCACTCGGAAGTAACTGTCTTTTGGATCACATCACGGATGGACACGTCGGCGGGGGAAGGAATTTCGGCGTGTGTCGCGTTCTCTAATGCTTGTAACCTGATGAAGATTGGAAACCGAGAATGATTCTCCGGAGAGTCACCGCCGCCGCCGCTCCACTCGTCGCCGCACTCACGGTCGGGGCAGGCGTCGCGCACGCGGAACCGGCTGCGGCACCGGTCCCGGATATCGGGTACCAAGCCCAACTGGTCGGCGACAAGATCGTCACGACACTCACCGCAGGCACGTTCGACGTGCGCGGCGACGCCGTGGACATCAAAGACGCCGCAGGCAATGTCGCGGTCACGCTGCCGCTCGCCTTCCGCCAGGACGGGCTCGAATACCCCATGCCCCACCTCGTGCGGGACGCGGGCCGCGTACTGGAACTGACCGTCGTCAAGGACGCGGCGCAGGCTCACCCGGCGGCAACGCCGGTCGCGTCGCCGTTCGAGAACCAGCGCGCGATGGATGCCTTCCTTTCGCAATTCGGCATCGCCACCGCGGTCGGCGGGTTCATCGGCACGGTCATCGGCGCGCTCGTCGGATTGACCGGCCTCATCGGCGGTCCCATCGGAATCGGCACCGTGGTCGCCGGTGCGGGCATCGGCGGCATCATCGGCACGATCGTCGTCGGTGGTCCGGCCTTGATCATCGCGGGCATCGATCTGATCAGCACGCTGGCCGCCCAGCCCGGCACCACCAAGTGGATGGACACCACCGGGCGTTCGCAGAACTGACCGACGCCAGCGAGCACGACGCGCACCGAATCGGCCGGGATTCGGTGCGCTTTCGTCTGCGCGCACCAGTCGGTGCCGCCCGGACGCGATGCCGCGACTCTCGATCACAAATCCGCCTCCATCGCCGGGAGTACCGCGGTCGACCTTCGAGGCGGTCGTCCACCTACCGCTCATGGCATCCAGGAGCCGCAGGCAGACCGGCGAACCGGTCGGCGAGGAAGTTCATCGCGCCCGGCGCCTCACCGATCGCCGTCGGGTTGTGGGTGGGCAGCATCGAGTGCACCGAGGTGACGGTCGCGCCCAGGGCGCAGTACCGGCCGACCAAGTCGGTGAAACCCGCTACAGGGATCACGTCGTCGGTGCGGCTGTGGTACAGGTACATCGGCGCCACCGGCGCGCTGCCGCCGAGTTCCTGAACTTCGGTGGCGGCGCGAAATGCCGGGTGCGAGAACACATCGGGCACAGCGGCGAAGTCGGCGACCTGCGCGCCCGCGTATATCGGCACCAGATCGGACCCGCAGGCCGCGCCGTTCTCCACCAGCGCCGCGCGCCCCTGCTCGTTGAGCAAGTCCAGCACGCCCCCGGCAGGATCGTTGCGGGCGAGCGCGAACAGGATGAGCAAAGCGAGCCCGGTCTGGATGGTGCCGTCCGCGTCGGCGGCTATGGCGGGCCAATCCGCGGGAATCCCGCCGGAAGTGATGCCGGCGAACCGGACGTCCGGTGCGTACCACGGCTGCAGCTGCGCGGCCCACAGCGTGGCGAACGCTCCGCCGGAGTAGCCCCAAGTGCCGATGGGCGTCGCGGGCCCGAGCCCGGCTTGCGGGAGATCACGGGCCGCCCGGATGCCGTCCAGCACGCCGCGTCCGGAGTTCACGCCATCCAGGAAGCGGGACCGCGGCCCCTCGTAGTCGCTGACCACCACCGCCCACCCGCGGCGTAGCGCCTCCGCCATGAACGGCGTGTCGATCAGCGTATTCACCGCGCCGGAATCCCAGCCGCCGCGCAGCGCGAACGACGGCGCGCAGCGCGTGCCGAGACTGTCCTCGGCCACCTGGTACGACAGCAGCGGCCGGGAGCCGGGCCCGAACCACGGCAGCATCGGGACCAGGACGGTCGCCAGGTCGGCGACGGGATCTTCGCTCGAGTCGGTGCTGCGGTATTTCACCTGCCATGCCGAAATCGGCAGGGGCAACCCGAACAACGCGATCGGCCGGGAATCCAGCACGGCGCCGTCGTGGTAGCGCGCGAGATCCGCGGGGGCGGCGTAGAACGGGT
Organism: Nocardia sp. NPDC059691; assembly: GCF_042733915.1. Classification (NCBI taxonomy): domain Bacteria; kingdom Bacillati; phylum Actinomycetota; class Actinomycetes; order Mycobacteriales; family Nocardiaceae; genus Nocardia; species Nocardia sp. NPDC059691. The sequence continues at coordinate 380,174 of NZ_JBHWFB010000002.1, read as the reverse complement.
CTCGATCCGGCGGCGGTAGCTCGGCGTGTGCCGCAGGCGCGGCGGCCAGACAGGCGGCCAGCACGAGCAAGGCGGCCAGCAGAACCCGCGGGATCGTCGTGCGCACAGATCGGTCGCGCGCCTGCGCGATGACAGGCACTGCATCGGCGTCCTTCATCAGAGCCTCCCCAGTTCCGGCGAGGCGGCAGATGTCCCGGCGCGGTCAGCGGCGGCTCACCTGACCTCCAGGCTTTCCACGGTACTGCCGGGCCGACCGACCCGGCAACGGTCTATCGCAGGTCACACCCACCGCCGCCGCTGTCCGTGCGGCTGGTTACAGTGTTGGCCAAAACATCCCCAGCGCAAGCGAATAGCTGTCCGGCGCGACCCCGCCCGCAGCGCGAGCGCAACGAAGAGGAGTAGCCGAGCATGCGGCATGGCAACAGACTGGACATCCCCGAAGGACTCGCCGATGTGTGCGCCCCGGACCGGATGGCCGTGATCGTCTACGACATGCAGGTCGGTGTGCTCAGCCAGTTGCCGGACGGCCCGGAGATCATCGAGCGGGTGGTGGGGGTGGTCGACGCGGCGCGTTCCGGCGGCTACCCGGTGGTGTTCCTACGCCATTTCTTCCTGCCCGAGCGGCTCAGCGGAACCTTCGCGCTGCGGATGGCCATGAGCTGGCAGCAGGTGGATTCGGTGGACAAGGTGCGCTTCATCCTGCAGCGCGACACCCCCGCCTTCGAGCTCGTGCCCGAACTGCGGCCGCGCGCCGACGAGGTGGTGTTCGACAAGACGTCGATGTCGGCCTTCGAAGGCACTCCGCTGGCCTCGATGCTGCGCGACCTGCGCATCGGCGCCTACGCGATCGCGGGCGTCGCGCTGGAGATCGGCATCGCGCCCACGGTCACGCATTCCACCGATCTCGGATTCGTGCCCGTGGTGATCAGCGACGCGGTCGGCGGCCGGGACAAGGAAGCCATGGCGCGGGCTTACGACGATTTCGAGTTCCAGGGCCACGCGCTCGTCACCGATATCGCGACCATCACCCCGCTGCTCACGGGCGCAGGCTGAGCCGCGAACGGGACCCGGCCCGTGCCGGGTCCCGTTCGACGATCACTGCTCCCGCAAGGCTTTCTTGGCCGCGTCCTGGGCGGCGTCCACCTGGCCGGAGTACTTGTTGCCCGTCTTCTCGTCGACGAGGTCGCCCGCCTTGTCGATGACCGCGTCCAGCTTGTCCGCGTTCTTCTGGGCCAGGTCCATCGCCTTACCCGCCAGGTTCTTGAAGTCCACCGTGCACTCCTCGTTTCGAGCTGGGAACAACCGCGCCCCAACCCTACCCAGCGCCGGGCGCCGGCCCGAGCCATGCGGGGTGCCACAAACGACCCATCTCGGTCCAGTTCATGAACCGCACGGTGCCACCGAGTTTCGGCGTCACCCACACCGCTTCCTTGCGTTCTTCGGCGGTGAGTTCGTTGTCGAACGGCGAGGTCTTGCGTTCCAGCGTGCGCAGCCGCGCGGCCAGCTCCCGCATGTCCGGCTCGCTGAACCCGGTCCCGACCCGGCCGACGTAGTACAGCAGACCGTCGTGGGGAATGCCGATCAGCAGCGACTTGAACTCCCGTGCCGCGCTGCGCCGCCACCCGCCGATCAACACCCGCTGAGTGCGCCAATTGCGCTGCTTCACCCAGGCGTGCCCGCGTTTGCCAGGTAGGTACACCGAGTCCTTGCGTTTCGCGACCACGCCCTCCAGCCCGTGCTCCTGGCTGTAGCGCAAGGCATCGGCGCCCGAGCCGTCCAGTCGCGGCGGCACCACCAGCGACGGCGCGTTCGCCGCGAGCGCCTCCAAGACCCTGCGGCGATCGGCATATCGTTTGCGCAGCAGCGACGTACCGTCCAGGTACAACACGTCGAACGCGACGAACACCGCACGCGCCGCGTCGGCTTGCAGCAGACCGAGATTCGCGACGCCGTGATCGTCGAAGACGACGGCCTCGCCGTCCAGCACCACCTGGTGTGCGGACAGTTCCCGCCGCAACGCCGCGATACCGGGATAGCGGTCGGTCACCACGTTCCCCGCCCGGCTGCGCAAAGTCAGCGCGTCGTTGTCGATCTCGGCGATCAGCCGGAAGCCGTCCCACTTCGTCTCGAAGCACCACTCGTCGGCGCCGAGCTCGGCGACCTCGCCGTGCGTCGCGAGCATCGGCGCCAGACCGCGCGGAAGCGTCGCGGGCCCGTTCGACGGACGGATGATCCGGCCCGGCGGCTCGTCCGGCTCCTCCCGCGGTTCGGCGCCGTTCCGCGCGCGCATCAGATGCATCAGCCACTGGTTGCCGTTGGTCTGAATCAGCGCGTACCGGCCGTTGAGCCGCTTGCCGTGGAATCGCACGATGACCTCTTCGTCGCGCCACTTCTCGGTCTCGTAGGTGCCGGAGTCCCAGATCGTCATCTCCCCGGCGCCGTACTCGCCTTTCGGGATGGCGCCGTGGAAGTCGAGATACTCCATCGGATGGTCCTCGGTGCGCACGGCCAGACGGTTCTGGTCGGTGGAGATCGGCGGCCCTTTCGGCACCGCCCAGGACACCAGGACCCCGTCGCGCTCCAGCCGCACGTCCCAGTGCAGGCGTCGCGCATGATGTTCCTGCACGACGTAGCGGTTGTTCGTCCCCGGCGCGGGCGACTCGGCGGGTACCGGTTCGGGTGTGCGGGACGGATCGCGCATCGACCGATACTTGGTCAACGCGTCGGGCGAGGACGCAGCGTCCCGCGCGATCCCCGGATCCAGCTCGGCGAGCAGATCGCCGTCGGACCGATACCTGGCCAGCACCTCGTCGAACCGCAAGTGCCGCAATTTCTTCCGGTTCTCGATCTCCTTCCACGTGCGCGGCGCCGCGACGTTCGGCTCGGCCCGTCCCCGCATCGAATAGGGCGCGATGGTGGTCTTGGCCGGGTTGTTCTGGCTCCAGTCCAGGAATACCTTGCCGCCGCGCGCCGCCTTCGCCATCGTCGCCGTGACCAGGTCTGGTTGCAGCCGTTGCAGATTCGTGGCCACCTGTTTCGCCACCGTGGACGCGCCGCCCGAACTCAGCGCGCGATCCAACGGCACGTACAGGTGAATTCCCTTACTGCCGCTGGTCACCGGGAACGCGTGCAGCCCGATGCCCTCGACCATCTCGCGCACCGCGAGCGCCACCTCGGCGCATTCGGCGAGCCCGACGCCCTTGCCCGGGTCCAGGTCGAACACCAACCTGGTCGCCGGGCCCATGCTGTCGTCATCGAAACGCCACTGCGGCACATGGACTTCCAGCGCGGCCTGTTGCGCGATCCAGGCCAGCCCCGCTTCGGAATCGATCAGCGGATAGACGACCTTGCGATCGGAATGGCGCAGGGTGCGCCGCTCGATCCAGGGGGGCGCGTGCGACGGGAGATTCTTCTCGAAGAAGGAGGGTTCGTCCACCCCGTTGGGCCAGCGTTTCCGGGTGACCGCCCGCCCGGCGATGTGCGGCAGCATGGCGGGCGCGATCGCCGAATAATAGGCGATCACTTCGCCTTTGGTCGTTCCGGTGGCCGGGTACAGCACCTTGTCGAGGTTGCTCAGGTCAACCTCGATACCACCGAACTCGCGGCGGGCCGCCATATCCGAAGTGTAGCGGCGGAGGCCGCGGTGCGGCCTCCGCCGTGGGCTCAGGCGTGCGGTCCGGACTGATCCGGCGGAACCACCTTCTTTGCGGCCTCTTTGCCCTTGGCGATCTGGTCCGAGTACTTGCCGTGCGTCTTCTGATCGATGAAGTCACCGGCCTTGTCGACCGCTTGATTTATCTTGCCTGCGTTCTTGGCCGCCGCGTCCTTCCCCTTGTCGACCAGGCCCTTGACCGTATCCGCGAAACTCATCGCCGTGATCCTTCCTGTCGCCGATTCTCCGGAGTCGTTCAGCCGATATTCTCCCACCACGTATCCCCGGGTGGGGCGCTCGACGGGTCCACGCGCTGTCCCGGCATCGGCACCGCGACGTCGGTGCCCGCCGCCCGCGCCGCCGCCACCATGCGCGCGACCGGCTCGGACCAGCCGTGGAAGGCGAGATTGAAGGTGGCCCAGTGAATGGGCACCAGCAATCCGTGGCCGGGATTCCCGCCGCACAGGTCGGCGTGTGCCCGGACCGCCTCCTCGGGATTCATGTGCACGTCCGGCCAGCGCTCGTCGTAGGCGCCGATCGGCAGCAGCGTCAGATCGAACGGGCCGAGCGCCGCACCCGCCTCGGCGAACGCCTTGGTGAAGCCGGTGTCGCCGCCGAAGTAGGCCCGCCGGGTCGGACCTGCGATCGACCACGAGGCCCACAACGTCGTGTTGCGCAGCAGGCCGCGCCCGGAGAAATGCCGTGCCTCCGTGCAGGTGATCGCCAGATCCACGCCGTCGCGGTCCCGGCCGAGCTCGGCTAGCGTCACCGAACCGCCCCAGTCCAATTCGACGATGCGATCCTCCGGGACACCCCAGTGCCGCAAGTGCGCGCCGATACCGATCGGGACCAGAAACGGTGCGCTCTGGCGGGCCACCAACTCCCGGACGGTCTCCTTGTCCAGGTGGTCGTAGTGGTCGTGGGAGATGAGTACCGCGTCGATCGGCGGCAGGTCGGCCAGCGGCTGCGGCACGGGATGCATGCGCGCCGGGCCGACCAGCGGCGACGGCGAAACGCGCTCGCTCCACACCGGATCGGTGAGGATCCGGTACCCGTCGACCTCGATCAACGTCGTGGCGTGGCCGTACCAGGTGACGGCGAGAGCGGCCGCCGTGTCCGGTTGCTGCGGCGTCCGCAATGGGATGCTGCCCCGCGGCCGGCCCACGTTGCGCTGGGTCAGCGCCGAGACCAGCAGTGAGGGAGCCGAACCGGCGACCACTTGGCTACTGGGCTCGGTGTTGTGGAACTGTCGATCGCGATAGGTGGCCGCACCCACCGCGTACGGCTGGATCGCCGAGATCGAAGCGCCCATCGCCGATGGGATGTCCCACACCGCCCGCACCACCCAGGTGAGGCCGAGCGCGCCTGCCGCGGCGCCCGCGATCCGTCTGATGTCCATCATCGCCCCACAAACTTCGCGGGGCGCTTTTCCTGCCTGGCCAAACGACCCTCCTTGGCGTCCTCGCTCGTCCACGCGGCCTCCAGTGCCGCGCGCTGCTGCGCGGTTTCCGGATCGCGCGTTCCGTCGTCATTGAGCACCAGCTTCATGTGCCGCAGGGACAGCGGGGCCAGCGCCGCGATGTGCTTGGCCCAAGCCTGCGCGTCGGCCACGGTGCCGATCCGGTTGGCGAACCCGAACGCGTAGGCGTCGTCGGCCGATATCTGCTCGGCCCCCAGCAACACCGTCCGCGCCGGACCGCCGCCGATCAAAGCGGCGAGCCTGCGCACGGTCCACCGATCGACGGTGATGCCCAGTTTCGCCGCGGGGACCGCGATGTACGCCTCCGGCGCGATCACCCGCAGGTCGGAAGCGAGCGCCAACTGCACACCGGCGCCGATCGCGGCGCCGTTGATCGCCGAAATCACCGGGACCGGGGCCGATTCGATGGCGTGCAACATTTCCAGCAATCCGGACAGGAAATCGCCCGAATACACCCCGGACAAGTCGGCGCCCGCGCTGAACACCGGGCCCCGCCCGGTCAATACGATGGCCCGGGCCTGGTCGGCGACCGCGGCGAGCACTGCCTCGCGCAGCAGTGTCACGAGTTCGTGATCGAGCGCGTTGCGGCGCTCCTCCCGCTGAAGTTCGATGGTGACCACGTCACCATCGCGGCTGACCCCGAGCATGCGACCTCCCCGACTGAACGGTCCGTCTGTTCTCTTCACTCTGCCACAGCGGACCACCCGTTCCACGCCGGGCGATACGATCACCGGCTGTGCCGACCGACTTCGACATCCTGGTGATCGGCGCTGGTCAGGCGGGGCTCTCGGCCGGATACCACCTCCAGCGCCTCGGACTGCGTCCCGAGCGGCACTTTCTGCTCGTCGATCGGTCGCCCGGCCCCGGCGGCGCGTGGCAGTTCCGCTGGCCCTCCCTCACCCTGGACACGGTCAACCGTGTGCACGATCTGCCCGGTATGTCGTTCGCCGAGACCTTGCCGCCCGGTTCGTCGTCCGTGTCCGCCGCGACCGCCGTGCCGCACTACTACGAGCTGTACGAGAAGCGATTCGACCTGCGCGTGCACCGGCAGGTATCGGTCACCGTGGTCTGCGACCGGACCGAGGAAGGCGCCCCCGCCGAGCGGGGTGCGGTGCTCAACGCGGAGACCGACACGGCGGGCACGATCCGGGTACGCGGCCTGATCAACTGCACCGGCACCTGGGAGCGTCCGTTCGTTCCGCACTACCCCGGGGCGCAGACCTTCGCCGGTCGCCAGCTGCACACCCACGACTACCGCACTGCCGAGGAGTTCGCGGGCGAGCACGTCGTGGTGGTGGGCGGCGGTATCTCGGCGGTCCAGCTGCTCGACGAGATCTCCCGAGCCACCACGACGACCTGGGTCACGAGGACACCGCCGCGCTTCCGCGAGAACACCTTCACCGAGGCGGCCGGCCGCGCCGCGGTCGCGATGGTCGAAGACCGGGTGCGGCGTGGGCTGCCGCCGGGATCGGTGGTCTCGGTCACCGGGCTACCGCTCGATGACCGGCTACGGGCGGCGCGGGCCCGCGGCGCGCTCGCCCGCCTGCCGATGTTCGAACGCATAGAGCCCGACGGGGTGCGGTGGGCCGACGGAACCTTTCAGCGAGCGGATGTGATCCTCTGGGCCACCGGCTTCCGCAGCGCGCTGGACCACCTCGCGCCGCTGCGACTGCGCGGTCCCGGCGGCGGCATCACCATGTCGGGACGGCTGGCCACCCGTGTGGCCGCCGATCCACGCATCCACCTGATCGGGTACGGACCGTCGGCCAGCACGATCGGGGCCAATCGAGCGGGGCGCGCGGCGACCCTCGAACTCACCGAATACCTCGGACTGCGCTGACCGGCCCCGGGGATTCCCGCGGTCAGTCGATCAGGCCGTAGGTGAACCGGTCCGGGTCCGGACCGATGCGCGCACCGGCATCCAGGCCGTTGATCGCGTCCATCTGCTCCGGCGTCAGCTCGAAACCGAATACGTCGAAGTTCTCGGCGATCCGCGATGGTGTGACCGACTTGGGAATGACGATGTTGCCCAATTGCAGGTGCCAGCGGATGATCACCTGCGCCGGGGTGCGGCCGACCTCGGCGGCCACCGCCGCGATGGTCCTCTCGTCGAGCAAGGTGCCCTGCCCGAGCGGGCTCCACGCCTCGGTGGCGATCGCGTTGCCCGCGTGGTACTCGCGCAGCTCGCGTTGTGCCAGCCTCGGGTGCAGCTCGACCTGGTTCACCACCGGGATCTCACCGGTCTCGGCGATGAGCCGTTGAATGTTCGCGACCGTGAAGTTCGAGACGCCGATCGACCGCACCCGGCCATGCGACTTCAGGGCCTGGAAGGCACGGAAGGTATCCACGAAGCGGTCGGCCTCGGCCACCGGCCAGTGGATGAGGTACAGGTCGAGGTAGTCCAAGCCGAGCCGCTGCAGGCTCGCGTCGAACGCGCGCAGCGTGGAGTCGTAGCCCTGCTCGGCATTCCACAGCTTGGTCGTGACGTAGATCTCATCCCTGGGCAGGCCGGATTCCCTGATCGCACGGCCGGTGCCCTCTTCGTTTCCGTAGATCGCGGCCGTATCGATACTGCGATAGCCGACCTCGAGCGCAGTGGTGACGGCCGAGAAGACGTCCTCGGAGGGCACTTGGAACACGCCGAAGCCGAGCTGCGGGATCACGTTCCCGTCGTTCAGCACGATCGAGGGAACGGTGCTGGTCTCGCTTTTGAAGGTCACATTCCGACGGTAGAAGTGTGGCGGCGAACCGTCAATCACGCACTCGGGTGTGTTGGCTTGTAATTTGCTGGGACCGGGGGCTTGCGGACCGCGGACTTTCCGCGTTCACCGCGGTCAGCTCGTCGAGCCGGGCAACCCGAGCCGCCGGTACCGCGTCTGCCGAGCCGTCGGCAACTCCGATTCCGGACGGGCGCGCAAGGCCGCCAGTTCGTGCGCGACCGCGGCGACCATCCGGCGGGCGAAGTCCACCGGCTCGTCCGCTGCGTCGGGCAATTCCGGCACGATCCGGTCGACCACGCCGTCGGCCAGCAGGTCAGGGGCGCTGATCCGTTGCGCCGCAGCCAATTCCGCAGCATGATCGGTGTCACGGAAGACGATGGCGCTCGCTCCCTCCGGCGGCAGCGGGGCCAGCCACGCATGTGTGGCGGCGAGCACCCGGTCGGCGGGCAGCAGCGCCAGCGCGCCGCCGCCGGTGCCCTGGCCGAGCAGCACCGACACGGTCGGGGTATCCAACGTCACCAGATCGGCTATGCAGCGAGCGATCTCGGGCGCCAGGCCGCGTTCCTCGGCCTCCTTCGACAGCGCCGCGCCTACGGTGTCGATGACCAGAACCAAAGGCAGCCGCAACTCCTGAGCAAGCGCCATACTGCGCCGCGCCTCGCGCAGCGCCGCCGGACCCATGGTGTTCTCACCCTGCTGTCCTCGCCGATCGTGCCCGAACACCACACACGGCTGCCCGCGGAAACGGCCGAGAGCGAGCACGGCGGTGCGATCGGACTCGCCCTGACCGGTGCCGCTGAGCGGAACTCGTTGCGTCACATGACGAAGGAGATCCCGAATGCCGGGACGCTCCGGGCGGCGGGAGATGAGGACCGACCGCCACACCCGATCGTCCGCGGCGCGATCACATTCGGCATCGGACTGAATCGACTCTGTCGCAACGTCGTTCGAATGCGGAGCAGATACCGGCCAGTGCGGCTCCGATGCCGCGATCCGCTCGGAACTCCGTCCAGCAGCCGAATCCGGCAATTCGATGCCGCTGAACACACTCAACGCGCGATGGGCGATACGGCGGAAGACCGGAATCGTCAGAACGCCGTCGATTACGCCGCGCCGATACAGGTTCTCCGCGGTCTGCACGCCTTCCGGGAAAGGTCTGCCGTACAGGGCCTGATAGACCCGAGGGCCGAGAAACCCGATGAGCGCCCCGGGTTCGGCGAAAGTGATGTGCCCCAACGAACCCCACGACGCGAAAACGCCGCCCATCGTCGGGTTGCGAAGGTAGACGACGTAGGGGTACCCCGCCGACTTGTGCGCCGCCACCGCACCGGCGATCTTCACCATCTGCACGAAGGCGACGGTGCCCTCCTGCATCCTGGTCCCGCCGGAGGTCGGCGAAGCGACCAACGGCAGCCCGAGTTCGGTGGCGCGCTCGACCGCCGAGACGATCCGCTCCGCCGCCGCGACACCGATCGAGCCGGCCAGAAATCCGAACTCGCAGGCGATCACGGCCACGCGCCGACCACGCAGCAGCCCTTCGCCGGTGAGCACCGATTCGTCGGTGCCCGCCGCGACGGCCGCCTTCCGCAAGGCATCGCGGTACCGCGGAGAAACGGCCACCGTCACCGGCGGCCGGTCCCAGCTGACGAACGAGTCCTTGTCGAGCAGTTGCTCGAGTAACTCTCGCGCCGAAGTACGCACCGGGCGAGCCTATCCGGCACTACCCAATGCTCCGGCGAGCCGCGCGAGCACTCAGTAGCCCTGCATCACCTTGCGCAGCGCGTACTCGGTGAGCGCGACCAGGGCCTGCTTGGCCGGCTCCCGGCGACGGGCGTCGATGGACATGATCGGCACATCGGCAGGCACGGCGAGCGCCTGCCGGATGTCCTCGATCGGGTAACGCGGCGCGTCGTCGAATTCGTTGAGCGCCACCAGGAACGGTAGGCCGCGCGCTTCGAAGTAGTCGACGGCCGCGAAGCTGTCCTCCAGCCTGCGGGTGTCGACCAGTACGACGGCGCCGATGGCGCCCCGGATCAGGTCGTCCCACATGAACCAGAATCGGTACTGGCCGGGCGTGCCGAACAGGTACAACACGAGATCGTCGGCGAGACTGATCCGGCCGAAGTCCATCGCCACGGTGGTGGTCGATTTCATCGGGATGCCGGTCAGATTGTCGATCCCGGCGCTGGCATTGGTCACCAATGCCTCGGTGCGCAGCGGAACGATCTCCGAGACAGCACCGACCAACGTGGTCTTCCCGACACCGAAGCCACCCGCGACCACGATCTTCGCCGATGTTGGCTTACTGGTACGAGTGTCGACCTGCGCCGTCGAATCAAATACGCCGGAGTCCACTGAGAACCCTTTCGATCAGCTCGCGACGCTCATCGTCGCTGGAATCGTCTTTCAAAGTCGCCGAAACGCGCACGTGCCCGGCCTCGATCAAATCGGCCACGAGCACACGGGCCACCCCGATAGGGATACCCAATCGGGCTGCTACCTCGGCAACGGACGGCGATTCTCTGCACAACTCCACGATTGACGTCTCGATGTTGGTCAGTTCGAACTGCCGCTCCAGGGCGACCGGATGCGATGCGACGAGAGCCTCCAACGCCAACTCGACCGCGGGCCTGGTGCGGCCTGCGGTCAGCGAGTACGGCCGTACGAGGCTGGGCTCGACGCTTCCCACGCGGTGATCTTCTATGTCCATCCCACCATCAGGAACCCATCGTGACGCGTGGTGTGGCCTGAACAGTCTGGCCAACCCGCTCGACCAACAGAGCCATCTCGTAGCCGACCTGACCGATGTCACACGAAGTGTTGGTCAGCACAGCGAGATAGGAACCGTCGCCGACAGCCATGAGTAGCAGGTAACCGTGCTCCATCTCGACGACGGACTGCAGCACGGTACCGCCCTCGAACAGGTTCGAGACGCCGACTGACAGGCTGGCCAGACCGGCCGTGACGGCCGAGAGCTGTTCGGCGCGGTCGACGGGCAGTTGGGCACTCGCGGCCATGAGTAGGCCGTCAGCCGAGACCAGGACAGCATGGGCTACGCCAGGAACCTCGTTGGCAAAGTTCGAAACCAGCCAATCCAGCTGACGATTCGTACCACCTAGATCGGGGTTCATCGGTCTCCTTTATCTCCGGTTAGGTTCATTGCTCTCATTGCGCGGCCATCCCGGACGCCCTGCTGGTGACGACTCAAGCTGGACCTGATCGTTTCTGGGTCGCGGCGCGGCGCCCGATCCGCCGCACCGCTGACGCCGCCGGGGACAAGCCTTCCGCCCGGATTGCGTTGCGGCAACCCCGCCGCCGTTTTCGTCTCCGGCTGCGCCTCGCTGGCCCGGCGAGCCGCTTGCCAACCCTCGTCACCCGGCGATTCGAAGGAGGCAGCCACCTGGGACCTATCCGTGTTGGGATCCGACAGCCACGCCGACATCATCTCGGCGAAGATCGGCGTTCCGCCCATCGACGCTCCCGACTCGTCCGCGGGCTGCAACCTGGTCTGGAAGAACGAGGCCGTCTTGGCCGGGTTGGACCGGAAGCTGTGCTTGCCGGGATCGCGCCCCGGCGAGGCGGCAGGCTGCTCTGGGCTCGCGGCGTGCTGGCCACCGCGATCGCGCTGCGGCAGCGCGATACCCGGCGGCACGGGCTGGCGCTGCGGCGCCTGAGCGCCCGGCTGCCGCTGCGGCAGACCGGTCAACCCGCTCTCGCGCTGCGGAAGGCTCGACGGCGCGGGCGGACGCTGCGGCAGACCGGTGGCCGCGCCCGCGTCCCGCTGCGGCAGACCGCTCGCCGTCGCATCTCGTTGCGGCAGACCGTTGCCGACGGCAGGCAGCGCGCCGGAGCCCGGCTCCCGCTGCGGCAAGCCGTTGGCGGACTCACGCTGCGGCAGACGGTGAGCACCGGCATCCCGCTGCGGCAGACCGTTGCCGGGTTCACGCTGCGGCAGACCGGTGGGCGCCGCATCGCGCTGCGGCAGGCTGGGCGTGGGCTGCCGCGATGGCAGACCCGTCGCACCCGATTCACGCTGCGGCAGGCCGGTGGCACCCGATTCACGCTGCGGCAGGCCGGTAGCGCCCGGCTCACGCGACGGCAGACCCGTCGCACCCGATTCACGCTGCGGCAGGCCGGTAGCACCTGGCTCACGCGACGGCAGACCGATGGATGGTTCACGCGACGGCAGACCCGTAGCACCCGGCTCACGCGACGGCAGACCCGTAGCACCCGGCTCACGCGACGGCAGGCCGATGGACGGTTCACGCGACGGCAGGCCGATGGACGGTTCACGCGACGGCAGACCCGTGACACCCGGCTCACGCGTCGGCAGACCTCCCGCCGCCGACTCACGCTGCGGCACACCGTTCGAACCCGGCTGCCGCTGCGGTAGGCCGGTGGCGCCTGGCTCACGCGACGGCAGACGCGTCACACCCGGCTCACGCGTCGGCAGACCACCCGCCGCCGACTCACGCTGCGGCAGGCCGCCAGATGCGGAGTCGCGCTGCGACAAGCCACCCAAACCGGAGTCGCGCTGTGACAAACCACCCGCGGCCGATTCCCGCTGCGGCAGACCGCCGGAGGCGGACTCACGCTGGGGTAGACCGCCCAAGCCGGATTCCCGCTGCGGCATGCCCTTCGAAGCGTCTCGCGGCGGCACGCCGTTGGTGCCCGGCTGGCGCTGCGGCAGACCGGTGCTCGGCTGCGGCACGCCGTTGGCGCCCGGCTGACGCACCGGTAGCTCGCCCGAGTTCGGCTCACGCGACGGCAGGCCGGTACCGGACGACTCGGCGGGCCCACCAGGCTGGCGCGGCGGCGGACCGCCGGGGCTGAGGTTGCGCTTGGGCAGGCTGGCCGCGGCGAGCTTGCCACGCTGCGGACCACTCGGCGCGGGCTGCCCCGGCGCGGGCCGCAGACTCGTGGCCGACTGCTGGTTCTCCGAGCGCATACCGGACGACGTCATCGCCGAACCCGGCTGCCGCTGCGGCAGTCCACCCGGTCCGGTGGGGATCGGTCCGCTGGACGAAGCGGTGGGCTTGGCGCTCACGGCCGGAATCGGGCCGCTCACCCCGGGATCGACGGTGACCATGACATTGCCCCCAGGAGTCCGCTGGACGGCCCGCATCTGCATGGACGACGGCGCCGACGGACGCTGTGGAGCGGCGGCCTGCGGCGAAGGCTGCGGGGTGACGGGCTGCCCCGCGCTCGGTTTGCCCGCGACGATGAGTCCGACGGGCACGTGCACGGTCACCGTCACGCCCGGATCGCGCGCGGTGTCGAAGGTCGGCCGCAGCCGCACGGTGAGACCGTGCCGCTCGGCGAGCCTGCCGACCACGAACAGACCCATGTGCCGGGCCGTGTCCGGCCCCGGCTCGGCGGTCTGCTCCAGACGGCGGTTGATATCGGCCATCTCGGCGGGCGGCATACCGATGCCGCGGTCGGCAACCTCGATGAGCAGTCCCTGATCGTGCGCCTGCGCGAACGTGAACTTGACGTCGGTCTCCGGCGGCGAGGCGCGCAGCGCGTTGTCGAGCAACTCGGCGAACAGATGCGCGAGGTCGGAGGCGGCGGGTTCCTTCAGCGAACCGCGCGGCGTAGCGCCGAGCTTCACGCGCTCGTAGTCCTCCACCTCGGAGATCGCGGCGCGCAGCACGTCGGCGATCTCGACCGGGGCGGACTTGGCGCGGCGCTGCCTGGTGCCCGCGAGAATCAGCAGGTTGTCGCCGTTACGGCGCATACGGGCGGCGAGATGGTCCAGCCGGAACAAGTTCTCCAGCAGGCGCGGGTCCTTCTCGTCGTACTCCATCGCCTCGATGAGCGTGAGCTGATGGTCGACGAGCGACTTCGACCGCCGCGCCAAGGTCTCGAACATGTCGTTGACCTGCGAACGCATCTTCGCCTGGTCACTCGCCAGGCGCAGCGCCTGGCCGTGGATGTCGTCGACCGCGCGGGCGAGCTGACCGATCTCCTCGGTGCTACGCACCGGCATCGGCTCCAGCGGCACCTCTTCCGGCGAGGCGCCGGTGCGGAGCTGGGCGACCTCGTGCGGCAGGTCGCTCTCGGCCACGCGCAGCGCGGCCAACCGCAGCCGGTGCAGCGGGACGATCATCGAGCGGGCCACGAAGACCGCGAGCAGCAGCGCGGCGAGGATGGTCGCGATGACGACCGCGGTATAGGTCCACGCGTCCCGCTGGGCGGTGGTCACCAGCGAGTCCATAGCGGAGTCGATGTCCTTGGTCGCCTTGCCGACGACGTGCTCGTACACCGCGAGGCTGTCGGTCAGCGACTTCTTCAGGTCACCGACCGGAAGCTGGCCCGCCTGCGATTGCGGGCTGGTCAGCAGCGCGATCCTGGTGTCGATGCCCGCGCGCAGGTCGGCGATCGAGGTGTCGCCGTCGGCGAAGCGGTGCGCGAGCACGTTGAGCAGCGCGCGCTCGGTGTTGGAGGCGATGAGGAAGTTCTGGACGCCGGACTGCTGGGAGCGAAGCACCTCAGGGAAGGCCGCCAGCTCGCTGACCAGCGTGGCACGGGTGTTGAGCGAGTCGACCAGGCGCAGTTTGGCCGCGTCCACCGCGGTGTCGCTGACCTGGCCGACCGTCGTCTCGACGATCCGGACGCTGTCGCTGCGGACGCGGTCGATCAGCGCGAGGGTGTCCGACGGCGGGCCGGTGGAGACCGACTTGCCCTGGGCGCGCACCCCCTTGGCCTGGGTGAGCATGCTGTCGATGGCCGCGCGCGCGCCCGGTACGCCGTCGAGTTTGCCGACCGCCTTCTCGGCGTTTGCGATCGCCTTGTCCAGGTCCGCCAGGTTCTGGTCGGTCACCACGGACTGGTTGGATCCCAGCGAGATCATCTGCGAGCCCGCGGTGGTGGCGGTCTGCGCGCTGAGCGCGGTGACCGAGGGGATGGCGGCGACGTTGTCCGAGACGTCGGCGAGCCGGTTCGAGTCCGCGAACTCCGACGAGATCCTGGATACGCCGAGGCCGACCGCGACCGCGAGAGGCACGGCGAGGACCGCCGTCACCTTCCAGCGCAGGTCCCAGTTGCCCAGCGCCCAGCGGCTACTGCCGGAGCTAGCGGCGTCACGCATCTCCCACTCACTTTCCAAACTGGCCTCTACCACGCGCCATCAACCGAACCTCCACAATCGCGTGCTTGGCTCGACAGGTGGAGCTGGCCGAGAGCTGCGGCTGGCCGAGAAATTGCGTCTACGACGGCCCAAATAAGTGACATCAGATTCTAACGGATCAATAACTTCTTGGGTGACGGGGCGTGATGTCGCGATCATTGACCTGCCGGTTCCAGGCAAAACCAAAGGTAGCGGCACCCACCCGGGCGTCGCGTGAAGTCTGCCACAATCAACCAGATCTATCGAGGCGGGCATCGAGGCGAGGCTAGGGAGTCACGGGGTTGAACGTGCGGCACGAGTACCGACCGGCCTACCAGACCAGCTTGGTGGATCCAGCCGAGTTCTGGGCCGGCGCGGCCGAAGCGATCGACTGGGACGTGCCGCCGACGCAGATCGTCGACAGCGGCGCCCGCCCGGTAGCCAGGTGGTTCTCCGGCGCCCGGCTCAACACCTCCTTCAACGCGCTCGACCGCCACGTCCACCCCACCACCCCGGACTCGCCGAGCCGCGCCGATCAGCCCGCACTGATATACGACTCGGCTATGACCGACGCCACCGTTGTCTACACCTACGCCGAGCTGCTCGACGAGGTGTCGCGGTTCGCGGGGGCGATGGCGCGGCTGGGCGTCGCCGCGGGCGACCGCGTGGTGATCTACCTGCCGATGATCCCCGAAGCGGTGATCGCGATGCTGGCCTGCGCCCGCATCGGCGCGGTGCACTCGGTGGTGTTCGGCGGCTTCGCGGCCCCGGAGCTGGCCGCGCGCATCGATGACGCCGAGCCGGTGTTGATCATCACAGCGTCCGGCGGCCTGGAACCGGGCAAGCAGATCGAATATCCGCCCATCGTGCTGCACGCGCTGGATCTCGCCGAGACGACCGCGCCGCGCACGGTGATCGTCAAGCAGCGGCCGCAGTTCGACACGATCCACTTTCCCGCGCCGCAGCCCGCCACCGAGTACCTGCCGAGTTCGGCGGAGACCGTGGCCGCGCAGTGGCTCGACTGGGACGACGCCGTCCGCGACGCGCCGCGGGCCGACCCGGTGTCGGTCGCCGCGACCGATCCGCTCTACATCCTCTACACCTCCGGCACCACCGGGAAACCGAAGGGCGTGGTCCGCGACAACGGCGGGCACGCGGTCGCCCTGGCCTGGTCGATGCGCAACATCTACGACGTCGACGCGGGCCAGGTGATGTGGGCCGCCTCCGACGTGGGCTGGGTGGTCGGACACTCCTACATCGTCTACGCGCCGCTGTTGGTCGGAGCCACCACGCTGCTGTACGAAGGCAAGCCGGTCGGCACCCCGGACGCGGGCGCGTACTGGCGGGTGGTGGACAAGCACAAGGTCGACGTGCTGTTCACCGCCCCGACCGCGCTACGCGCCATCCGCAAGGCCGACCCCGAGGCCGAGCTGGCCCACCGCCACGACCTGTCCTCCTTGCGCGCGCTGTTCTGCGCGGGCGAACGCCTGGACCCGGCCACCTACGCCTGGGCCGACGAAACCCTGCTCGCGGGCCGCTCGGACTGCCCCGTCGTGGATCACTGGTGGCAGACCGAGACCGGCTGGCCGGTCTGCGCGAACCCGCTCGGCCTGCAGCAGCTGCCGATCAAACCGGGCTCGGCCTCGGTACCGGTGCCCGGCTATCGACTACGCGTGCTCGATTCCTCCGGCAACGCGGTGGCGCCGAACACCGAAGGCAACATCGTCATCGGTCTGCCGCTGCCGCCCGGCACGCTGACCGGCCTCTGGCGGGACGAGGCCCGGTACGAGCGCTCCTATCTCTCCGCGTATCCCGGCCACTACCTCACCGGCGACTCCGGCTACTTCGACGAGGACGGCTACCTGTACGTCCTCGGCCGCAGCGACGACGTGATCAACATGGCCGGGCACCGGCTTTCGGCGGGCAGTATCGAGGCGGCCATCGCGGGGCACGAGGCCGTCGCAGAATGCGCCGTCATCGGGCTGCCCGACGAACTCAAGGGGCACCGGCCGCTGGCGTACGTGGTGCTCAAGTCCGGCGTCGACATCGATCCCGACCGGCTGCGCGACGAACTGATCGAGCGAGTGCGCACCCACGTCGGCGCGATCGCCGCGCTGCACGACGCCATCGTCGTGACCGCGCTGCCCAAGACCAGGTCAGGCAAGATCTTGCGCAAGACCATCCGGCAGATCACCTCCGGCGAGACTTTCGAGGTGCCTTCCACCATCGAGGATCCGGCGGTGCTGGTGGCGCTGGAGCAGCAGATCCGCGCGGCGCGTCCCGAATGGCGGGACCCGGCGCACAACACGGAGAACACCGACGACGTAGTGGCGCCGGACGTGGATCCGGTTGCGCCGTCCTGAGTTTCCGCACCGCCGTTAACGTCCTCAGAGTTTCCTCAGAGGATGTTCATGTCGGTGCCAGCAGTTCGAAATAGCCTCGAGACCGCCCGAAACCCCTCGATGATCTGGAGGCAGAGACATGAAACGTTCCGTAGGCCGCCCCGCCGTCGCCGCCGCGGCAGCAGGTGGAATCGCCACGGTCACGTTGCTACTGAGCCCCGCTATCGCCGCCGCGGGCCCGATGGAATACGCCGAGCCCCTGCTGACCTCGGACTGCTCGTTCGCCCAGGTCGACGCGGCCCTGCACGACAAGGCGCCGCAGCTGGCCGCGATGCTCGACGCGAACCCGAACCAGAAGGCCGAGTTGCAACGCAAGTTCGACCAGCCGGTCGAGCAGCGCAGGGCCGAATTGCGGCGGGCCATCGACGAGAACCCGGACGCGGCGCGCCAGGCGGAGAACGACCCGCGGACCGCGCAGTTGCGCGACACCATCCGCGTCGTGGCGGAGACCTGCCACAACTACTGATCCCGCGGAAACACGGGTGACTCGCCGGGCATTTCCGTATTCCGGCGGGTCATCCCCTGGTTCCGAACGCGAGTCCGCGCGCCGACTCGCACGACCGAAGATTCACGGAGGCGGGGAGCAGAATGGACGACGTGACCTCGACCTCGAACCCGACGGTTCTCGTCGTCGACGACGACGAGGACGTGCTCGCCTCGGTCGAGCGCGGGCTGCGTTTGTCCGGCTTCCAAGTCCTGGTGGCCAGGGACGGCGCACAGGCGTTGCGCAGTGTGAACGAGAACGCGCCCGACGCCATCGTGCTGGACATGAACATGCCGGTGCTCGACGGCGCGGGCGTGGTGACCGCCTTGCGCGCGATGGGCAACGAGGTGCCGATCTGTGTGCTCAGCGCCCGCGCGTCGGTGGACGACCGCATCGCTGGGCTGGAGTCCGGCGCCGACGACTACCTGGTCAAACCATTCGTGCTGAAGGAACTGGTGGTCCGGATCAGGGCGCTGCTGCGCAGGCGGTCGGACGTACCAGCCCCCGCGACCCCGGGAGCGGTCGCCATCGGCCCGCTCGAGGTGGACGTCGCCGGCTACCGCGCGCTGCTGCACGGCCGCGAGATCGAACTCACCAAACGGGAATTCGAACTGCTGTCGACGCTGGCCAGGAACGTCGGAGTGGTGCTGAGCCGGGAACGTCTGCTGGAACTGGTGTGGGGCTACGACTTCGCCGCCGACACCAACGTGGTGGACGTCTTCGTCGGCTATCTGCGCCGCAAGCTCGAGGTGGACGGCACTCCCCGGCTGCTGCACACGATCCGCGGCGTCGGGTTCGTGCTGCGAGCGCCGAAATGACGGTGCCCGCCGCCGCACCGCCGAAAACCCGTCGGCGCCGATCGTTTTCGCTGCGCACCCGCGTCGCGGGCGCGGCAGCCGCAGGCGCGATCATCATCGTGACGCTGATCAGCCTGATCAGCATCCGCGCCATCGAGCGCAACAACGTGCGGCAATCCGACCAGCAACTCGACGTCGCGGCGCGAATCGTGCTGATCGAGCCGCAGATCGCCGTCCGGTTCATCAGCCTGACCGGCTTGAACAACAACATGGCGGTGACCGTCCGGGACAACGGCGAGGTGGTCGCGAGCACGCCCACGGAACTGCCCGAGTTGCCCACCGGCTCCCGCACCGTGCCGGTGGGCGGTACCCCCTACCGGATCCTGACCACCACCGAGAAGCAGCCCGCGGGCCGCGTGGTCGCAATCGGCATACCCGCCGCGGACGCGGCCGAGGCCACCGCCGAGCAGCAACGATGGGTGCTCGGCGGCGCGCTGCTGGCCATCGCCGCCGCCGCCGGGCTCGGCTGGTTGCTCGCGGGCGCTGCGGTGCGCCCGATCGTCCGGCTCACCCGGCAGGTGGGCGCACGCAGCGCGTTTCCCGATCCGAGCAATCCGCAGGCGCCGGTGGAGGGCGCGGGCGTGCACGAGGCGGAGCAATTGGCCGACGCGGTGAACACCATGTTGCAGCGGGTGGACCAGGCGCAGGCGCAGACCGCCGCCGCACTGGAGACCGCCCGCGACTTCGCCGCCGTGTCCGCCCACGAACTGCGCACCCCGCTGACCGCGATGCGCACCGATCTCGAGGTACTGCGCACACTCGACCTGGACGAGTCGCAGCGGTCGGAGATCCTGGGCGACCTGCAACGCAGCCAGGGCCGGGTGGAGAGCACGCTCGCGGCGCTGGAGCGGCTGGCCACCGGCGACCTGACCAATGAGCGCGACCACGTCGCCACCGACGTCGGCGACCTGTGCGACCAAGCCGCGCACGACGCCATGCGGCACTTCCCCGGCCTGGTCGTGCGCATCGATTCCGACGCCGAGCTGGTCACCCGCGGCCTGCCCGCCGGGCTGCGGTTGGCGGTGGACAACGCGCTGGCCAACTCGGTCAAACACGGCGGAGCGACCGAGGCCCTGGTCTCGGCGCACCGTGTGCCCGACGGCCACATCGTGATCTCGATCGATGACAACGGGCGCGGCATCCCGCCGCAGGAGCGCGAGGCCGTCTTCGACCGCTTCTTCCGCGGCAGCCAGGCGAGCAAGGGTGGCTCCGGGCTCGGCCTCGCTCTGGTCGCTCAGCAGGCCCAACTCCACGGGGGCCGGGCCTATTTCGACGCGGGTACCCTCGGCGGCATCCGCTTGGTCCTGGACTTACCAGAGCGGCCGGCAACTTAGACAACTCTCAGAGAAACGCCAAGGGGGGCGCCATAACTCGCGTTTAGGGTCTGCGGCGTGATCGGAAAACGCGCCCGCTGGGGCCTTCTCGTCGTCGCCCTCGTCGCAGCTGGAGCGCTCGGCGCCGGGCTCACCGCTTGGACCGGGACGGATCGGGGGCCGACGGGGATCGCGCTGGTCAATGCCGATGCCGGGCCGACAGGGGCGCGCGTGGTCAAGGCATTGCAGGACGCGGGCGGCTACGAATGGACCGCCGCGGCGCCGGGTGCGGCGAACACCGACGACTACGCCGCGGTGATCACGCTGCCCGCCGACCTCACGGCGTCTATGGGCACTTTGGCCGGGCCCGAACCGAAGCGGGCCAAGGTCGCCGTGGACACGAACGAACACGCCGACGCCGACTTGGTGCACGGCGCGGTGACCGCGGTGACGCACCGGATCGGCGCGGCAGGCGTCGACGCCGCGCTCACCGCTGTCGCGCAGGCCAGGTCGCAGATGTCGCAGGTGCAGTTCAGCGCCCAGTTGCTCAACGCGGGCGTCGAGGCGGCCGCCGCGGGAGCCGACCAGTTCAGCTCCGGCGCCGATCAGTTGCTCGGCTTCCTGGAGTTCGCGAAATCCGGATCGGCGCAACTCACTTCGGCCATCGCGTTGCTGAACTCCACCGTCGACGGCGCTGCCGCGCAAGCGGGCCGGCTCGCCGCGGCCCTCGATTCGACCGGCATCACGATCGCGCAGGTGGAACGAACGGCGAACACGGTGAGCGGCGGACTCGACCAGATCCTGCCGCTGCTGCGCGCACTGCCGTTCGCGAGCGACCCGGCACTCGCCGACGTCATCGGGAAGCTGGAAGCGCTGCGCGGCGTGTCCGCGCAGGCGGGATCCCAGCTGACCGGCCTCGGCTCGCTCGTCGGCGGCGCGGTCGACCCCGACACCGATCTCGGCACCCTGCTCCGCACCGTCGTCGACCGCCTGACCAGCGCGAGCGCGCAACTGTCCGAAGGCGCGAAACTCGCCGAGGGCCTGCCGCAGCTCGCCGAACAGGGCGGCGCTCAACTGGTCGGCGCCATCGGCCAGCTCACCGGCGGCGTGAGCCAGCTACAGAACATCGTGCACAACCTGAGCACGCAAACCGACAAGGCGGTGGCCGCGCTGCCGCAACGTAGCAGCACCCAGCAAGCAGCGCTGGCAGCGGCCCTGACCGACCCGGTCGAGATCGTCAGGAAGTAGATACGACGATGGCCCGTCTTCTTCTACAGAAGACGGGCCATACGCGAGCCACAAGAGGGCCGCAACACGCGGCGCCGCAAGACTAGTTAGCGTTCAGCAGGTCGATCACGAAGACCAGCGTCTTGCCGGACAGGGGGTGACCGCCGCCCGCCCCGCCGTAGGCCAGCTCCGGCGGGATGGTCAGCTGACGACGACCGCCGACCTTCATCCCGGGAATGCCGTCCTGCCAGCCCTGGATCAGGCCGCGCAGCGGGAAGGTGATGGACTCGCCGCGGTTCCACGACGAGTCGAACTCTTCGCCGGATTCGAATTCGACGCCCACGTAGTGCACTTCCACGGTGCCGCCGGGCACGGCTTCTTTGCCCTCGCCCTCGATGATGTCCTTGATCACCAGCTCGGTGGGCGCGGGCCCTGCCTGGAACTCGATCTCCGGTTTGGTCATTCGGCTATCCCCTTCGATAGATGGTGGATGGATTTCGTCAGCGATTGTTGATCTCGCGGTAATCGCGAGCGCCGTAGCCGGTGTAGATCTGCCGGGGACGGCCGATCTTCAGCGGCTCGCTGTGCATTTCGCGCCAGTGCGCGATCCAGCCGGGGAGCCGGCCCATCGCGAACAGCACGGTGAACATGCGGGTCGGGAAGCCCATCGCCTTGTAGATGACGCCGGTGTAGAAGTCGACGTTCGGGTACAGGCGGCGCTCGATGAAGTAGTCGTCGGTGAGCGCGGCCTCTTCCAGGGCCTGGGCGATGTCGAACAGCTCGTCGTGGCCGCCGAGCTTGCTCAGGATGGCGTCGGCGTGCTTCTTGGCGATCGACGCGCGCGGGTCGTAGTTGCGGTAGACGCGGTGACCGAAGCCCATGAGCTTCACCCCGTCTTCCTTGTTCTTGACCCTGCGGATGAACTCCTTGACGTCGCTGCCGCTGGCCTTGATGCCGTCGAGCATCTCCAGCACGGCCTGGTTCGCGCCGCCGTGCAGCGGGCCCCACAGCGCGTTGATGCCGCCGGACACCGAGGTGAACAGGTTGGCGTCGGACGAGCCGACCAGGCGCACGGTCGAAGTGGAGCAGTTCTGCTCGTGGTCGGCGTGCAGGATGAGCAGCATGTCCAGCGCCGCGGCGACCTCGGGGTCCACCTCGTAGGGCTCGGCCGGGAAGCCGAAGGTCATCCGCAGGAAGTTCTCCACCAGGCTCAGCGAGTTGTCCGGGTAGAGGAAGGGCTGGCCGACCGACTTCTTGTACGAGTAGGCCGCGATGGTGGGCAGCTTGGCCAGCAGCCGGATGGTGGACAGCTCGACCTGTTCGGGGTCGCGCGGGTCCAGCGAGTCCTGGTAGTAGGCCGACAGGGCGTTCACCGCCGAGGACAGCACCGGCATGGGGTGCGCGTTGCGCGGGAAGCCGTCGAAGAACCGCTTCAGGTCCTCGTGCAGCAGGGTGTGCCTGCGGATGCGGTCGGTGAAGTCCTCGAGCTGGGCCTGCGTGGGCAGCTCGCCGTAGATCAGCAGGTAGCTGACCTCGATGAAGGTCGAGGCCGCCGCGAGCTGGTCGATCGGGTAGCCGCGGTAGCGCAGGATGCCCGCCTCACCGTCGATGTAGGTGATCGCCGACTTGGTCGGGGCGGTGTTCATGAAGCCCGGGTCGTACGTCACATACCCGGTGCTGGCCAGCAGCTTTCCCAGCTCGATCCCGTCGTTGCCCTCGGCGGCCCTGGTGACCGTCATCGGGAACTCGCCGCCGGGGTAGGAAAGGACCGGCTTGGCGTCGTCGTCGACGTTGATGATGTTCTCAGCGGGCACGGAAGGATCCCTCTCAGGCTAGAACCACAGGCACCGGCGCGGTGGCGCACGATGCGCTTGCCTCAACGCTAGCCGTTGGCCGACGCGGACAATACCGGAGGGTAGTCCTGCGGCGGCTCACAAACACGTCCCGGCGCGGTGAGGTCCGGTGGCTTCCGCGAAACGCGGTCGCCAAGCGTTAGCACTGCACGTCACACGGCGATTTCGGCAGGAGCGCGACCGACACGGTAACGCGTGAAGGCCGGAAACGCGACCGCCGCGATCAGCACACCCACCACCACGAGCGCACCGCCGCCCGCCGCGGCTACAGCGGTACCCAGGCTCGCTGCCGCGAAACCGTGGGCAACATCACCGATGCGCGGGCCGCCCGCGACCACCACGGTGAACACCCCTTGCAGCCGCCCGCGCAGCTCGTCGGTGGCCACCGTCTGCAGCATCGTGACCCGCAGCGCGGCCGAGACCATGTCCACCGCGCCACCGAAGGCCGAGCACACCAACGCAATCCACAGCCCGGCGCCGAGACCGACACCGTAGCCGGTGAGCCCGACGGCGAGGCCGAAGCCGACCATCGCCAGCCCCCACAGCGCGATGCAGACCAGGACCGCGAAGCCCTGCCTGCGGATGCGCGGAATCCACCCGGAGAACACGCCGCCGAGCACCGCGCCCGCCGACATCGAGGCGAACAACAGGCCGAGCGCGACGCCACCGGTCGCCGGGTCGCCGAAGGTCTCGTGCGCGATCTGCGGGAACAGCGCGCGCGGCATGCCGAACACCATGGCGATCACGTCCACCGCGAACGACGCCAGCAGCACCCGTTGCGTGGCGAGGTAACCGAAACCGTCCAGCACGGTGCGGAATCCGGCGCGGCGCACCGTTCCGGTCGGCGGCAACTCGGGCAGCCGCCAGACCGCCCACAACGTGGCCAGCAGCGCGACCGCATCGATCAGGTAGAGCGTGGCGAGCCCGACGACGGGAATGAGCACCCCGGCCAGCACCGGACCCGCGATGGCGCCGAATTGCATCACCGTCATGTTCAGCGAATTCGCGGCGGCCAGTTGGCCTTCCGGCAACAGGCGGGGGATGGTGGCGCTGCGGGTGGGCTGGTTCACCGCGAAGAACGCCTGCTGCACGGCGAACAGGCCGAGCACGAGCCACACGTTGTCCGCCCCTGCCACCGCTTGCAACCAGAAGGCCAGGGCGGTGAGGCCGGTGCCCGAGTTGGTGATCAGCAGGAGCCTGCGCCGATCCAGCACGTCGGCGAGCGCGCCGCCCCACAGGCCGAACACGATCAGTGGCACCAAGCCGAACAGACCGGCCAAGCCGACGTAACCGGAACTGCCGGTGATCTGGAAGATCTGCTGCGGAACCGCGACCACGGACAACTGCGCGCCGATCATGGTGACGATGCCCGAGCTCCAGAGGCGTCGGAAGTCCGGATTGCGCAGCGGAGTGGTGTCGGCGAGCAGTTTCACCGCCGCAGCGTAATCAGTCCTCCCCTCCGGATCGACGCGAGAATTCTCACGCCGGCGCTGGGAATACGTCAGGGCTGCAAGCGCTCGACCGTGGTCCCCGCGTCCTGGATCCGCACCCGGATGCGGTTGTGCAACCGGCCGCGCCGTCCCTGCCAGAACTCGACCTCGTCGGGACGGACCAGGAAACCGCCCCAGTGCGGCGGCACCGGGATCTCGTCGGTATCGGCGAATCGCGCGGTCGTCTCGGCCAGCGTGCGATCCAGTTCGGCCCGGGAGCCGATCGGCTGGGACTGGCGCGAGGCCCATGCGCCCAGCTGCGAGTCCCGCGGCCTGGAACGCCAGTAGGCCACCGTCGTCTCGGCGGAAACCCGCTCGACCGCGCCGCGCAAGTGCACCTGCCTGCCCAGCGCGGGCCAGACGAAGGTGACCGCGGCATACGGGAGGGCGGTCAACTGAGCGCCCTTGGCCGAGTCGTAGTTCGTGTAGAAGATCACACCCTCCGGGGAGAGCCCTTTGCACAGCACCGTCCGCGCGACCGGCCGCGGCGTGCCGTCGGCCAGCGACACCGTGGCCAGCACCATCGCGTTGGGTTCGGCGATGCCGACCGCAGTGGCCTGTTCGATCCAATGTCGCAGCAGCGGCTCCCAGCCGCCTGCCAGCCAGGTCTCGTCCAAGTCGACGTCGTCGTTGCCGCCGTGCGGGAGGCCGCCGTAGTCGACCCGCATGGCCGCGAGATCCGATGAATTGTCCAGGTCACGCATGGGGCAGACGTTACTCCTCGGTAGCGGGGAGCTAAGGTTTTGATGATCGGCATGTGCTCGTCAAATCCGACAACTTCCCATCGGCGAGAACATGCGACCCAAGTGCAAGGAGAGTCGCGACATGACTACCAGCCCCGCGGTTTCCGGTGGGCAGGCCACCGTTCCCAGCGATTTCGTCAGTGGCCTCGAGGGCGTGGTGGCTTTCACCACCGACATCGCCGAACCGGACAAGGACGGCGGCGCGCTGCGCTACCGCGGAGTCGACATCGAGAACCTGGTCGGGAGCCGGGTGACCTTCGGTGACGTGTGGGCGCTACTTGTCGACGGATCGTTCGGGCGCGGCCTACCGCCCGCCGAGCCGTTCCCGCTCCCGGTACACACCGGTGACGTGCGCGTGGACGTGCAGGCCGGGCTGGCCATGCTCGCGCCGATCTGGGGCTACCAGCCGCTGCTGGACATCGACGACGAGACCGCTCGCGAGAACCTGGCCCGCGCCTCGGTGATGGCCCTGTCGTACGTCGCGCAGTCGGCGCGCGGCATCTACCAGCCCGCGGTCCCGCAGAAGAAGATCGACGAGTGCACCACGGTCACCGAGCGCTTCATGACCCGCTGGAAGGGTGACCCGGACCCGCGCCACACCGAGGCCATCGACGCCTATTGGGTCTCCGCCGCCGAGCACGGCATGAACGCCTCCACCTTCACCGCCCGGGTGATCGCTTCTACCGGGGCCGACGTCGCGGCGGCGCTGTCCGGCGCGATCGGCGCCATGTCCGGCCCGCTGCACGGCGGCGCGCCCGCGCGCGTGCTGCCGATGATCGAAGAGGTCGAGCGCACCGGCGACGCGCGTGCGTTGGTCAAGGGCATCCTGGACCGCAAGGAGAAGCTGATGGGCTTCGGTCACCGGGTCTACCGGGCCGAGGACCCGCGCGCCCGCGTGCTGCGCGCCACCGCGAAGCGCCTGGCCGCGCCGCGCTACGAAGTCGCCGCCGCACTGGAGCAGGCCGCACTGGCGGAGCTGCGCGAACGCCGTCCGGACCGCGCCATCGAGACCAACGTGGAGTTCTGGGCCGCGGTGATCCTGGACTTCGCCGAGGTGCCCGCGCACATGATGCCCGCCATGTTCACCTGCGGCCGCACCGCGGGCTGGTGCGCGCACATCCTGGAGCAGAAGCAGCTGGGCAAGCTGGTCCGCCCGGCGGCCATCTACACCGGCCCCTCCCCTCGCAGGCCCGAGGACGTCGAGGGCTGGGCCACGATCGCGCACACGTAGCGCGACCACAGCGTCACGACCGCGAGCCGGACGTGACGGCGGAAGCTGTTGTCCCGCCGTCGCGTCCGGCTCGCGTAGCATCCGGGAGGGGAAGCTAGAGGACTAGAGGGATGCTGGACGAAGGAATATCGAGGCGGCGGATGCTCGGCGTCGGCGCCGCTCTGGCCGCAGGACTCGCCGCCACCGGGTGCGGCACCACACAGAACACGGCTCTCACGCAGGCGCGCGCGTCGGTCGCGCCCAGCGCCACCACCGGGATGCGGGCCGCTCCGGTCTCCGCGTCCCTGGACGCGGGCACACCGGTCGCCGTCGCCGCCAGGCACGCCGGGATCTCGCCGAAGCGGTGGGGCGTCGAGATGGCGGGAATCACAAGTGCTTTCACCGCCGCGGGCAAACAGATGGCGCTCACTTTCGACGCCTGCGGCGGGACCGGCAACAACGACATCGACGAGTCGCTGGTGAACTTCCTGATCAGCGAGCGAATTCCGGCGACGTTGTTCCTCAACAAACGCTGGATCGATGCCAACCGCGCGCGTACCGCGCAGTTGGCGGCGAATCCGCTCTTCGAACTGGCCAACCACGGTGTGGCGCACAAACCGCTGTCGGTGAACGGCCGCGAAGCCTATGGCATCGCGGGAACCGCTTCGGCGCGGGAGGCGGCCGACGAAGTGTGGGCCAACCACGAGTTGCTCACCACGATCACCGGCAAGCCGCCGCGATTCTTCCGCGCGGGCACCGCGCATTACGACGACGTCGCGGTGTCCATCGTCAACGAATTGGGCGAAACCCCGGTCGGTTTCAGTATCAACGCCGATTTCGGCGCGACCGCGTCGGCCACCCAAGTGCAATCGGCGATGAATGCCGCCGCGCCCGGCGCTATTTCACTGGCCCATATGCATCGGCCGCGCTCCGGAACCGGAGCGGGGATGATCGCGGCGCTGCCGAAGATTCGCGCCATGGGTTTCACCTTCGTGCACCTGTAGCCGCTCGACCGTATTCGCCAGAGGTTTACTCCTCGAGCGAGGCGACCCAGTCGACGGCGACCGTGTCGCCGCGGTCCACTTCGAAGAAGGCGACCTCCAGATGCCTGCCCAGGTCGACCAGCCGGAGGGCGTGCAGCGGCACCGGCTGGACCAGCCGTACCCGCCACGGCTTGGGTTCGTCCCAGGCGCGCAGTTCGAGGTCCAGCCGCAGCACCGGGTCGTCACGACCGGAGTAGTCGGCCGCGACCGGCGCGGCGGCGAGCACGGTGGCGTCGGCGCGGCGGCCGTCGGCGAGGATCTTCGCGATGCTCGCCCGGCCCGCTTCTTCGAGGTCGGGCACGTACAGGACCAGGCGATCGCGGTCGCGCGGGTCCACCCGGCAGCACACCACGTCACCAGGCCGCATCCATTCCAGGTCCGCGTCCGGCACTCGCTGCCGCACCCGGCTCTCGTAGGGGAACTCGCCGGCCAGCTGCACGCGGACCCAGAACACGTGTCCCGGTTCGGTGCGGCGCGGACGCACGCCGAGGATCGTCGCGGTTCCCGCTTCCCCGCGGATCAACAACTCCCGCCGCATCGCGTCCGAGACCGTCGCGCCGCGCAGGCGGAGATTCCGCGCCCGCCGGCGCAGGCGCCACCCCGAGTTAGCTGACGGCATGCTCATGGGCGCTTACGTTAGCCGGAGTGTGGGCGTCGCCACAGCGACACCACCGACTACCCTGTTGGCCATGACCTCTGCGTTTCCGACCATTCCCGACGACCTCAAGCCCGCCGACGGACGGTTCGGCTGCGGCCCCTCCAAGGTGCGCCCGGAGCAGCTGCAGTCGCTGGTGAACGTCGGCGCCTCGGTGTTCGGAACCTCGCATCGGCAGAAGCCGGTCAAGGACGTGGTGGCGCGCGTGCGCTCCGGCTTGCGCGAGCTGTTCGGCCTGCCGGACGGCTACGAGGTGGTACTCGGCAACGGCGGCACCACCGCTTTCTGGGACGCGGCGGCGTTCGGCCTGGTCCGGGAGCGTTCGCTGCACCTGACCAACGGTGAGTTCAGCTCGAAGTTCGCCGCTGTCACCAAGGGCAACCCGTTCATCGGTGACCCGATCGTGGTCTCGGCGGAGCCGGGCAGCGCGCCGGAGCCGGTGTCGGACCCGTCGGCGGACCTGATCGGCTGGGCGCACAACGAGACCTCCACCGGCGTCTCCATCCCGGTGCGACGTCCCGCGGGCTCGGACCACGCGCTCATCGCCATCGACGCCACCTCCGGCGCGGGCGGCCTCCCGGTGACCATCACCGACGCCGACGTCTACTACTTCGCACCGCAGAAGTGCTTCGCCTCCGACGGTGGCCTGTGGGTCGCGCTGATGAGCCCCGCCGCGCTGGCGCGGGTCGAGGAGATCAAGGCGTCGGGCCGCTGGACGCCCGATTTCCTGTCGCTGCCGATCGCGATCGACAACAGCACCAAGGATCAGACCTACAACACCCCCGCGTTGGGCACCCTGCTGCTGTTCGCCGACCAGATCGAGTGGCTCAACAACAACGGCGGCCTGGACTGGGCGGTCAAGCGCACGCTCGACTCCTCCTCGCGCCTGTACTCCTGGGCGGAGTCGAGCGAATACGCCACCCCGTACGTCACGGACCCGGCGCACCGCTCGCAGGTCGTCGGCACCATCGACTTCGCAGACTCGGTCGACGCGGCCGCGGTCGCGAAGATCCTGCGCGCCAACGGCATCGTGGACACCGAGCCCTACCGCAAGCTGGGCCGCAACCAGCTGCGTATCGGCATGTTCCCGGCGATCGATCCGGACGACGTCAGCCAGCTGACCCGCGCCATCGACTGGGTCGTGCAGAATCTCGGCTGAGCGCCGCCTATTTCGGTCCGGAGTGCGCAACACGCCCGGGATCGACACGCCGCAGAATTAGCCATAGCGGAACGAACAGAGCAGATTAGCGGGGCACGGACGTCTCCGAGGAGATTTCCGTGCCGCGTGTCCTGCCCCATGAATCTCAGAAGTGCACTACTGTTTCGGAAAGTGGGCGGTGTCGCGAGTCGACGCGATAAGGAGGTAACGGTGCGTGAACTTCGAGTGATCGGGGTGACGCCCGACTCCACGCACATCGTGTGTATCGACACCGAGTCCGGTCAGAAGTTCCGGCTGCCCGCCGACGACAAACTGCGAGCCGCCGCGCGCGGAGACCTTGCCCGATTCGGCCAGATCGAGATCGAAATGGAAGCAACTATGCGTCCCCGCGATATCCAGGCCCGTATTCGAGCAGGGGCCTCAGTGGAACAGGTCACCGAAGAATCCGGAATGCCGGCCAGTCGCGTCGAGCGATTCGCCTATCCGGTGCTGTTGGAGCGAGCCCGCGCCGCCGAGCTCGCCCAGAAGGCCCACCCGGTCCGTCCCGACGGTCCCGCCGTCGACATCCTCATCGATGTGGTCACCGCCGCGTTCACCGCGCGCGGGCACAACATCGAGGGCGCCGAATGGGACGCCTGGAAGGACGAGAAGGGTTACTGGGTCGCCCAGTTGCAGTGGCAGAACGGACGATCCGAGATCGCCGCGCACTGGCGCTACCAGCCCGACGCGCACGGGGGTTCGGTCTCTCCGCTCGACGACCCGGCCTCCGATCTGATCGATCCGGATTTCGGACGCGCGCTGCGCGGACTGGCCACGATCGTGCCTCCGGAGCCCGAGCCCGCGCCGCCGCAGCCGGAGCCGGTGGCCGAATCGCGTCCCGCCCCGGCCGCACCGCCCGCGCGCACCGCGAGCCGACAGAGCCAGCCGACGCTGGACGAGTACTACGAACAGCGGGCCGTCGCGGCCGGTGGCAGCGCCGCCGCGATCCCGCCGGGCAACGCCACGGCGCCCGCCGCGGCTACGCCTCCCGCGCCTCCCGCGGCCGCCGCCAACGCGACGCCTACCGCCGGTGCCGCCGTGCCACCGGCCGCCACCGTGGACACTCCCGCGCCGACGCCCGCCGCGCCCGAGGAGCCCGCGAAGCCCGCGGCCAAGGCTCCGGCGAAGCCGACGCGCAGCAAGCGCGGCAAGGCCCCGATGCCGTCCTGGGAGGACGTACTGCTCGGGGTACGCAGCTCGGGTCACTGAGCGCCGCCCCGCCACCGCGGGTCTTCGTCGTACCCGATCAGTCACGTCAGCGCGGTTCCAGGTGTCCATCGCGGACGCGTAAGCGCGCGAAATCAGTGGTCACGAACCGGCGTTCGTGGTGCGAAGCCGCACCGAGGCCGGTGCGGTGCGAGTAGATTTCGGTGTGGTCGACGACGAGCGCCGACGGTGACCGCAGCGATGCCGCGGCCTATGCCTTCGCGCGTTGCTCGAAGTTCGCTGAGTTCGATTCGTGCGACTATCGGGAGGTGCCGGAATGCTGTCCAAGGCTTGGTCGCTCTGGTACGTCGACGCACCGGACCCCCTGGCGGTACTGCGCGCGAACCACAACCCGGACCCCCAAGCCGCACTGGCACTGGCGAAGCAACTGCACCAGGACCGCGACGTGCGGCCGATCCTGGCAGGCACGCTGGCTGGTTGCGCGGGCCCGGCGATCGACGAGGTCTGCATCGGCTGCTTTCCGGGCGTGACGGTGCTGTGCTCGGCCCAGGCCGCGCGCATCCACCCGACCGAGATCCCGGAGTTGCTGGTACGTCCGCTGGCCTCGGAGCACACCTACCTGGTGTCGTTCGACGTCGAGCACGGCTGGGGCGCGTTCGCGCACTGGGAGCGCGGCGAGTTCCGCAGGTCGTTCAGCTCGACCCGGGTGTACATCCTGGAGGACGAGGGACTTCCGCTGGTATGGGAACGGTCCTACTGGGCCGGCGAGCATCCGGTGCGCTGGCGCGCGGGCGAACTGCCCGACCCTCAGTCGCTGCCGTTCGATCCGCCCGACTTCGCCGACGCGGCCAACAACGAATGGCTGGGCTTCCACTACCGCGGGGCCGCCGCATCCGGCGCGCTCGGCCCCGGGGACATACCTATCTGCAAGTTCGCACTGCACCCGAAGGGCAAGCTGCCCACCTCGGGGCTGCGCGGCTCAGCCGACGGCGGGGCGCACACGACCTCGCGCAAGCGCGGCCTGTTCGGCTGGCTGCGCGGACATGACCCCGTCGGTTAGCCGCGTCGCCCCGAGGCCCGGGAGTGTCAACCGAATAGTCCGCCCAGCAGCAATATGACCCACCCGAGCAGCACGCCCGCCGCGCCGCCTCCGATCACCCACCGTGTCACCGGAGCGAAACGCCAACGCCATGCGGTGGGCGCGGCGCCGCCGGCCGCGACCAGATTCACCGCCACCGCGAGTAACGGATGCACTTCGGCCAGCGCGGCCCCGAAGGCGTACACCGCGACCGCCGACAGCAGCGCCACCAGGAACGCCACGGTGAGGCCCGCGCCCCACGGTGTCGGGTCCTGGTAGGACGGATACGGCCGGTACGGTCCGGTCACGCCGTCCTCACCCGCTCGTAGAACGCCATCGCGGCCGCGGTAGCCACATTCAGCGAATCGGTGCCCGGCGTCATGGGGATGCGCGCGCGGACGTCGGTGGCCCGCATGGCCTCCTCGGTCAGTCCCGGTCCCTCGGCTCCGAGCAACAACGCCACCCGCTCCCCCGTCATCGCCGCGGCCAGATTCGCCGCCGCCGGGTCGGGCGTGAGGGCGATGATCTGGAATCCCTTGCGCCGCAGTATATCCAGACCATCCGGCCAATCCGGCACGGATGCGAACGGCACGCGCAGCACATGTCCCATCGACACCCGGACGGCGCGGCGGTACAGCGGGTCGGCGCAGCGGTCGCCGAACAGGATCGCGTCGGCGCCGAGCCCGGCGGCGTTGCGGAACATGGCGCCGAGATTCTCGTGGTCGTTGACGCCTTCGAGCACCGCGACCGTGCGCGCCTTCTCGATCACCTCGTCCAGGCCGAGATCGGTGGGGCGGCGGGCGACGGCAAGCACGCCGCGGTTGAGGTGGAATCCGACCACCTCGGCCATCACCTCGGCCGTGGCGCGGTAGTACGGCACGTCGACGGTCACCAAGTCGTCGGCGAGTTCGGCGCGCCTGCGCTCCACTCCGAGCAGGGCGGTCGGCGCGAAACGCGAATCGAGCATGCGCTGGACCACCACGACGCCCTCGGCGATCACCAGCCCTTTGCGCCCGGGTAGATCGGGCCTGCGATCGGCCGACTTGAGATCGCGGAAGTCGTCGACCCGTGGGTCGGCGGGGTCATCGATGTCGATCACTTCGGCCACCGCTCCATCCTGCCGGGCCGCCGCGGCCGGGTCCGAATCGGTGTTCGCCGCGCGGTCGCGGACGGCGAAAATGCGGTGCGGGCAGGTACGCGGGCGTGGGATGGTCGAGGCATGACCCTGCCGGGAATCACCATTCGGTCGGCCACCGCGGACGACGCGGCCGCGATCACGACGCTGGTGGAGACCTCGTTCGGCACCCGCTACGACCCGGCCGAGGTGGACCCGAATCCGCTGCTGTTCCCGCCGGAGAACTCGATCGTCGCGGTCGAGGGTGGAGAGGTCGTCGGGCACACGCAGTCCACCACCATGACGGTGACCGTGCCCGGCGAGCGGACCGTGCGGGTGTGCGGCATCGCGGGCGTCGGCGTCGCACCGACGCACCGGCGGCGCGGCATCCTCCGCGCCATGTACACCGAACAGCATCGGCGCGTCGAGGCCGACGGCTTGCCTCTGACCATGTTCACCGCGAGCGAGGGCGGCATCTACGGCCGATTCGGTTACGGTCCCGCGACACGGGAGAACGCGGTGGGCATCGAGCGGCGCTTCGCCGAATTCCTCCCCTCGGCACCCGATCCCGGCGGTGTGACGCTGCGCCCGCCGAGCGAGCTGCGCGCGGCGGCGGAGGCGATCTACGACCGATGGCGCAGGCTGGTGCCCGGCGCGCAAGTACGTCCTGCGGCGGCCTGGGACATCGTGTTCGATGATCCGCAACGCTACCGGGAGGGCGGGACCACCTTGTTCGGACTGCTGCACGCCGACGGCTACGCGCTGTATCGGTACCACGCGGACGGCAGGGCACGGACGGTGGAAGTCGCCGAGATGCGGACGGTCACGGCCGAGGCACACGCGGCCCTGTGGCGGGCCTTGCTCGGACTCGATCTGGTGCGACGGGTGGATGCCGTGCTGACCGACCACGACCCGCTGCCCTATCTGCTGACCGATCCCCGCCTGGTGCGCACCACCGCCCGCTACGACGGGCTGTGGCTGCGCCTGATGGACGTCCCGGCGGCACTGACAGCCCGCGCTTACGCGAGCGACTTGGACGTGACGCTAGAGGTGACCGATCCCTTCCGGGACGCGGGCGGCACGTACGCACTGCGCGTGCGGAACGGAGAGGCCGAATGCGAGCCGACCGATCGCGCGGCCGATATCGGGCTCGGCATCGACGTGCTCGGCAGCATGTATCTCGGCGCGTATCCCGCGCGAGTGTTCGCCGCGGCGAACCGGTTGCGGGCGAAAGACGCCGCGCAGCTGCGTACCTTCGACGGCGCCTTCCGCGCGGAGCGGGACGCGATGCTCGGTTGGTTCTTCTGACGACGCGCGGCGGGCCGCGGGCTGGCATGCTGGTCTCATGAAGCCGATTCAGCTGATCCTCAACATCCTGTGGCTCGTCTTCGCTGGATTCTGGCTGGCGCTCGGCTACATCGCGGCGGGGATCATCTGCTTCATCCTGATCATCACGATTCCCTTCGGCATCGCGTCGTTCCGGATCGCCGCCTACGTGCTGTGGCCGTTCGGCCGGACCACCGTGGAGAAGCCGGGCGCGGGCGCGGGCTCGCTGATCGGCAACATCATCTGGTTCATCGTCGCGGGGTGGTGGCTCGCGCTCGGGCATCTGCTCACCAGCATTCCGCTGTTCCTGTCGATCATCGGCATTCCGTTCGGCTGGGCGAACCTGAAGTTCATCCCGATCTCGCTGTTCCCCCTGGGGCGGGAGATCGTGGACAGCGATCGGCCGTTCGGCGCGCAATAGCGCCAGGTCCACCAGGGTTTCCATCGCTCGACGCCGTGGAAGAAGAGCTGCGCCATCTCGCGACGACACTGTGATCCGCATCACAGTGTGTTAACGAAATCACACCTCCATGCGAAGGTTAGCTAGAAGGTAACTGATTTATTTCCAGTGCCCACAGCGTCCC
Source organism: Nocardia sp. NPDC059691 (assembly GCF_042733915.1). Lineage (NCBI taxonomy): Bacteria > Bacillati > Actinomycetota > Actinomycetes > Mycobacteriales > Nocardiaceae > Nocardia > Nocardia sp. NPDC059691. Next base: position 345,470 of record NZ_JBHWFB010000002.1, on the reverse strand, counting down.
GAGCGGGCGCCGAGCCGACCGCACGGAGGGCTCCAACATGACCGACCGAACCGCCCGCCGGGCCGACTCGGACACCGCGCCACTCGCGCCGATCGCGGTGACTCTGGGAGTGCTGCTGCTGATCGGCGCGGCCACCCAGCTCACGCGCCTGCCCCGATGGGCCGACGACTACGGAGTTCTGGTCTATCCGGCCTTCGTCCTGTGCCTGACCATCGCGGGCGGCCTGCTGTGGTGGGGCGCCGGGATCATCAAAGCCAAGCGCTGACCCACTCCGTCGGCGGCGTGCCCGACGAACGCCGTTGCGGCCGTGGCGCTTACTCGGATTCCGCGACGATCTGCTTCATGATCGCCACGGCACGGGTGAGCACGACGAGTTGGTCCTCGGTGAGCGTCGACAGCCGCTCGGTCATCCATGCCTCGCGGGCGCTGGCTTCGTCGGCGATGAGCGCGCGCCCCGCCGGGGACAGCGAGACGATGATCTGACGGCCATCGGTCGGATGCGGATTGCGCTCGACCAGATCGAGGTCGGTGAGCGAGGCGATGACGCGGGTCATCGACGGGGGCTGGACGCGTTCCTTGGCGGCGAGTGCCCCCGGGGTCATCGCGCCCTCGCGCGCCAGCGTGGCGAGCGCGGAGAGTTGAGTCAGCGAAATCTGCGAGTCGGCACGACGGCCGCGCAGGTGTCGCGTCAGTCGAACGACCGCCAGCGAGAGCTCACCAGCAAGGGCTCTGACATCCGATGGCGTTGTCACAGTGGCAAACGATACGGGACCGAGGGCGGCCGGTCGCGGCTTCCCGCCATGGTGCGGCCACCTCGTCTTCGCGCGGGCGGCGGACTCCTCCGAGCCGGGCCGATTAGGCTTGACCCGTGACACAGAAAGTCCCGCAGCTTCCGCCGCGCCTGACCGACCCGCGCCCCGTGCTCGCGGTCGGCAGCGCGCTGTGGCTGATCGCCACCGTGGTGGTGTGGGCGGGCGGCGACCGGTGGGCGTCGGCCCGTCCGGTCTGCCTGATGGGCCTGGTGGTGGGGCTGATCGGACTGGTCATCTATCTGGTTCAGCGCCGCGGCGCGCGGCGCGGGGACAAGGGCGCGCAGACGGGCTTGTAGCCGGCCTGGTTACCTTCGGACCAGCTCGAATTCGTCGGTCGTGCCGGTGAGCGGGTAGAGCGCGCCGCCGGGATCCAGACGGGTGGCGTAGTGCTGGAAGCGATAGCGTCCCGGCTCGGCGTCGAGAGGGATGTCCCAGGTGAACCGGGCCACCGACTCGGCGAGCCCGCGCTTGCTCCAGTGGTATTTCACCGCCCACTCGCCCTCGTTGGCCACCCGCACCCATTCGCCGGAAGCATTCCTGCGCTGCACTTCCAGGAACGTCCCGTTACGCCGATTGTCGTGTTTCGGGTGGGCCGAGACGAATTCGGCCAGCACTTGGTCTCCTGGACCGTAGGACGGATGCGGTTGCACGAGCACGTCACCGAAGTCGCGACCCGGCGCGGCCGCGTCCGGACCCGCGCCCGGCTGGAAGTTCGGTTGCAGCTGGGACACATCGCGCGGGGCCGGGCCGCGCGGCACCGGTCCACGGGCGGCGAATGCCGTAGCCAGACGGGTGAACTCCTGCTGATAGGCGCACAGCGTGTAGCGGCCGAACAGCGTCGAAGCGCCCTCGTACTGCTGGGAGTCGTATTCCTCTGGCGTGGTGACGTATTCGTGGTAGGCGTTCGCGTATCCCTGCATGAGCACCTGCTCCAGCGGGACGCTCAGCGCCGCGGCGACAGCCTTGCGAATGCGCAGGCCGGACGTGATGGTGAACTCGCCGCCCGCGGCGGCCAGATAGAGCTCGCCGATGCGAACGAGCTGAATCGGCACCACATTCGGCACCCATGGCACCGGAGGCAGCAGGCCCAACGGCACGGCGATCGCTTTCGGCGCCTGCGCGTCCGCCAGCCAAACCGGCGCGGGCTGGGCCGGATCGCCGAGCGACTCGATAAACGGGTTGCGCACGCCCTCCGGGATCGGGCCGCCGGGCAGTCCCGGACCGTCCTCGACGCTGCCCGCGATCAGCGACACCCCCGCCGCGGCCGGTGCGGTGCGGCGCGGCATGCCGTCCGGCGTGAAGCGGCCGTCCACGGCGATGTCCGCCAGGTCGATGTAGCAGAGCGTCCCGTCGACCGGGCCGGAGATCGACCGGGCCTGGGCCACCGCCTCTTTCGACGCCGTGTACTGCCGCTCGCCTAGGATGCGGGTGTTCTCGAACTCGTCCTCGGTGGGACCGGAGCCTTGGCGCAGGTTCAGGTTCGGGGACATGTCACCGGCGTTGGTCTGCGCGAAGGCAGCGACGAACGCGGGCTTGCCGTCCAGGTAACGCACGCCGTGCTCGATGTGCTCGGCGGAGAACGCGGCGTAGCCCTTGTTGTCCGAGCTGATCAATCGGTTCGTGTTGGTCATGGACGTGTTGTGCGTGGCGAACCAGGTGATGGTCCCCGCCGTTCGCCCGCCCTTGCGCAAGACGAGAGTGGTCACGGCGGGGTCTATGGCATCCGGGAAATGCTCTTTGTCCGCAGGCGGATTGAGTTCCCAAGCCACGCGTGACCGATTCACGCTCGCGTTGTGCAGCTCGGCGCGGCCGAGGGACAGCGAGCCGGGGCCGAGATCGGCGTGCGCGGCGGCGATCGCCTCGACGATCCCGTTGACCTCGGCGTCGTACACCTGCTGCTGGAAACCGAGGATGGACAGGTTGTAGGCGTAGTCGTTGCTGGAGCCGCCGCAGGTCGCGTGCGAATGGGTCGATGTCAGCAGGACGTTCTGCTCGGTGTACAGGTCGCCGAAACGCCGGGCCAGTTCGGTCAGCACGCCGCGGTGCACGGACTGGAAGATCATTCCGTTCTCGGCGACCACGAAGACGATCCGCCGCCCCGCGCCGCCGATGATGAACGCCCGCGCCCGCGGGCGCAGGTGGATGCCCGCGGTCTGCTGCTCGAGCTGGGAGTAGCCCATCATCCCGCATTCGGCGGCCGGGCCGGTGATGTCGGAGAGTCCGACACCGATCTCGTAACCGCCGGAATCCGGTGCGGCGGCCGCCGGAACGCCGAGTGCGTCGCTCATCCCGGGTACCGTCGCGGCCGCGAGCGTGGCGGACCCGATCGCCGTCCGAGTCAGAACAGTTCGGCGTGACACCGGCATACCCGTCTCCTTCTGTCCCGATGCAGCGAACCACACAACTGGTCACTCGTCCAGTCCAGATTTTTTCCACCCTTGAATTGACTGCACGAGCCGTGGGCGCTTAACTCCCTTGGGTGTCCTCCCGATTGAGCGTCGAAGAACGACGGGCCCACCTTATCGAGGCCGCGATCGGCCTTGCCGAGAAAAAGGGTGTTGCGGGCGTGACCACGCGTGATGTCGCTCAGGCGGCCGGCGTCTCGCTCGGTGTGGTGCATTACTGTTTCGAAAACAAGGACGCGCTGATGACCGAGCTGGTCAAAGCGTTGTCGATGGAATTGCGCGATTCCGTCGACGCGAACGAAACGGTTTGGCAGGACGTCGGAAGTGGAAAAGAAGCCCTTCAAAAATTGATCCGCGCGGGTCTGGAACTGATGTGGCTGAACATCGAAGCCACTCCGGAACGACAACTGCTCACTTACGAAACGACCACTTACGCGTTGCGCGAGGGCGAACAAACCCCGGCGAAACTCGCGATCGCGCGCGAGCAGTACAACTTCAACGACTCAACGGTCGCCGACATCCTGGAGCACGCGCGCGACGCGACCGGCAACACCTGGTCGGTCCCGGTGCAGACACTGAGCCGGTTCACGCTCAACGTCATCGACGGTGTGGTGCTGCGCTGGTTGGTGGACAACGACAGCGAGAGCGTGCGCGGGCAGCTCGATCTGCTGAGCGAGATGCTCACGGGGTACGCGGCGCATTAGCCGAGCTCAGCCACCCGGCCTCGGAGCGCGGACGTGCACGGCCGAGCCGGTCTGCCACCAGGGCACCGCGACCGTGGCCTCAATCGCGCCGCTCAACCGCACCGTCAGGTCGTGGTGTACGACCAGCTCGCCCGCTTGCGGCGGCAGAGCGAACAGCTGCCGCAGCACGACTCCCAGCGGCTCCGCTGCCCAGGTCGTGCGACGTCCGACGCTCACCACCTCGCCGGTGACGGCCTCCGACACCAGCCGCAGATCGAGCAGAGCCGCCAGAGACGAGGCCGTTCCGGCGTCGCCGACAACCAATCGATCCGGCGGCACCGCCAGGCCGAACCACGGTCGATCGAGGACGAACGCGTCTTCCGGATCGACCACGGCGCCGGTGAGCGCGCGCACGCGATCGGGTGGCCGCAGGTCGGCGAGGTCGAGCAGGCCGGCGGCGACAGCGGCGGCCAAGCGGGCATGAGTGCGGGAGACGACCTCCGGCGAGGGAGTTCTCGACGTGTCGGCGAGCGCCTCCAACAAAGCGGCGGCCAACTCGTCGGTGATCGTCGCGGGGTCGGCGAGAATCGCGCGACAAGCGTCCGGGTCGACACCGGCGACGGCGAACGCCGGTAACAGACCGTCGAAGTCGGTGTCGGCGGGATGGCGCAGAAGTCCCAGCGGAGTGCCGTCGACCCGCGCGTATCGGCGCAACCACCACGCGGTGTAGCCGTCGGTGTCGGTGAGCAGGCGGCGGGTGCGCGGCGACCCGGCCAACTGCCGCAACGCTTCCGGCCAGGCGGCGTCATCGATCAGGTCCAGGTCACGGACGGCGACCAGCTCGGGCGGATCGTCCGGCAGCGTGGACCACCAGTGCTCTTCGTCGTCCAGATCGTGGTCAGGACCAGTCGGATCGGCTTCGACGATCACACCGAAATCCCAGCCGACGCCGACGGCGCGCAGCGCGTCCGCGCCGTAGCGTTCGACCAGTTCTGGGTCGACGGTGCCGAACGGCGCATCAGGCACCAGCAGCTCGCGCAGCGGCGCGCCGGGCAGCAGCAGTTCGTCGGCGGGCCGCGAGTCACCTTCGGTGTCGGGCAATTCCAGCAGCCCCAGCCAGGAAGACAGGGCCTCCCGGTCGGCATGCGCGGCTAGACGCAGGATGGCATCAGCGGTGTCCGGGTCGCCCGGATGGTCCTCCAGATCGGCGCGCAAGCCCGGGTCGGTCAGGAGATCCTCGGCGGTGGCCGACCGCGCGCCGAGCCGAGCCAGCAGGGGATGCGCGGCCTCCGGATGCGCCAGCCTGGCCCAGTGCAGCGGGATCGCGACCTCGAGCTGATCGTCCAGCACCACGGTGCGCGGCCCCGTGACGAGTCTGCCGTCGGCCAACGGCACCGCCAGCGCGCCCAACTCCTCCGCCGCGAGCGGATCCACCACGAACGGTTCGAGCGCCGCGTAGAACGATCGCCACCAACTCGGCGGCCGCTCCAAGCCCCCGGACAACTCCGCCAGCCGAGCCAATCCGAGCCGGTGCACGTCCAGCGCGCCCATGGCCTCGGTGTGTGCCCGTCCGGAGAGGTCCGGGATCACCAGGGGACCGACCACTTCATCGAGCAGCTCGGCCAATTCCGCGGTCAGACCGGTCAAGACGTACGCGCGGGTGGGGACGGCGATGTTCCCCGCTTCGACGTCGGCGACGGCACCGGATTCTCGGCCCCGCAGTTCGTCGTCCGCGCCGGGAAAAGCGGGAGTGCCCGACCCGAGGTGGTCCGCGGTCAAGGGCTCGGGGTCGCCTAGGCCTTCCGGGTAGGCGTGCCGGTGGGTGGCGACTACCGGCAGCCAAGAACGCGTCTGCAATTCGCGCAGCAGCGCTTCGCGCAGCAGGCCATCGGCCTCGCTGCGAGCGAACCCGGGCGTTGGTACCAGCACGAGCCGGTCGCGTGGCGGAAGAGCACGAGCGAAATCCGCGTAGCCGCGGGCCAGTTCGCCGAGCCGCGCGCCGGGCAGCAACCTGCGCCGATCCGGCTGCATCGGGATGTCGGCGATGAGCAAGGCGGGCAGGGACAGTTCCTCGTCCGATCTGGTCGGCGCGCGCAGCACATCGGGGGCGGCGGCCACCGGCCTGCCGTCACGCACCGGCAGCAACCAGCGGGCGCGCGGCGCGCGGTACTGCCACCAGGTGCGCTGTTCGCTGCCGGGGCCGTCGACATAGACCTCGTGCATACCGTCGCCCATGTCCTCGGCACTGCTGACGAATTCGTCCGTGCCGATCCGGATGCGGTGCAGGGCGGGCAGTTCCAGCAGCAGATCGACGGCTTCGGCGCGCATCGCGGCCAGCAGTGCGTCGGCGTCCACGTCCGCGCGCAGCCGCAGCACGACCTCGGTGTCGAGACCGTCCGCTGGTCGCGCCTCGATCGGCCAGGCCAACCGCAGCACCGGTGGGGCGAATTCGCCCGCATCGACCGCAGGTAAACGGATCTCGTTGCGGTGCAGAGCATTCCGAGTCTCGGCACGCGAGAACCACAGCGACCCGGAGGCCGACCGCAGCTCGATGTCGTCGCTCACCGCGAGCACCGCGGTGAAACCGACACCGAATCGACCGACGGTCCCGCCGTCGGACTTCCCCGACGCGCGCAATGCGGTGAGCGCGTGCACACCGGAGACGTCCAGCGGCGCACCGGTATTCCCGACGTGCAGGTCACGACCGTCCAGCCAGACCACGACGGCGCCGTCCACGCCCGCCTTGCGCGCGGCGTCGGCGGCATTCTGCGCCAACTCGGTCAGCAAGCGGTCCCGATAGCCCGCGCGCACCAGGTCGTTCTCGGTAGCGGCGTCCTCACGCAACCGCGTCGGCGAATCACGCCATGCGGCGAGCACCGCCGCTCGCAGCGCCGAAGTGCCGAACGGGTCGGCGGCGTCGCTCAGTTCCGCGGCGATGACCAGAACTCCGGCCGTGCCTCGGAACCCGGAGCGTCGGCGATACCCGACTCGGATCGCGCCTCGGCGTCATCGGCGACCGGCGTAGCGGTGGGTTCCGGTGCGCCAGGCGTGTCCGCCTGGGACGACGATGCGGGCTCGTGCGCCTGCGACACGGCGTCGGAAGCCTCGGCCACATCCGGATCGGCTGCGACGGATTGCACCGGGGTCGACTCGACGGCGTCCGTCGTCGCGTCACTCGATCCGGCTGCTTCGCTCGACTCGACAGCGTCCGGTTCGGTCGCGCGTGGGTCGACGGCATACCGATCGTCAGAACCCGGCGACGCATCACCGCTCGTTACCCCGGGTGCAAGTGATCCCGTCGTGCCAGCCTCGGCCGACTCGGACTCCGCCGCACCGGCCTCGCGATCGGTCGCCACCGCGGGACGCGTGACGGCATCGGCGTTTTCCGTATCGACCGGTGCGGCATCCGAACCGCTTTCACCGGCGTCCGCCGCTTCGTCCGTTCCGAGAGCCGGACCGGTGGCTGCGTCGTCCGTCGCCACGCTCGGCTCATCCGCGACCGTCCCGGCAACCGTGTCGGCAGAGGCGGGCTCCTGGCCGGTCGATGCTTCGGCGGCATCGTCCACGCTCGGCGTCGCGCGCACGGCCGGCGGGATGCTCGATTCGGTGAACGCGGCGGCGGCGTCGATTTCGCCGACCTCGGCGGCGCTGACCTCGACGAACTCGACCACATCGCGGTGCGTAGCCGCCGTGCTGCCCGCGGGCCCGGCGGTCGCGCCCGAGTCCTCGACGGTGGTGCTTTCCTCCGAGGCGGCGGTGTCCTCCTTCGCCTCGTCACCTTCGACAGCCGCGAGTGCTTCCGCGATGCCGGAATGCTCGCCGCCGGCGGCGATCGCGGCGGCGTCGTCTCGGGCGAAAACCGCATCTCGCGCGACGACTGGATCCTCGGCCACCGCAGCGTTCTCGGCGACCTCTTCGTGCCCGATCGCCGCGGCTTCCTCGACCACCGCGGCGCGCTCACCGAGTGCGGCATCCTGGCGGAACGCGGGCTCGCCGGTCGTGGCAGTGGTCTCGGAGCGGTCCTCCGGCGCGATGGCAGCTTCCCCGGAAACCGCAGGAGCCCGCACGTCCACAGCCTTCTCGACGACCGCGGCACCCTCGCCGGTCGAGACGTCTCCAGCAGGCGCAGCGGCCACGGCGGCATCCCCGGCCACGGCTGCGTCTTCGGCGACTCCCGGGTCGGCGGCCACCGCGACATTCTCGGCGGCCGCACCGTGCGGATCAATGTCCTCGGTTGTCGGCGCTTCGTCGGCGCCCTGCGGGGCCACGCGAGAGTCGGCGGTTTCGAGCGAGATCACCTCTATGGCCGCGTCGTCGTACGCCTCGAACAGCGGCGACCCGTTACCGGCTGGAACCTCGGTATCCGAGTGCGCGCCGCAGCCGTAGGCGACGTGGACAACGCGCCCGTCCGCGCCCATGGCATTACCGCAGACACCGAACGCGGCGCGCAGCGACCCGGCGAGTGGCAGATAGAAGCCGCAGGTCCCGCAGGTGGCGGGCGCGGCCTTGGCCATCTCCGAGTCGGGTCCGTGTTCGGTGTACCACCGCTCGGCGGCCTCTTCGCGGCCTTCCCTGCTCATCACCTTGGTACGGCCGAGACCGACCTCGTAGGCCACCTCGTCCACCACCGGATCGCCGGTGGCGACGTAGCCCGGCACCAGCCGCGGGTCGTCGGCGGGCGGGGCGAGCAGGTCCCCTGGCGCGAGATCCCCGGGGCGGACGCGCTGCTCCCAGGGCACGAACTCGGGCGCGACCAAGGCATCGGGCCCGGGCAGCAACGCGGACTCGCTGACCGTCGCGTGGTCGGCGTCGGGTGGGGCGGCCACCACGACCGCCCACTGCCACCCGCGGTAACCGGGGAGCGTGGCCTCGAATCGGTGGGTCGCCGCACTCTCGTCCTCGGCGATCACGCCGAGGTGCGCGCCGACGGCCGACGGTTCCAACTCCAGGAGCGCACGGCGGGCCAAATCGACGGCATCGGCCAGAATCGGCCGCACGCCGGACTCCGAAACAGAAACTGCGCTCACGGCCTACATTTTGCCGTATGGAACGCAATCGGCGTGCGTTGGCCATCAGTGTGCTGGTCGGTCTGCTCATCGTGGGTGGATGCGGCGGCGTAGCGGACCAGGCACCCAGCATGAACATCGAGGTGATCGCCACCCGGCCGCACGATACGAAGGCGTTCACCCAGGGCCTGGAGGTCGACGGCGACGTGCTCTACGAGGGCACCGGGCTGGTCGGCGCGTCCGGCGTGCGCGCGTCCCGGCTCACGACCGGGGAGGAGTTGGCCAGAACCGAGTTGCCCGCCCCGTACTTCGGCGAGGGCATCACCCTCGCCGGCGCCACGCTCTGGCAGCTGACCTGGCACGACGGCGTGGCCATCGCCCGTGACCCTGCGACGCTCGCCGAACGCGGCCGGGTGGGCTACGACGGCGAGGGCTGGGGTCTGTGCGCCGCAAACGGACGGCTGGTGATGAGCGACGGCACCGACCGCCTCACCTTCCGTGATCCGGTCACCTTCGCCCCTACCGGCTCGGTCGAGCTCGACAGTCACCACGGCGCACGCCTCAACGAGCTCGAATGCGCGGCGGACGGGTCGGTCTACGCCAACGACTGGCCCACCGACACGATCCTGCGCATCGACCCGGACTCCGGCGCCGTGCTGGCGACCGCCGACGCCGCCGGTCTGCTCCCCGCGACCGCACGGGCAGGCGCCGACGCCCTCAACGGCATCGCCCAACTGCCCGGCACCGACCGGTTTCTGATCACGGGCAAGAACTGGCCGACCATGTTCGAGGTCCGCTTCGCCCCCGCCTGAGCGTGATCGCGGGTCGCGACGACGATCACTTTCCGCCGCCACCCCGGAGCGCGCGTGAACACCCGGCCCGAGAGTGCGCCAGAATTGGAGTCGTGACTACTCCCCGCGAACCTTCCGGTCCCGACCGTGATCGGCGGGAAGGCGAGGAGGTCCCGCCGTTCGATCGGCATCCCGGTTTCGACCGATATCCGCCACCCAACGGGCCGCGGCGCCGCAGGCCGCTACCACCGCTCGGACCGGGATCCGGACGCGCCGCCGAGCGTCATGACCAGCCGGGACCGCCGCCGAGCCCGCGACGCGACCCGCCACGGCCCGCGCAGCCTCCGCCCACCAAGCCGCTCCCGGTCGGGCCCGACGCCGAGCAGCCGAAGGCCTCCGACCGCGCGGCTCGGCACGTCTTCCCGCACCGTCCGGAGCCGCCCCGGTACAGCGAAACACCGGCCCCCGCCGAAGGCGACCATCCCGAGACCGCCGCGCAGGATCAGGGCCGGCAACCCGAGAGCCCCGATGCCGCCGGCGCGCGGCGGATGCCGCGCAAACTCACGGTCACCCGCGTGGCAGCCATGCGCGGCAGGGAACTCACCGAGAAAGGCATCGCGACCTTCCAGCGCGCGGCCAAGGCCGACGGCGCGGACAAGTCCGGCCTCACGGCGCTCACCTACGCCACCATGGCGAACTTCGCCCTGGACGCCGCCATCGCGGTGGCGCTGGCCAACACCTTGTTCTTCGCCAGCGCCACCGCGGAGAGCAAGACGAAAGTCGCGCTGTACCTGCTGATCACGATCGCGCCGTTCGCGGTGATCGCCCCGCTGATCGGACCGCTGCTCGATCGCCTGCAGCGCGGTCGCCGCCTCGCGCTGGCGACGTCGTTCGCGGTGCGCGCGGTGGTCGCGGTGGTGCTGGTCTTCCAGTTCGACACCTGGGCGCTGTATCCGCTCGCGCTGTGCATGATGATCGGCAGCAAATCGTTCTCCGTGCTCAAGAGCGCGGTCACCCCCCGGGTGCTGCCGCCGGACATAGATCTGGTCCGCACCAACTCCCGCCTCACGGTGTTCGGGCTGGTCGGCGGCACCATGGGCGCCGGAGCGCTGGCCGGGTTGGCCGCGGCGATCGCGGGCTCCAACGGCGCACTGGTCTTCGCGGCGCTGATCGCTTGCGGGGGGACGTATCTGAGTCTGCGCATCCCCTCCTGGGTGGAGGTGACCGAGGGCGAGGTGCCCGCGACGTTGAGCTATCACGGCGCCGACGCGCGCACCGAGGTGCTCTCGTCCGGCGCGGAGTCGTCGATCCCGCCGCGCAAGCGCAGGCAACCGCTCGGCCGCGCCGTGGTGACCGGGCTCTGGGGTAACAGCGCCATTCGTGTCCTGACCGGGTTCCTCACCTTCTACGTCGCGTTCGTCGCCAAGGCGACAGAACACCGGCCCGCGCAGCAGGCCCTCATGCTCGGTGCGGTCGGCGCGGCCGCGGCCATCGGCAATTTCGCGGGCAATGCGACGGGCGCCCGGCTGAAACTCGGCAAGCCCTCGCTGGTCGTGCTCGGCTGCACGGCGGCGTGCGCGCTGGTGGCGCTGTTCGCGACGTTCGCCGACAACCTCCTCGGCGCGGCGACCGCGGCCCTGGTGGCGGCGGGGACGAGCGCGCTGGCCAAGGTGTCGCTGGACGCCTCGATCCAGGACGACCTGCCGCCGGAGTCGATCGCCTCCGGCTTCGGGCGGTCGGAGACCGTGCTGCAACTGAGCTGGGTCGTCGGCGGTGCGGCCGGTGTGCTGCTGCCGACCGACTACTGGAAGGGCTTCGCGGTGGTCACCGTGATACTCGTCCTCGGCTTGGTGCAGACTTTCCTCAGCTTCCGAGGCCACTCGCTACTGCCCGGCCTCGGCGGCAACCGTCCCCAGCACGCGGAGCAAGAGGTGCCGACGACCCGGCCGCACGGATATCCGGCGAGCGCGCCTCGGGCGGAGGACCCGGCGCCGCGCGGCGGTGACGCCGAACGCTTTCGACGAGGGCAAGGAGACCCCATCTGGTGAGCAAGCTCAACGCACGCACGATCGCCGCGCTGGCCGCGGTCGCACTGCTCGTGCTCACCGTCGCCTTCGTGGGCGTGCTGGCGGTGCTGGTCCACGACGCCGAGAAGCCCGACGTCACCCTCACCGCCTACGCACACGGCAAGACGGTCACCGTGCGGCCGTTCAGCTACTGCTCGGTGACCATGCAGGACTGCAGCATCCTGCCCGAGGACAATGTCCCCGGCACGGTGTTCACGACGCTGAATTGCGGGCCCGACACGCCGGATTGCCACCGTGGCCGCACCGTCGATCTGGAAGTGCCCGCCGGTTACCCACTGCAGCTGTCGCTTCCGAAGAAGGTCGCCGACGCGCCTTGGCTCGCACAACTGGTCTACCTCTTGCCGAACGGCGAGAAAGTCGACCAGGTGATCAGCCGCAACGACTACCCGGACCGGGCCTTCGCCCTCACCATCGATTCCAAACCGGAGCCGGACCTGCGCCTCATCGGCGTGGAGTTCCAGCTGCCGATCCTCGCCCGCGACGAAACGGGCCGGGAGTTCTACGTGCCGCACGCCACCTGGTCGATCAGCACGGCGTAGCGAGTATCGGACGCAACGTCTTTCGCCGACTCCGCAGACGCCGGTGCGCGTCCGAGCGCACGGCGCCTGCACGGTGGCAGGGCAGGACTCGCCCGAAACCCGCTGCGGGCCGGATGAATCCACCGATGGACGGCCACGAACGATCGGCGTCAGAAGTCCGGCACCCGAGCTTCCCTTGACCTCCGCGGCCCCGAACGCCTACCTCGAGTGAATTCGGCCCGACGGCCGCCCGGATGAAGCGAGATCGAGCGGAATCAGTGGTCCAGTTCGCGCGCCACCGCGCGGACGACCTCCGAGATGCGCTGCGCTGTCTTGCGATCCGGGTACTTGCCCTTACGCAGGTCCGGCTGCACCTTCGCCTCGAGCAAGGTGATCATGTCCTCGACCATGCCGTGCAGCTCGTCCGGCGTGTGCCTGCGCGCGGCAGGCTCCTTGCGCGCGTTGCGTTCCTGGCCCTGCCGGACCGACGGCGGCGCCTCGAGCAGCTTGAGGCTCAGCGCCTGGGGGCCGCGACGGCCTGCGGCCATGCCGAATTCGACGCGCTGGCCGGGCTTGAGGCCCTCGACGCCCTGGGGCAGCGCGGACGAGCGCACGTAGACGTCCTCACCCTCGTCCTGGGAAAGGAAGCCGAAGCCCTTTTCGACGTCGTACCACTTCACCCTGCCGGTCGGCACTGCGCTCACCCGTTCATCATCGAAAACTCGGACCCCTACGGCCCGAGCACATCCGTCTACCGGGCCGGTCGCGCGACCGGCCCTTTTCCTGTGCGAAAAGAACGCGCCCAGCAGGATTGCAGGACGCGATTGCTATCGAGTCTACCCCGGTGCGAATAACGCAAGCACATCAGTTTTACCGTCGAACCGTGACGAACCCTTCCGCTCCGACCCCGCCCGGCGGCGCCCCACGGCGGCGCGGCGACTGGTTGCTGCAACTCGCGCTCTCCGTGTTCGCGCTGGGATTGCTGGCTATCGTCGCGATTTTCGCGATCCCCTTGCTGACCGACGGCGAGCCGGGGCTGTGGCTCTACTTCGGGGCGATGCTCGCGCCGCTGGGGTTCGTGCTCGCGCTCGTCTTCGCGCTGCGCTCGGGCCGCCGGTCGCGCTGAAGCGGAGTGATCATCTCCGATCCGACACCGAACCGGTTACCCGATGCGATCGTTACCCACTCCAGTGTGTGATCCTCATCACATTACGAGTAGATCACGAAGCGGTGACGACCGGTCGGGGGCGCGACCGCGGCGCCTCTAGCTGCATGAAGCCTTCTCCCCGGTCCGATATCGGGTCGAGACCCGTTGGTACACGCCGGTTACCAAATAGTGATTTTTCCCGCGGTTCGTCGTACGGTCTTATCCAGCCGGGGCACCCCCGGCGACCACCGGCCCGCCGCACCGAGCCTCGCCCCGCGGGTACCGGATCCCCGACGGAAACGTAGGGGCGAGGGCGGAACGGACGACCTCTCAGTCCGAACCAGAACCGAAGATGTCGCAGGTGCGTCGAGAGGAAGACGAACCCGATATGAGTGGACGCCATCGCAAGCCAAGCTCGACCGGACGCACGGTAGCCAAGGTTGCCGTGACCGGGGCCATCATCGGCACCGCCGGTGTGGCCTTCGCAGGCAACGCCAGCGCGGCACCCGACTCCGACTGGGATCGACTCGCTCAGTGCGAGGCCGGCGGCAACTGGGGCATCAACACCGGCAACGGTTTCCAAGGCGGGCTGCAGTTCTCGCCCAGCACGTGGCGCGCCCACGGCGGTCAGGAATACGCCGCCAGCGCCAACCAGGCCAGCCGTGAACAGCAGATCGCGGTCGCCGAGAAGGTGCTCGCCTCGCAGGGTTGGGGCGCTTGGCCCTCCTGCTCCTCGAAGCTGGGCCTGAGCAGCGCGCCGAGCCCGCGCTCCGCGCCCGCCACCGCCGAGACCCCGCGCTGGAACCCCGCGCCGCAGCTCGCTCAGTCCGCGCCTGCCGCGCCTGCCGACACGCAGCAGATCTTCTCGGCCGTCGACCGCGCTCTCGAGGTCGTGCAGAGCCAGGGCGTCCAGGTGCCCAAGGAAGCTCTCGACTTCTTCAACGCCGCCAAGTCCAGCGGAGTCACCCTCGACCCCGCGATCGTGAACTTCTACGAGGCGAACAAGGGTCTGCTCCCCTCCTGACCCGAAGGCTTCAGCAAGAAGGGCCCCGCATCAACGTGGATGCGGGGCCCTTCTCCGTAGCCGAGAACGTTCCGGTCGCGCGCTCAGCGGTTGATCACCGTGTTCGGGTGCATGTAAGGCAACTGCTCAGCCGGGACCGGGAACTCGGTGTCCTCGCCGTAGGGCGAGAGACCACCGGATCGGGCCGAAGAGAGCTCGGTGACCGCGTGGTCACCGTCGGCGACCTTCGGCCAGCCGTTGTCGACGTAGGATTTCTTCGATTTGTTCACCACGGCCCCATGCTAGCCCGGCCGCTCAACCAGGATGCGCCGCAGCCCGTAGCTCCGGACGTCGGCGGGCGATCGCCCAGCATCGTAGGCTGGATCGGATGACCGTGACCGACTCCCTTGCCGGATGGCTCGGTGCCCGCAGTGATGCCCAGCTCGTGACGCTGCTGCAGCTTCGGCCCGACCTGGCCGTCCCGCTGCCCTCCGCCATGGCGGTGCTCGCCGCCCGCGTCGAACAGCGCGCGTCGGTGCTGCGCGCCACGGAGGACTTGAACACCCTCGAATTCGCCATCGTGGAAACCCTTGCGATGCACGGGGTGACGCGCACCGACGGCGGCCCGCTGCGCCGCGCCGAGTTGCATGTGCAATTGAGCGAACGGGTGCCGGCCGACGCGATCGATGAGGCGCTGGAGCGGCTGACCGCTCGCGCGCTGGTCTGGATCGACGCCGAGCAGGGACTGCACCTGATTCCGGCGGCCGCCGAGGCGTTGCCGTGGCCGATCGGCACCGCGACCGAGATCCCCGACGCGCTCACCGAACCCGAGGTGGTCGCGGCGCTGCCCGAGTTGCCGCCCGCCGAACGGTCCCTGCTGGACAAGTTGGCCGCGACAGGGCCTCGTGGCCGCACCAAGGACGCCGCACCGGGCACTCCGGCCGAGCGGCCGATCCAGCGGCTGCTGGCGCGCAGGCTGCTGCACTGGATCGATGACGAGACCGTCGAACTCCCGGTCACCGTCGGCCAGGTGCTGCGAGGGGAACCGGTCACCCACCCGCATGCCCTGACGCCGCCGCGACCGGAGCCGGCGAAATACCCGCCCGCCGATGTGAACGCGGTCGCGGCGGGCGAGGTCGGCGAGCTGCTGCGGCACTGCGCGGCCGTGCTCGAGGTGCTCGGCCATGCCCCGGCTCCCGCCTTGCGCGCGGGCGGCCTGGGCGTGCGCGAGCTGCGCCGCATCGCCAAGCAGGTCGGTGTCGACGAGCCGAGGGCGGGTTTGCTGGTCGAGCTGCTGGCGGCCGCGAAATTGATCGAGAAGGGTTTGCCGGACCCGCCACCGGACTTCGAGACGACCGACGACTTCTGGGCGCCGACGCCACTGGTGGACGCCTGGCTGGAAGCGCCGCCCGCCCGGCGCTGGGCCGCCCTCGGACTGACCTGGCTCGAATTGGATCGGATGCCGTGGATGATCGGCATGCGCGACGCCAACGACAAACCGCTGGCCGCGCTGTCGCTGGAACTGCGCACCCCGACCGCGCCGCGCGACCGGCACGCGATCCTCGCCCTGCTGGCGGAATACCCGTCCGGCACCGCGCTGGCCCCAACGGAAATCGGCCGGGTGCTGGCCTGGCGGCAGCCGCGCAGGCGCAGGAATTTCCGGCCGGAGGTGGTCGAACAGACGCTTGCCGAGGCGGCGGCGCTCGGGTTGATCGGCCGCGGCGCGCTCGGCTCGGCGGCGCGGGCGCTGCTGCACGCGGCCCCGACCAGCGTGGCCGACGCCGAGGCGGAGATGGAGGCGGCGCTGCCGGAGCCGGTGGACCACGTGCTGGTGCAAGCCGATCTCACGGTGATCGCACCCGGCCCGTTGACCACCGATCTCCAGCGTCGCGTCGCCCTCGTCGCCGACGTCGAATCCGCGGGCGCCGCAACGGTATACCGGATCGGAGAGTCCTCGGTGCGGCGCGCGCTGGACGCCGGGCTGACGGCGGCGGAGCTGCACGCGCTGTTCGCCGCGCATTCCCGGACGCCGATCCCGCAGGCACTGACCTATCTGATCGATGACGTGGCCCGGCGTCACGGCCAGTTGCGCGCGGGTATGGCCCAGTCGTTCATCCGCAGTGACGACCCGGCGCTACTGGCCCAAGTGCTGTCCGCGCCGGTGGCGAGCGCGCTGGCGCTGCGATCCATCGCCCCGACCGTCGCCATCGCCCAAGCGCCGCTCGGCGAACTGCTCGAGCAGCTGCGCGCGGCCGGTTTCGCGCCCGCGGGTGAGGACTCGAGCGGCGCGATCGTCGATCTGCGGCCGCGGGGCGCGCGGATCTCGGTGCGGCCCGTCGCACGGCAGCCGTATCGGCCGACACCGCCCAGCACCGAACAACTCGAACTGCTCGTCACGGAATTACGCGCGGGCGAACGCGCCGCCAGTGCCCGGTCCGGTCAAGCGGTACGCACGGACGGCACGCGGACCAATACCGCCGCCACCCTCGCTCTGTTGCAGCTCGCGGCACGGGTGCGGCGGTCGGTGAACATCGGCTACGTCGACGCCCAAGGCGTCGCCTCCCAACGGGTGGTGGAGCCGTTGAAGGTGGGCAACGGGCAGCTGGACGCGCTGGACCCGGTCACCGGCGCGGTCCGGCACTTCACGCTGCACCGGATCGCGTCGGTTGCCCTGCTGGAATGATCAGCCCTTGGGCTTGGCGGTGCAGAACGTGACCTTCGGGTCCGTTTCGATGAGGCGGAAGCCGTCGGCATCCTGGTCGCACAGCAATTCGTCGGCCTTGCCGTCGATCCGCTTCAGCACCTTGAAGGTGGCGTCCGAGGCAGCGCAGTCGACGTGCTTGTATCCGGTCGTGCTGCTCTCGTTGTAGCAGCTGCCTTCCTTGAAGTTCGGGGCCAGGCACAGGAAGGCGGTGGTACCGCCGGCCAGGGTCTCCTCGTAGGAGGTGTAGTCGGCGGCGCAGTCGGTCTTCTTGTCGTAGGACTGCGCGACCTTGTACACGGCTTTGTCCGACGAGCAGTCGACCGGTTCGGTCTTGGAGTCGACCGCCGAGCCCTCGATGACGTTGATGCAGTCGCCGGCCTTGGCCTTGGCGGTGTCCGACTTACCCGCGTCCTCGATCAACGAACAGCCGGCCACCGTGACCACCACCGCGGCCACCGCGACGAGGGCGAGCACGATCCGTGCCAGCAACCTCGTTCCTGGAAACTTCACCTGAAAACCTCTCTCACCGAAACGTTCACGTGCTCGTGAACGCGGTGAGGATACCCGCACGACCTGAGCGGCCGCATCAGCCCGCGGGCGACCTGGAACGGGGGCGGCCTAGATGCTGTGCGTGCCGTACAGCCCCATGAGCGCGTAACCGAGGATGCTGGGGAGCAGACGGCCGAGCAAGAAGAACGCAGAGTAATTCACTAGCAACGCCTTTCGCGTATTTCATGCAACTGGACTCTTGTCCGGTATGCGGAGTGTGTCGTCGCCCGAGACCGAGTCGTTACGCTTGGGCAGTATGACGGTCGAGGACGTCGCACGCGACCTGTACGGGTTGGCGCCCGCGGATTTCGTCGCGGCGCGCGCCGACCGGGCGGCCGCCGCGAAGCAGTCGGGTGACAAGCAACTGGCGGCCGCCATCGGCAAGCTGCGTAAACCCACCCTGACCGCGTGGGCGGCGAACCTGCTGTCCAGGGCGGCGCCCGAGGACGTGGCCGCCCTGCTGCGGCTGGCCGCCGCGCTGGCCGCCGCGCAGCGAGAACTCTCGGCCGAACAGCTGCGCGACCTGACCGCGCAGCGCCAGCAACTCGTCAACGCCCTCGCCAAGAAGGCGGGGGCGCTCGCCGCCGAACACGGGCATCCGGTCGGCGAGAACGTCGTCCGGGAGATCGGCCAGACCTTGACCGCCGCACTCGCCGATCCGGAGGTGGCCGATCGGCTGCGCGCCGGAACACTCGCTACGGCGGCGAGCTACGAAGGCTTCGGACCGAGTGGACCGGGTCTGCTCGCGGTGCCCGAACCGGCCGCTCGGCCCGGACGAGCGGCCGCGCGGCAGCCCGACGACAGCGCGCGCCGAGAACTGCGGGAGGCCGCGGAGGCGCTCGAAACCGCCCGTGCCGAGGAGGATTCGGCAGGGGCCGCGTTCGAAGAAGCGACCGGAGAACTGTCCTCGGCCGAGGAACGCGTCGCCGCGCTGCGCGACGAGCTCGAGCACGCCGAACAGCAGCGGCAGTTCTGCAAGTCGGCCGAGCGGTCGGCGAAGGACGAGTTGCACGCGGCGCGCCGTCAGGTGGAGCGAGCCGAACGCAGGCTGGCGAAGGCCAGGCAGCACGCCGGGGACGACTGACGGGTCAGCTGCGCAGGACGCCCGGAAACAGGTACTCCTCCGGCGGCGGCGCGGTGGTGTTCAGCCACGCGTGGAAGAACCCGGTCAGGTCCATGGGTGAGCGCGACTGCACGAAAGCGCGGAATTCCGGCATCGAGGCGTTGCCGTAGGCATGCGCGGCGAGGAAGTCCCGAACAGCCGCGAAGAACACCTCGTCGCCGATCTGCTTGCGCAGCGCGTGCAGGAACAGCGGGCCACGGTAGTAGACGGAGGTGAACTCCTTTCCCACACCGGGGTCCTCCAACGGGATGTTCCAGTACTTCTCACTGTCGCGGTACTTGCGGATGGTCTCGCGGTACTGGTCGTCGACGTTCTTGCCGTCCATCCGCTCCGGCCACAGGTAGTCGGCGGTATAGCTGGCGAAGCATTCGTTCAGGCAGATATCCGACCACCGGCGTATCGACACCCAGTCGCCCCACCACTGGTGCGCGATCTCGTGCACGACAGTCTGCAGATCGATCGACGGCGCGTAGAGCGGGCGGGTCTGGGTCTCCAGCGAGAACGTGATGCCCGCGTCCACGTGGATGCCGCCTGCGGCCTCGAACGGGTAAGGGCCGTAGATCTTTTCGGCGAAGTCGAGGATCTCCGGCAGGCGCTGCTCCAGCTCGCGCTGGTCCTGCTCCACATTCGGGGCGAACGCGCTGATCAGCGGAATGCCGTTGGCCCTGCGCTGCTCGAGGTAGTCGAACTTGTCGATCGCGGCCGTGGTCAGATAGCCGACCACCGGCTTGGCGTTGAACCAGCGGACCGTCCGCTTGTCGCCGCGCACCACGTCCTCGATGCGTACGCCGTTGGAAATCACCTCCCACTCCGCGGGAACGGTGGCGTTCAGGCTGAACGTGGCCTTGTCCAGCGGAGTGTCGTTGAGCGGGTACCAAGTCGTCGCCGAGTGCGGCTCACCGGCGACGAACGCGCCGCCGCTGGGTGCGAAGGTCCACCCCTCCCCTTCGGCGTTCACCGCGGGGCCCGCGTAGTCGACCGTGACGGTGAACGGCAGGCCTGGCAGCAGCGGCAACGTCGGCGTGACGGTCAACTCGTGCTCGCCGTTGCGGTCGAAGTCGGCGGGCAGCCCGTTCACCGCCACCTCGCGCACATCGGGCCCCGCGTAATCGAGGTTGAACACGCGCAGGGGCTGGGTGGCGTGCGCGGTGATCGTTGTGGTGCCTGCCAGTTTCCGGCTGGGCGGGTCGTAGTCGATGCCGACGTCGTAGTGCTGGACGTCGTAGCCGCCGTTGCCGTCGAGCGGATAGTACGGATCGCCCAAGCCCGGCGCGCCGACCAGTGGGTCCGGGGGCGGCTCCGCGTGCGCGGGCACCTGAGACACCGCGGCGAACACACACGCGACCGCGGCGCACATCCGGCCGGACAACCGCATACGGACAACCACCCCTTTCCACCCCGCCTCTTGCCGGTACCGGCGCACCGACTTCGCTGGATGGTAGCGGCTTCAGTCGCCGCTTCCGGTCAGCGCCACCGACGCGCCGACACCGAAGATCATCACCCCGCCCGCGCCGCCGATCGCCTCCAACCTGCGCGGCGACTTGGCGAACCAGGACCTCGCCGAGGCGGCCAGCAGTGCCCACGCGCTGTCGGAGACCAGCGCGATGGCCAGGAAGACCGTGCCGAGCAGCAGGAACTGCCACGACAGCGACCCTGAGGCCGGGTCGGCGAAGTGCGGCAGCACCGCGGAGAAGAAGACGATCGCCTTGGGATTGGTGAGCCCGACGACAGCGCTCTGCCGCAGCACGCGCGTGTTCGGGGCCGGTTCGACCGCGGCGCCCAGCGCCTCGCGCAACGCCGAACGCTGACGGATCGCTTGGATGCCGAGATACATCAGATACAGCGCACCCGCGAACTTGACCACGGTGAGCGCCAACGCCGACGCGGTCAGTAAGGCGCCGAGCCCGATCGCGACCAGGACCAGGGCGGCGTAGACGCCCATGGCATGCCCGAGCACCGACAGCAGGGCCGCGCGCCGGCCGAGCGTGAGCGCGCGACCGACCGTGAAGAGTACGCCGGGACCGGGCACGACGATGATGACGACCGCGGCGGCGACGAATGCCAGCAGATTGGACGCTGGAACCATCCTTCGAGTCTAGGCGACAGCGCAACCGATAAACCCCGCGGACACAGCCGGATTCAGGAGCCGAGTTCGCCCGGTAGCTGGTGCGGATCGAGCAGCAGACGTTTCGTGGTGGTGCGCCGCACCTTCTCCGCGAGCGCGAGATTGTCGGTGAGCAGCCGCCACTCGGTCTCGCTGATCGCGGCGCGGGCGCGGGCGATGACCGCGTCGTCGGTCGTGCCCCAAGCGATCGGCATGGCGCTCACCGACTGCCAGCGCTGACCCACCTGGCGCGGCGCGCGGTCGGTGCGCACCGCGACCGACGGCACGCGCTCCCCGGCCCTGGCCTGGTGACCGGGCAGGTCGCGGACCTTCCTGGTCACCAAGGCGTAGCGCGGATCGCGCGTATCCGGCGCGGACACGTCGACCAAAGCGAGCAGCACGACACCCGACGGGCGCGCCTCCGAGACCACCGCGGGTACCAGCTCACCGTCCGCGTAGAGCTTGTCGATGCTGGAATGCCACGGTGTCCACAGGGCCACCCACAGCGCCGTCACCGTGCCGAGCGCGAAGGCGACCGCGAGCAGATACGCCCACGGATGGTCCAGCCAGATCAGCAACGCCGTGCCCGCCGCCGCGACCACCGTGGCGGCGATCGCCAGCAGGCGCAGGCGGCGAAGGTCGGCGAAGACTTCGTTCACCGCGTGGGCGTGCTTGCGGTCCACCGCGAATTCGAAGTGTCGCACGCCCTTATTCCTAGCACAGTTTGTGGAGGGGAGGCCTCCGCTTATCCGATGGCGGGTCCGAGCAAGTCGTCGGCATCCGTGATGCGGTAGGCGTACCCCTGTTCGGCGAGAAAACGCTGGCGATGCGCGGCGTATTCGGCGTCCAGGGTGTCGCGCGCGACGACCGAGTAGAAATGCGCCTGTCCGCCATCATGTTTCGGACGCAACAGCCGCCCGAGACGTTGCGCCTCCTCCTGTCGCGAGCCGAAGGTACCCGAAACCTGGACGGCCACGGACGCTTCCGGCAGATCGATGGAGAAGTTCGCCACTTTGCTCACCACGAGCACCGGAATCTCGCCGCGCCGGAACGCGTCGAAGAGTTCCTCCCGCTCCTTGGTCTTCGTCGACCCCTGGATCACGGGTGCGTCGAGCGCGACCCCGAGTTCGTCCAGTTGGTCCAGGTACGCGCCGATGACCAGGCTCGGCGCATCCTGGTGCTGAGCCAGGATCGACTCGACCACGGCGATCTTGGTGTGTGCGGTGGAGCACAGCTTGTAGCGCTCCTCCGGCTCGGCGGTCGCGTAGGCCATCCGCTCGGCGTCGGTCAGCGTGACCCTGACCTCGATGCAGTCGGCCGGCGCGATCCAGCCCTGGGCCTCGATGTCCTTCCACGGCGCGTCGTAGCGCTTCGGGCCGATCAGCGAGAACACGTCGCCCTCGCGGCCGTCCTCGCGCACCAGGGTGGCCGTCAGGCCGAGCCTGCGGCGGGACTGGAGATCCGCGGTCATCCGGAAGACCGGCGCGGGCAGCAGGTGCACCTCGTCGTAGATGACCAGCCCCCAGTCGCGGCTGTCGAACAGTTCCAGGTGCTTGTACTCGCCCTTGGTGCGCCGAGTGATCACCTGGTACGTGGCGATGGTGACCGGGCGGATCTCCTTGCGCTCCCCGGAGTACTCGCCGATCTCGTCCTCGGTGAGCGAGGTGCGGGCGAGCAGTTCACGCCGCCACTGCCTGCCCGCCACCGTGTTGGTGACCAGGATCAGCGTGGTGGCCTTCGCCTTGGCCATCGCGGCGGCGCCGACCATCGTCTTGCCCGCGCCGCAGGGCAGCACCACCACCCCGGAGCCGCCCGCCCAGAACGAGTCGGCGGCCATCTGCTGGTAATCGCGCAGATGCCAGCCGTCGGTCGCGTAGTCGAGGTCGATCGGGTGCGCCTCGCCGTCGACGTAACCCGCGAGGTCCTCGGCGGGCCAGCCGATCTTCAGCAGCGTCTGCTTGATCCGGCCGCGCTCGGACGGGTGCACCACCACCGTGTCGTCATCGATGCGCGCGCCGAGCATGGGCGCGATCTTCTTGTGCCTGAGCACCTCCTCCAGCACCGCGCGATCCAGGCTGACCAGCGTCAACCCGTGGGCTGGATGCTTCACCAGCTGCAACCTGCCGTAGCGCGCCATGGTGTCCACCACGTCGACCAGCAACGGCTGCGGCACCGCGTACCGGGAGAAGCTGACCAGCGCGTCCACCACCTGTTCGGCGTCGTGCCCGGCCGCGCGCGCGTTCCACAGCGCCAGCGGCGTCACCCGATAGGTGTGCACGTGCTCGGGCGCCCGCTCCAGCTCGGCGAACGGTGCGATCGCCTGCCGCGCGGCATCGGCCAACTCGTGGTCGACCTCCAGCAGCAGCGTTTTGTCACTCTGCACGATCAGCGGACCGTCGTTCACAGTCCCTCCTCAGCTAGATTCCCCGCCATTCTCCCCGACCCCACCGACAACCCGCAGGTTACCGGCCCTTCCCGCAGGGCGCGGGTGCGGCAGCGACCGGATGCAACGCCGGAAGGGCGCGATGTCTTCCCGCGGACCGCACCGGGACGGCTCAGCCGCGCGCGAGCGCCCGTTCGGTGAGCGCGCCGACGACCGGGGCGAGCGTCGTGGCGTAACCGCTCGTCAGGTGATTGTCATCACGGTAGACGAGGGTGTTCCCGACGATGACGGGACAGCGGGCGGGGGTGCAGAACAGCGCGGTCAGATCGGCGTACTGGCCGCCGCCCGCGGTAGCGGCCGCGCGCTCGGCGGCGATGCCCGCGTCGTCGACCGCCACCGCTCGGGCGGGGGCGCATGCGGAGGCGTCGTCGATGTGCTCGGCCACGCACGCCGGCACGGTGGCGTGTGGATCGGGGACGCCGCCGAGCACGAGGACGGCCGCGCCCGACTCGCGCAGCTGGGCGACCAGGCGACGCACGCCGTCGATCCACGCCGGGTCGTAGGTCACGAAGCCGAAGTCGCCGCCGTAGCGGCGGGACATGCCGACCACGATCAGCCGGGGCCGTTCGTGCCGCAACCGGGTCATGATCTGCCCGCGCCACTGTTCGCATTCGGTATACGTCCGCCCCAGGTAGGGGCTGGTGATGGGCAGATCGAGCAGCGGGCAGGTGACCTTCGCCATGGTCTCCAGCCGCCAATGGTGCGCTACCGACATGTTCTCGAACGCCGGTTGCCACATCGCCGCGTGGGAATCGCCGACCAACGCGACCGTGGTGGACGAGGCGGGATCACCGGAGGCGCACTCCCCTTGGCCCACGTCAGTCCAGGAACGGAAGCAACCGTTGTCGAACACCTCCGCCCGGTCGCCGCGCGCGTTCGACAGTGCCGGCGTGAGATTCGACGGGACGTCGCGGACCTCCGCCGAGGCGGCGACCGCCGCTTGGGTCTGCGCGGTCAGCTGCTCGATCGCGGCATCGTAGGGGTCGGCGGTGGGAGTGGCCGGTGCGGCCGGTGTCGTCAGTGTGAGACTCCGCGCCGCCGTACCGTGTCCGACCGGAGTGGGTACGAGCACGAGTAGCGCGGCCGCCACACCGATGGCCAGCGCGGTGCTCACGCCACCGCAGGCGAGGCTGAGCCGGCCCGAACCGCGCAGGCGGGCCGCGAAGCGGACCGGATTCTCGATCAACCGCTGAGTGAGCACGGCGAGCCCACCGGCCATGGCGACCGCGCCAAGTGCGCCGACCAGCCCGAGCGGGCGGCCGAGCGCATGCGGGGCCAGCACCAGCACCGGCCAGTGCCAGAGATACCAGGAGTAGGACAGCCTGCCGACGGCCTGCATCTCGGGTACCGCCAGGACGCGACCGACGCCGAATCGCGGTGCCACACAGCCGCTCCCGATGACCAGGACCGCGCCGAGCACGGGCAGCAGCGCCGCGATGCCCGGATACGGGGTCTTCTCGTCGAGCCGAACGCAGGCCACGACGATCAAACCGGCTCCCGCCCACCCCGCGCAGGTGGCCACCGACTTCGGCAACCGCGACCAGAGCACGGCCGACAGCGCCACCATGCCGCCCGCGGCCAACTCCCAGGCCCGAGTCGGCAGCGCGAAAAACGCCCACGGTGGCATGGTGCGGGTCCAGGTCAGCGCGACCGCGAAAGAGAGCGCGGCGACGACGACGAGAACAATCAGGTACGGCAGCGCGGTGGCCGAACCGCTGCGGCGCCGTCGCACGAGCCGAGCCGTCGTGATCACCAGCGCGGGCCAGATCAGGTAGAACTGCTCCTCCACACCGAGAGACCAAAAGTGCTGAAACGGTGAAGGCGGCGCGTCCGCGGCGAGGTAGTCGGTGCCCTGCAGGGCGAAGCGATAGTTCCCGGCGTACAGCGCGCTCGCGATCCCGTCGCCGAGCGCTTGGCGGCCCTGCAGCGGCGGCAGCAGCACGGCCGCGCCGATCGCCGTGGCGACCAGCACGACCCCTGCGGCAGGCAGCAGCCTGCGCGCCCGCGCGCCATAGAACCGGACGAGCCCGACAGTGCCGTCGGCCGCCGATTCCCGATACAGCATTCCCGTGATGAGAAAACCGGAAATCACGAAAAATACGTCCACACCGGCAAATCCCCCACCGACCCCCGGCACACCGGCATGAAAAAGCACCACGGCCAGTACCGCGACCGCCCGCATTCCTTCGATGTCCCCCCGAAATGCCGCCCCCGGCGACACTCCGTCGATCAGCTCCGCCCGCCGATTTCCCAACCCGCTGACCGTGGCCGCCATGCGCAGCATTGTCATCGGTCCGGCCGGACAAGTCCCGCCGACTCGCCGCCGGGCATGCGCCTCGGCCGGGGTGTCCGCGCACTGCGCCTATTCCATCCAACTCATAGCACGCCACACCGGCACAATCCCGAGCTTGCGGTAAGGCAACACTTTTCGATCCGATCGTCCGATTTGTCGACGCCTACATGAACAGACGACACCAGGTCTCCCGGCGCTGCCGCGATGCCCTCCTGCGGCCGGTACGCTTGTCCGGAATACGACCTCGAGGGGGGCACGGTGAGCGAGCTCGAACTTGATCCGGTCCAGACGCGAGAGATGGCGGGGGCAGTACGTGGCCACGCCGACGCGATACGGCAGTCGGTGCCCCTGGCGAGGGATGTCGTCGCTGTCGAAACCATGCGCGACTCCCAGGTAGCAGACGCCGTGGATCAGATCGCGACGGCGCTCGACCGAGTGGTGAGCTACCACGCGCAGCGATTGATCGGATTCGCGGACATCACGGACGCTGCGGTGGTGGAGTTCGTCAGCCGAGATCAGGCCTGGGCTACCGCGCTCCGGGAGGCGGGCCAGCGATGAGCGGCGGAAGCTACACGACGCCTCTTACGGTGTCGGCGGTGCTGTCCTGGGATCCACGTGCCACGGTCACCGTTGCCAACGCGTTCAAAGACGCCGCGCTGCGGATCGAGGAGCAGACGCACCAGGCGGCATCCCGGATCGACATGTCGTACACCTACTTCAAGGGATCGGTCGCTGATTCCGCCCGCGACAGAGCGGCTCAGGACCGAGACCATGCCCGGCGAACGAAGCAGGTTCTCATCGATATCCAGCAGCAGGTCTACCTTCAGATCGATGCGATCGTCGGCTACATCGACGTGATCAAAGACAAGAAGGCCGAAGCCGAGTCCGCCAAGTTCGATTTCTTCGTCAGAGACGACGGTGGCGTGGACTCCAGGATGTCCAATACCGAGGTCCTGATGAAATTCGGGGCATCGGGCCTCGTGGAGAAGGAGGGGCTCGAATTCTTCCTGACCACACAGATCCGTGCAGCGCTGACTGCGATCCAGCAAACCGACCTGGAGGGCGCGGAGAAAATCAAGCGACTACTAGAGGATCTCTCACCGGAGACCCGGCGCGGAGTCACCGCTATGCCCGAGGACCCGAGCCTGGTCGAGGTCCTTACCAAATTCCAGACCGCACCGTCGAGTGCTCCCGCCACGCTGTGGCCCTCCGGTTTGGTCCTCGATCGCATCCGTGCCGTCCGCCCGGACTTCCAACCCATCCTGATGACGCCTGAAGAGATAGCGCTGCTCTCGTCACGAGTCGCCCGGCCGGGAACCACTGGAATAGGTGAAATCACGGATTTCTTCGAGATAAAAGCGCAGGCTGAGGACGCTGCCAAGAAGACCTACACCAACCCGGACCAGAACGCGCTCAACGACGGCCACGGCGACGCATTCCGGCACATGTACTGGAATGCGCTCATGACACAGCGCTACGGCGCGGAGTGGACCGAAAACTATGGTGCCGCGCATGAAGGACTCGGTGCGAACCCTCCCACGCGAGAAGCGATGGATCTACACAACAACGCGATCGGCCGGCAGATCGCCATCGACAATCCGAATGCCTCACCCGAGGAACTACAGCGATTGGTATATCAGCGAATCAAGGAGGGTGGCGCGATCGTGCTCGACCCCAGCGGCCAGGTCGCATGGAGCAACCAGGTCGAAGTGGGCAAGAACGGGCACCCGGCGCGTGCTGACATCCCGCTTCCGGCAGGTCGGTGATCCATGGTTAATCTGCTCCGGATCACGGCTGTAATTCTGTGCCTGCTGGCCGGTGCCGCATGCTCCACGTCGGAGGACCGCGGTGCGACCGCTTCGCAGTGCTCGGCCAACTTCGATCTGGAGTCGCGCGCCGAACCGCTGGGTTCCGCGACCGAATTGCGGCGCTCCATCAGAGAGCGGGCTGCGCAGCCGGGAACCTATTCGCTGCGGACGCTGACCGAAGCCGCAGGGTGGGATGATCATTGGGATCGCGTCGTCATAGCGTCTTCCGGGCTTCCAGCGGAGAAGCTGAACTCGGCAGCGAATCTTCCCGGATACTGCTGGTCCAACCTCCCGGACTCCGGGTTCGACCGGCCCATCGATAATTTCTACGTCTTCATCACGGGCTCCACTCCCACACAAGTAATTCGCGCCGCACAGGGCTCCGAGCTCTTCCGGGGCGTGGGTAGCGGTGACGTACTCGGACCGGAGTCCCGCTTCCAGTCGGTTCAGCCGCCGGCCCAGCTGCAGAAGCCGTATCTGGAATTGACGCAGGGCTGATCGGAAGCACGGTACGCGTCGCCTCACGTCCAGCATGTGTCGAGTGGACCGCGACAAGGAGCGGTGGGGCGGGCGAGGATCGGGGCATGATCGAGATGGCGGCGGTGGCCGGGGTCGCGGTGGCGGCGTTGGGGATGGTGCTCACGCCGGGGCCGAACATGATGTATCTGGTGTCGCGGACGGTGTCGCAGGGGCGACGGGCCGGGTTGGTGTCGTTGGCGGGGGTAGCGGCGGGGTTCGGGGTGTATCTGGCGGCCGCGACGGTGGGGATCACGGCGGTGTTCGCGGTGGTCCCCGGCCTGTACCTGGCGGTGAAGCTGGCCGGAGCCGTGTACTTGGGTTGGCTGGCCTGGCAGGCGCTGCGACCGGGCGGCGTCTCGGTCTTCGCGCCCGCGGCGCTGTCCGCGGACCCCATCCGGCGGTTGTTCACGATGGGGCTGGTCACCAACCTGCTGAATCCGAAGATCGCGATCATGTACATGGCGCTGATCCCGCAGTTCGTCACGCCGGAGCACGGGAAAGTGTGGTTGCAGAGCCTGTGCCTTGGCACGGTGCAGATCGCGGTGGCGCTCACCGTGAACGGCTTGATCGTCCTCGGGGCGGGCGGTCTGGCGACGTTCCTCGCCGCCCGCCCCCTGTGGCTGCGCACCCAGCGATACCTCACCGGCACGATGCTCGGCGCCATCGCCGCCTTGCTCGCCACCGACCGCGCCCGCCCCATCCCGGCCTGAGCCGGACGGCCTCGACTCAGCGCTGATCGGCCGGATTCGCCAACCGGTAGCGCAGTTCCACGAACTGACCGGCCTGCTGCACCGCGGTGAGCCGCATCCGGCTGGAAAGGATGCGCCGCGGCAGCAGCGGGGCGCCCGCGCCCAGCGTCACCGGAGCGACGCTCACCATGACGTCGTCGAGCAGACCGGCGTCGGCGAATTGCCCGGCCAGGTCCCCGCCTCCGACGATCCAGATATTGCGGGCGCCGGCCGCCGCGGCCATCTCCCGGTGCACCGACTCGACCGACCCTGCGACGAACCGCAGATTCGCGTCCGGTATCGCGGGAAGATCCCGGTGGGTGAAGACCCAGCACGGGAGGTCGCCGTAGTACTTACTCCAGTTCTCCGGTGGTTCGTTCGCCACGACCCATTCGTAGGTGGTCGCGCCCATGCACATGGCGCCTACCTGCGCGAGGAAGCCCGCCATGCCCGCCTGCGCCTCGCCCGCTCCGTCCACCTCGAAAAGCCAGGTGAGCGAGTTCTCCGTGTCGGCGAGATATCCGTCGAGACTGGTTGCCGTGTAGTACTGAGTTGCCATGCCGTGCACGTTGCCAGCGAAACATGACAGTTCACGTCATGGTTCGGGATCAACCGTGACGCAACCGGCGGACCCCTTCGTCGAGCGTTTCGTCGCGCTTGCAGAAGGTGAACCGCACCAGATGACTCCAGGCGGCCGTGTCGTCGGCGAACGCGCTGACCGGCACCGCCGCCACGCCGAGCCGCTTGGGCAACTCACGGCAGAAGGTCAGGCCGTCGGCGGCGCCGAGCGGCGTGATATCGGCGACGACGAAGTAACCGCCCGCGCTCGGGTACACCCGCAGACCGGTATCGGCGAGCGCCGCGGAGAGGCGGAGCCGTTTCTCCGACAAGGAGTCCCGCAGCTTGCCGACCCATTCCAACTCGTGGTTGATCGCGTGCGCGACGGCGGGTTGGAACGGCCCGCCCGCCACGAAGGTGAGGAACTGTTTGGCGGCGAGCACCCCATCGATCAGGTCGGCGGGCCCGCACGCCCATCCGGTCTTCCACCCGGTGACGCTGAAGGTCTTCGCCGCGCTGGAAACCACGACCGTCCGCTCGGCCATGCCAGGCAAGGTGGCCAGGCTGATGTGCTCGAAGCCGTCGTAGACCAGGTGCTCGTAGACCTCGTCGGTGAGCACCAGAATGTCATGCTCGCAGGCGATCTCGGCGATGGCGAGCAGGTCCGCGCGTCCGAGGACCGTGCCGGTCGGATTATGGGGCGAGTTGACGATGAGCATCCGGGTGGCCGGGGTGATGGCCGCGCGCAGACTGTCCAAGTCCAGGACGAACCGATCTCCGTCGGCCACGAGACGCGCCGTGCGCCGTCGGGCGCCTGCCAGTGCCACGGCCGCGGCGTACGAGTCGTAGTACGGCTCGATCAGCACTACCTCCTCGCCCGGCTCGACCAAGCCGAGCACCGCCGCGCTGATCGCCTCGGTCGCACCCACGGTCACCAGTACTTGCGAATCGGGATCGTAGGAGGTTCCGTAGCGCCGGGCCCGGTCGTCGGCGACGGCTCGGCGCAGCACCGGCATACCGCGTCCCGGCGGGTACTGGTTGAGTCCGTCGGCGATGGCGCGGCGCGCCACTTCCAGCATGCTCGCGGGCCCGTCGGTGTCCGGGAACCCCTGGCCCAGGTTGACCGCGTCGTGCCGAACGGCGAGTTCGGTCATCTCGGCGAAGATGGTGGACGCGAAAGGGCGCAGACGGGCAACGGTCGGATGTCGCGAGGGCATATCCGGAGACTAGTCCAGCGGTCCACCTCACAACCGGGCTCAACCCAGCCGGACGCCACCCAGCTTGGCCGGATTCGCCACGTCGTAGGTGCCCCAGACCAATCCGTCCCGAACCGTGAAGCCGACGACTCGCGCGGGATAACCGCCCCTGCCCTCGGTCTCCGGACGCGCCGCGACGCTGATACCCAATTGCCCGTTCACCGAGACGAACGCGTACACCTGCGAGGCGTCCTCGAGCCCGTACTTGCGCACCAGGCCCAGATAGAAACGGGCGATGCGATCCGCGCCGTGCAGGACGTTGATCGCGGTGGCGGTGGTGCCGTTGGCATCGCCGATCATCATCGCGTCCGGATGCAGCGCCGCGGCGACGGCGGCCACGTCACCCGTGCTCAGCGCGACGAGGAAACGCTGCACGGCGGCCTCGTGCTCGGCGTCGGGCGCCGGTTGCGGCGTCTGCGCCACCGCCTTGCGGGCACGCACCGCCAGCTGCCGCGCCGCGTCGGCGGAGATGCCGAGGATGTCGGCGATCTCGTCGAACGGCACCGCCAACCCGTCGTGCAGCACGAAGGCCACCCGCTGCGGCGGCGTCAGGGTGTCCAGCACGATCAGCGCGGCGAACCGGCACTCCTGCTTGCGCACCACGGCTTCCAACGGGTCGGGAGCGCTCGACGGTGTGCGAGCGGTGACCACGGGTTCCGGCAGCCACTGGCCCACATAACTCTCCCGCCGCGCCGCGGCGCTCCGCAGACGATCCAGGCAGATCCGGCTCACCACAGTGGTCAGCCAAGCTCGCAGATCATCGATCTCGGACTGGTGCGCGCCCGCCAAGCGCAACCAGCTCTCCTGCACCGCGTCCTCGGCATCGCCGACGCTGCCCGTCAGTCGATAGGCGACCGAGAGCAGATGCGCTCGATGTGACTCGAACAGGTCGGAAAGCAGCGCGGCAACCATCGACGGGAAGTCTACGGTCCGATTCGCATCATCCCGGCATCGGCGGACTGCGCCGGACAAACCGGATGATCCACCGGCCGCTTCCGTGACAGCATGGCGCGATGGAACACCGCGTGCTGTCGAACGGAACGATCTGGCTGTCGGCTCCGACGGCGGACGATGTCGACGCCATCACCGAGTGCTGCCAGGACCCGGCCATCGCGGAGTGGGTGACCATCCCGGTGCCCTACGTCCGGGACAGCGCCGTGACCTTCCTCGAGGAGATGGTCGTTCCAGG
The DNA here is from genome assembly GCF_042733915.1 of Nocardia sp. NPDC059691. Classification (NCBI taxonomy): domain Bacteria; kingdom Bacillati; phylum Actinomycetota; class Actinomycetes; order Mycobacteriales; family Nocardiaceae; genus Nocardia; species Nocardia sp. NPDC059691. The sequence continues at coordinate 313,744 of NZ_JBHWFB010000002.1, read as the reverse complement.
GTGGGCGGCGCGCAGCCCGACCTGGGCGATCCGGCCACATGCGGGCGCACCGGTCGTCGGCATGATCGGCTTGGGCGAACAGGACGAGAGCGCGGCCGAGATCGGTTTCTGGCTCGCTCCGGCGCAACGGTCGCGCGGCCTGATGACACAGGCGGTCGAGCTGGTGTGCGAATTCGGGTTCCACGCCGACGCACTGGCGCTGGAGCGGATCTCCTGGCGCGCGTTCGTGGGCAACTACGCCTCGGCGGCGGTGGTCCGGCGCGCCGGGTTCCGGTACGAAGGCATGTCGAGGCTCGGCAGCCTCCAACGCGGACGACGCCGGGATCACTGGCTCGCCGCCCGACTGCGCACCGATCCGCCCGGACCGTCGGACGACTGGCCCGCCGAGTTCATCGCCGCCCGGACGCCGAGGACGCAAGGGCCGGGGGTGCCGTAGCCGAAGCGGGCCCGGCGTTCGGGCCGGCCCAGCTGACTTGCGCGCCGTCGGCTTCCCGGCTCGTGCGCGAGCGGACGAAACTCGCGCTTCGTCCACTCGGGCACGAGCCGCGCCGAAAACGCGCTGGTCAGCGCTCGCGGCGCTGCCGGACCGCGTCCGCGAGGCGGTCCAGCTGCACGGCGGTGGTCTCCCAGTCCAAGCAGGCGTCGGTGATCGACTGGCCGTAGGTGAGCTCATCGGCGTGGCCGAGAGTGAGGTCCTGGCGTCCTGCGATCAGGAAGCTCTCCAGCATCACGCCCACCACGCTCGACTCGCCCGCCGCCAGCCGCCGTGCGATGTCGGTGACCACGTCGGCCTGCTTGTTGTGGTCCTTGTTGCTGTTGCCGTGGCTGGCGTCCACCACGATCCGCTGCGGTAGCGACGCCTTCTCCAGCCGCAGGCACGCCTCGGCGACCGAAGCCGCGTCGTAGTTCGGCCCGGTGCTGCCGCCGCGCAGGATCACGTGGCAGTCCGGATTGCCGGTGGTGCGGATGAGCGCGGAGCGTCCGTCGAGGTCGGTACCGGGGAACACATGGCTGGCCGCCGCGGCGCGCACGCCGTCCACCGCCACCTGGACGTCGCCGTCGGTGCCGTTCTTGATGCCGACCGGCATCGACAGCGCGCTGCTGAGCTGGCGGTGCACCTGGCTGGCCGCGGTGCGCGCGCCGATCGCGCCGTAGGACACCAGATCCGCGATGTACTGCGGCGTGATCGGGTCCAGGAACTCACAAGCCACCGGAAGACCGAGAGCGGTGATGTCGACCAGCAGCTTGCGGCCGAAGCCCAAACCGGTGTTCACGTCGAACGATCCGTCCAAGTGCGGGTCGTTGATCAGGCCCTTCCAGCCCAAGCTGGTGCGCGGCTTCTCGAAGTAGACCCGCATCACCACGTGCAGTCGATCGTCCAGCTCCGCGGCCTTGGCCGCCAGACGGCGCGCGTAATCCAGTGCGGCGGCGGGGTCGTGCACGGAGCACGGGCCGACGATCACCATCAAGCGATCATCCACGCTGTTCAGCACGTCGACGGTGGCTTTGCGTCCCGCACGGACGGTGTCGGCGAGGGCATCGGTGATCGGGTGCACCCGACGCACCTCCGCGGGCGAGCGCAGCGGGCTCACGTTGAGGGTGCGTTGATCGTCCAGATCCGAATGCCGTGCGTCGACGTCGGCTGCGGTTGTCATGTCGTGGGTTCCTTTTCTCGGGGCCGACCCACGGATGAGAATCCCGTCGAGCCGGTCCATCGTCCGGCTCGGGGTGGAAGTTCGTCAGCGCACGCGGTTGCCGCAGACCAGCCCACCCAGGGCCGGCTTGCTAAACCAGAAATACACGCGCTGCACGTCAGGGACAGTACCAGCCCGCATCCGATCGGTGAACTGTGTTATCTGCCACGGTGTGTTTCGACGGGGAGGCGGACCTACAAGCGCCGTTCGCGGCCCACGGGACAAGGGGCCTCGAACGGCGCGGGCGATGCCGGACGATCCGGCTCATCCCCACTGCCCGGGCACGTAATCACCGGCCGGGGTGCGGGCGATGACGTTCATCCGGTTCCAGGCGTTGATCATCGCGATGGCGGCGATGAGGGCGGCGATCTGGTCGTCGTCGTAGTGCTTGCGCACCTCCTGCCACACCGCGTCGCTGACCACGCGTCCGTCGCCGATCCGGGTGGCCTCCTCAGTCAGCGCCAGCGCGGCGCGCTCGGCCTCGGTGAAGACGGTGGCCTCGTGCCAGGCGGCGATCAGGTTGAGCCGCACGGAGGTTTCGCCCGCGTGCGCGGCGTCCTTGGTGTGCATGTCGGTGCAGTAACCGCAGCCGTTGATCTGGCTGGCGCGAATCTTCACCAACTCGTAGGTCGCGGCGTCCAGGGTGGAATCGTCGATCACCTTGGAGGCCATGGTGAGCCGCTTGATGAAGCTGGCGCCGACCGGGTTGGCGAAGAGTTCGAAGCGCTGTTCCATGATGTCCGTCCTTTGTCGTTCCCTGTGGGTTCACAAGGAGGACGACGCGGGAAGACGGAGTGTGACAAGGGCGTAAGAGACGTAGGTCACACCGCGTCCGCGGGAAGGGCTGCGGTCATTTCGTGAAGTCGTAGGTGACCCCGGTCAGTTTCTCGGACAACTCCCACAAGTCGGCGGCGACCTTCTCGTCCCTGGACGCTTTCGACGACCCGGACGGCCCCGGGTACCCGCGCATGCCACCCAGGCCGGTGGGTCCGTAGTAGCCGCCCGGCTGGACGTCGGTGGTCGCGGCGAACAGCGTCGGCAGCGCGCCCATCGCGGCGCTCTGCGCGAGCAACCGGTTGCCGACCCACATCACCCGGTCGAGGAAAGACTCGGTGTGCGACTGCAATTCGGTGGAGGCATAGCCGGGATGCGCGGCGACCGAGAGTTTCGCGGAGCCCGCCGCCGTCAACCTGCGCTGCAGCTCGCGAGCGAACATCAGGTTGGCCAGCTTGGCCTGCCCGTAGGCGGCCCACCGCTGATACTTGCGCCGCTCCCAGTTGAGATCGTCCAAGTCGATCTTGCCGACCTGGTGCGCACCGCTGGAGACGGTGACGATCCGGTCGGAGATCTTGTCCAGCAGGAGGCCGGTGAGCGCGAAGTGACCGAGATGGTTTGTGCCGACCTGTTTCTCGAATCCGTCGGCGGTGCGGCCTTCGGGCACAGCCATCACGCCCGCGTTGTTGATGAGCACATCGACCCCGTCGACGCTCTGGGCGAACGCGCGGACCGAATCGAGATCAGCCAGATCGAGTTCGCGAACCTGCGCCCGGTCGCCGAGTCCGGCGGCCACCCGCTCGCCTTTGGCCACGTTCCGGCAGGCGAGCACCACCTCGCCGCCCGCCGCGGCCAGCGCGCGCGCCGTCTCGGCCCCCAGGCCACTGTTGGCCCCTGTCACGATGAACTTCCGGCCGCTCTGGCTGGGGATGTTCGAGGTGTCCCACCTGGTCATGCCGGAAAGTCTAGTGCGCGGCGGCACCCGGCGGCAGGTTCGAACACGCCCGGGCGACCGCATTCACTCGACGCCGGAAGCGTCGCGGCGACGGTGCCACCCCTGGCTGGAATCGATGATCGTGACGGCACAAACCCGGGCGTGAAGTAGGGTTGCCTAACCTATATAAGGGAACCTTTGCTTGATTTGTGAGGCAGACGTGACTTCCACACCGACCGGGTCCGCGCATCGCGACGGCTACGTACCTTTCCCCGCCGACGCGGCCGTGCAGTACCGAGCCGCGGGCTTCTGGGCCGGGCGCCCGCTCGGCGATCTGCTGCGCGCGAGCGCACACCGGCATCCCCAGCGCCCCGCGCTCCTCGACGCGGAGGTCTCGCACAGTTACGCCGACATCGACGCCGCCGCGGACCGGATGGCCCACGGGCTGCTCGCGCTCGGCATCGCTCCCGGCGACCGCGTGGTCGTCCAGCTACCCAATGTGCCCGAGTTCATGACCGTGTTGTTCGGCCTGCTGCGCGCCGGAATCATCCCCGTCTTGAGCCTGCCAGCGCATCGTCGAGCCGAAATCGAGCATCTGGCGCGGCTTTCCGACGCGGTCGGCTACATCGTCGCCGACCGGGCAGGCGATTTCGACTATCGCGAACTGGCCTCGACCGTGCGGGACGCGGTGCCGTCGCTGCGCCACGTCCTGGTGCTCGGCGAGCCGGTGCCGTTCACCGACCTCGCCTCGGTACCGCGCGACGGCGGCGAACTGCCCGAGATCGATCCGGGCGATATCGCCCTGATGCTGGTCTCCGGCGGAACCACCGGCCTGCCGAAGCTCATCGCACGCACGCACGACGACTACGTCTACAACGCCACCGCGAGCGCCGAGGTGTGCGCGTTGACCGAGCAGGACGTCTATCTCGCGACACTGCCCGCCGCGCACAACTTTCCGCTGGCCTGCCCCGGCATCTTCGGCACCGTCGGGGTGGGCGGCGCGGTCGCCTTCGTCGGCGATCCCAGTCCGGAAAGCGCGTTCGCCGCGATCGAGCGGCACCGGGTCACGGTGACCGCCGTCGTGCCGCCGCTGGCCCAACTCTGGTGCGCGGCCACCGAATGGGAAGAGGCCGACCTGAGTTCGCTGCGCCTGCTCCAGGTGGGCGGCGCACGACTGGCCGAGGTCAACGCCAAGGAAGTGACCCCGGCGCTCGGCGCGACCCTGCAACAGGTGTTCGGCATGGCCGAGGGCCTGATCAACTACACCCGGCTGGACGATCCGGCCGAACTGCTGCACGCCACCCAGGGTCGTCCGCTCTCACCCGCCGACGAGATCCGCGTGGTGGACGGCGACGGCAACGATGTGGCGCCCGGCGCGGAGGGCGAGCTGCTGACCAGGGGGCCGTACACGATCCGCGGCTACTACCGAGCGGCCGAGCACAACGCACGCGCGTTCACACCGGACGGCTTCTATCGCAGCGGAGATCTGGTCCGCCGCCTGCCCAGCGGGCATCTGGTGGTGTCCGGCCGGATCAAGGACGTGATCAATCGCGGCGGCGAGAACGTGTCCTGCGACGAACTCGAGGAACATCTGCTCGCCCATCCCGCGGTCCGGCATGCCGCCGCCGTCGGGCTGCCCGACGCGGTGCTGGGCGAAAAGGTTTGCGCCGTCTTGGTCGTCGATGGTGAGATGCCCACGCTGGCCGAGATCAAGTCCTTCCTCACCGCGCGCGGGCTGGCCACCTACAAACTGCCGGACGTGCTGCGCCGCAGCGACAAACTGCCGATCACCGCGGTCGGCAAGATCGACAAGAAGGCGCTGCGCGCCGAGTCCTAGATCGACGGGCAGCGCACCACCGGCGCGCTGCCCGTACCGCCTTACGCCTTGACGACGTAAGGCGCGATGCTGCCGAGCTTCTCGCAGGTCTCCTCGAACTCACGCTCCGGCCGGGACTGACCGACGATGCCCGCGCCCGCGCGCAACCAGGCTCCCTCCGCGTTCTGGTACACCGCGCGCAGCACCAGGGTCGCCTCCAGCGCACCGGTCGGCGCAACGGTCACCACCGCGCCGGAGTACAGCCCGCGCGGGTCGTGATCGAGCCGGAACACCGAGTCGACGCCCTCCCGCTTGGGGATTCCCGAGGCGGTCACCGACGGGAACAGCACCTCCAGCGCGTCCCAGCTGGACCGGTGCGCGGCCAGCCGCCCGCGCACTGTGGACGCCAGATGCTGCACGCTGCCACGCTCACGCACGGCCATGAAGTCCGACACCGCGGGGGTGCCGGGATCGGCGACCGCCGTGATCTCCGCGAACGAGGTTTGCACCGAAATGGCGTGTTCCACGATCTCTTTCGGATCGGTGACCAGTTCGGCCCTGGCGGCGAGATCGGCCGCGGCGCCGCGGCCGAACGCGCGGGTGCCCGCCAGCGGCTCGGTGGTCACCACCCGATCGTCGTCCACCGACGCGACCAGTTCCGGACTGAAGCCCGCCGCTTCCAGGCCGCCGAGCCGCAGCAGGAACGACCGTGCCGGAGTGTTGTGCGCGCGCCCGAGCCGATAGGTCGCCGGAACATCCACGGCGAACGGCAGATCGACTTTCCTGGACAGGATGACCTTCTGATAACGCCCGGCCCGGATCTCGCCGACCGCCTCGGCCACCCGGTCCCGGTAGCCGGTGGGGTCGATGCGGATGTCGGCCGGATGCGCCTGCGGCAGTTCGGTGTTCTGCGACCGCGCGATCAGCTCGTGAATGTCCGCGATCTCCGACGGCGTCGCACCCGATACCCGGACGCCGAATTCGCCCACCCTGACCTCGATGCGGGGAACCATCAGGTGCGCCAATGTGGTGCGCGGATCGAGGTGCTCCGTGGCGTCGAGCGCCCAAGCGCAGAACTCGAATCCGATCCAGCCGTAGGCATTCCGCCCGTCGAGGGGCAGCGCGCCGAGCGCGCGGTCGATCACCGCCGCAGGATTGCCTTCCCACCGGCTGGTCGAAGTCTCCCCTTGCCAGGTGACGCGCAGCTCTCGCACATCCAGTTCGACGCTGCCGAACGGATCGGCGGCGAACACCCATTCCCCCGGACGCTCGTACACCACGTACTCGCCGAACCGATCCGCCCCCGCCAGCCGGGACATCGCTGCCGCCGGATCGGTTACATACTCAACCCGCAGGCGTTCCGTGGTCGACAACGATCCTCCAAAGGTAACCCTGGCCTAACTTGTGGAGGTAAGGTTAGCATTACCTCCTTCACTGCGCCGGTGTGCTCGCGGCCACAACGCGGACCCGAGAAATCGCTGCGAGCTGGATGGTTCGCGCCTGCCGAGTTCTTTCGTCCGGGCTTGCGCCGTTCGCGTCGTCGGCGCCCGCGCACGAACTCGCCGCGCCGACTGCCTGCGCGGAACAGACCCGCCGAGATTGAATAGTGGGAAGCGTCACCTGCGGAGGGAAGAACATCGATGATCGATCACCGCGGCGATTCACCCGCGACAGTCCGGCCCGGGACCACACCGCGATCGGTGGTGGCCCTGATCGACGCCGCCTCCGGGGTGGAACGCGAACTCGTCGGCAAGTGGCTCGCCGACGGCGGGATCAGCGCCGAGTTCGGTACCGACGCCCCGGTCACCCAGCTGGACCTGGATGCGAGCGCCGTCGCCGCACGGCTGGTCGGCAGGCGCGACGATCCGCTGGTGGTGCCGATCCGCGTGCTGTGGCTGCCGCCGGAACGTGACGGCGTCCGCCGCGTCACCTTCGCCGATCTCGCCCTGCTGACCAACCCGCGCAAGCCCAACCGGCTGGCACAGCGCAAGCTGGTGTCCAAGTCACCGGACCGGCACGTCGTGCTGACCGGCGCTCCGGCCCGGCTCAGCGAGTTGCGCGTCAACAATCCGGAGGCTTCGGCGCTCTACGACAAGGGCACCGCCGAACCGTTCGCCCGCGCCGTCGTGCGCGCGGCGGTGGTTGCGCTGGAACGCGCCGAGCGCACCATCATCGGCGACCGGTACAAGGTGCCCAAGCTGGTCGCGGAGGAGATCCTCGACTCACCCGACTTCCTGCGCAGGCTGGAACTCATCGCCGATCAGATCGGGGCGAGCCCGCACGAGGTGTACCGGCGCGCGGAGAAAGCGCTCAACGAACTCGTCGCCGCCCAGAGCAGGCTGGTTTCCGACCTGTTCACCCAGGCCATGCGCCCGGTGCACGCTTCGACCTGGAATGTGGACTTCGACGAGTCCGGCCTGACCGGCTTGCGCGACCTGAACCGCCGCTTTCCGCTGGTGTTCCTGCCTTCGCACCGCTCGTACGTCGACGCGTTCGTCCTGGGAGACGTGCTGGCCCGCAACGACTTCCCGCCGAACCACGTGATCGGCGGCGCGAACCTCAGCTTCTGGCCGATGGGCCCGATCGCCCGGCGCACCGGAACGGTGTTCATCCGGCGCAGTTTCGGCGACGACGAGGTCTACAAGGCCGTCGTCGAGGAGTACTTCGCCTACCTGCTGGCCAAGCGCTTCAACCTGGAGTGGTACTTCGAGGGCGGCCGCACCCGCACCGGCAAGCTGCGGCCCCCGCGCTACGGCTTGCTGAACTACCTCGCCGCGGCGGTCCGTTCCAACCGCATCGACGACGTCATGCTGGTTCCGGTCTCGATCACCTACGAGCGGCTCAACGAGCTCGGCGCCATCGCCACCGAGCAGGAGGGCGGCAAGAAGAAACCGGAGGGCCTCACCTGGCTGGCGCGCTACATCCGCAGCCAGCAGCACTCCGCCGGGCACGTGTACGTCCGCTTCGGGGAGCCGCTGTCGGCCCGCGATCGTCTTGCCGCACATGGCGACCCGCTCACCGCGCCGCCGCTGACCATCCCCCTGCACCATACCGAGCCGATTCCGACGCCGCGCACGGAAGCCGGGGTCGTCGACAGCGAGCCGCCGGAAATCGCCGAACTGGAACGAAAGGCCGTGCAGCGGCTGGCGTTCGAAGTCGCGGTCGGCATCAACGCGGTCACCCCGATCACCGTCAGCGCGCTGGTCACCCTGGCTCTGCTTGGCGTGGACGGGCGCGCCCTCACCCTCGGCGAGGTGCGCACGGTGCTCAACCCGGTGCTCGGCTATATCGACAAGCGTGAGCTGCCGGGCGGCGAACTCGACGCGCTGCGCGACGCACAGGGCCTGGCCGTCGTGCTGGAACAGCTTTCGCTGGCCAAGGTGGTCACGGTGTATCGCGGCGGGGTCGAGCCGGTGTACTCGATCGAGCCCGGCGCGCATCTCGAGGCCGCCTTCTACCGCAACAGCGCCGTGCACTGGTTCGTCAACCGCGCCATCCTCGAGCTGTCCATCCTGGCCGGGGTCGACAACGGTGACGCCGACGCCCTGAAGACAGGGTGGGACGAGGCATTCCGGCTGCGCGACCTCTTGAAGTTCGAGTTCTTCTTCCCCGATCGCGGCGAGTTCGCCGATCAGATGGTCGCGGAAATGCTGCTGGTCGATCCGGACTGGTACAGCCATACCCGCAGCGACACCCTCAGCTCGGACATCCTGGCGAAGCTCACCGCCTCCGGGTTCACCATGGCCCACCGCGTCCTGCGCTCGTTCGTCGACGCGCAGTTGGTGGTGGCCGAACGGCTGGCCGCCCGGGATGCGGGCGACGAGATCGACCGCAAGGAGTTCATCACCGAATGCGTGGCGGTCGGCAAGCAGATGATGCTGCAGCAGCGGTTGCACAGCCCGGAGTCGGTCTCGACCGAGCTCTTCACCAGCGCGCTGAAGCTCGCCGACAACTACGGCCTACTGGAGACGGTGTCCGACGACGAGCCGGAGGAGCGCCGCGCCGAGTTGGTCGGGCGAAGGAACGAATTCGCCGAGCGCCTGCGCACCATCGGCGCCCGCATCGCGCAGGCCGCCACGCTGGATCCATCCAATCGGGAGGCGTGGTGACCGACGCGCGCGCCGGCCTCGACGCCGCGCTCGCCGCCATCCGCTCCGGTCCGCAAGGCGGCGCGGTCGCCGCGATCTTCGATTTCGGCGGTACGGTCGTCGACGCCCCGAAATCGCGCCGGCTACGCCGCAAGCCCGCCGATGTGCTGCTCGGCGGCATCCGCGATCACATGACCGACGGCGAATACAGCCGGTTCCTGCGCGAGTTGTCGGTGGCGCTGGCCGGACGCTCCGAACAGGAGCTGGACGACGTGGGCAGACGCCTGTTCCAGCGCACCGTCTACGGGTACCTGTATCCCGAAGCTTGGGAACTGATCCGCACCCACCGAGCAGCCGGGCACACCATCGTGCTGGTCAGCTCACTGACCCGATTCCAGGTGGCGCCGGCGGCGGCACAATTGGGCATCGAGCACGTGCTGTACACGCCGATGGCCACCAGCGGCGGTGTGCTCACCGGCCATCCCGATGGGAAGACGCTGTGGCACAACGGCAAAGCCGAGGCTGTGGCTACGTTCGCCGCCGCGCACCGAGTGGATCTCGAGCACAGCTACGCCTACGCCGACTCGATCGCCGACCTGCCCATGCTGTCGCTGGTGGGACATCCGGTGGCGGTGAACGCCGACGACGCGCTCAGCGCCGCCGCCGACCGGCAGCACTGGGCCACGTTGACGTTCCGGCCGCGCCGCGCGCCGCGTGCGAGCGATTACGTACGCACCGCCGCGGGATTCGCCGGGCTGCTCGGGGGCGCGCTGTTCGGCGTCGCGTCGAAAGCGCCCACCCAGGACCGGCAGCGGATGGCCGACGCGCTGATGGCGCACGCGGCGCGCAACACGCTGCGCATCGCGGGCGTGCGCGTGCGGGTCACCGGCGGCGAGCACGCGAGATCGCCGCGCCCCGCGGTCTTCCTGTTCAACCATCAGAGCCAGTTCGACATCATCATCGTGCCCGAAGTGCTCGGCGGTGGGGTGACCGCGATCGGCAAGAAGGAACTGACCAAGAATCCGGTCTTCGGGCCGCTCATGCGCTTCGTCGGCGTGACGTTCATCGACCGGGCGAATACCGCTCAGGCCAAGGCGGCGCTGCGGCCGGTGGTGGAGACCCTGCGCGGTGGCTTGTCGGTCGCGGTGGCTCCGGAAGGCACCCGTTCCTACACCCCCGAAGTCGGGCCGTTCAAGAAGGGCGCATTCCACATCGCCATGCAGGCGGGCGTGCCGGTGATCCCGGTCGTCATCCGGAACGCGGGCGAGATCTGCTGGCGCAACGCGATGGTCGCCCGGCCGGGAACAGTCGACGTGGCGATACTCGACCCCATCGACGTCAGCGCGTGGGAGCCGGGTGATTTGGACGACAACGTGGCGCGGGTCCGCCAGCTGTTCGTAGACACGCTACTGAATTGGCCGCACTGATCGGCACGGCGTCGCGTCGACGGCCGCCGGTCGTGTGGTCGCCCCGCTTCGGCCGCGATGCTGTCCCTAGCTGCGGACCGTCGTGCTGTGAGCGGCGGGGGTAATCGGTGCGACGCAGCCTGCGGCGGCCATCACGCCGGACCTCGACCTGGTCTGTGCGTCTCCCCTCGCCCGTGCGGTCGGTGCTCGTGACCGGGCTGGAGGCGATGCACAGCCGCTCGGTCAGCCGTTGACCGCCTGAGCCGCCGACGAACGGGACCCGTTGGGCAATTCAGACCGCGCGGCCGAACAGCAGCTTCCACGGCATGAGCGCCGACTCGAGCTGCACCTTCAGGCTCATCTTGGACGCGCCGAGCGTCCGCTCCTCGAATCGGATGGGGACCTCGGCGATCGCGATCCCCTTCTTGATGGTCCGGTAGTTCATCTCGACCTGGAACGAATACCCGTTGCTGCGGATGGAGGCCACGTCGATGGCGCGCAGGGTGTCGGCCTTCCACGCCTTGAAGCCCGCGGTGGCGTCCTTGACGCCCAAGCGCAGGATGAGGTTCACGTAGAAATTGGCCCAGGCCGAGAGCGCCTTGCGGTACCACTTCCATTCCGCGGCGGTCGAGCCGCCGGGAACGTAACGCGAACCCAGCACGACGCCGGCGTCCGTGTCGGAGAGCTTCTCCAGCATGGCCGGGATGACTTCGGCGGGGTGCGACAGGTCGGCGTCCATCTGGATCACGACGTCCGCGCCCTCGTCCAGCGCCCGAGTGATGCCCGCGACGTATGCCCGGCCGAGTCCGTCCTTCTCGGTACGGTGCAGCACACCGACCACGTTCGGCAGTTCGGCGGCGAGCTTGTCGGCCACCTCGCCGGTGCCGTCCGGCGAGCTGTCGTCCACCACGAGTACGTGCAGGTCGGGCACCGGCAGCGCGGTCAGCCGCTCCACCGCAACCGGCAGATTTTCCCGCTCGTTGTAGGTCGGCACAACAACGGTAACCCTCAAGGGTCGCCCTCCCTGCTGATCCTGGTTTCCGCTCGCAGCCCACGCCAGGACCTCCGAGCATTCGTCGAGTTCTGGAGAACCGTACTCGATACACCTGATCGCGACCTGAGCGGCCGCACCCGGTGTGACGCGGTCCGAGCCCTCGACCTGCGGCCCAAGATCAACTTCACCGCCCGGGGGAACACCCGGGGCGCGTCACTCCCCGTCCCGCCAGGCCCGATCCCGGGCATCTTCCCGCTCGTTGCGCGCGTGCGCGATCTCCAGCGCGCGCTCGGCCGTCGCTTTGTCCGGGTACGGCCCCATCCGGTCGCGGAACCAGCACTGCCGCCCTTGCTCGGCCCGATTGTGCTTCAAGCAGTAATACCAGCGCTCAGCCATACCTCCAGCATCCCACCGAACACCACCGCTCAATCGCTTTTCCGTTCGCCATCCGTTGCCCGGACTCGGCAATTCACGGCCAAAGGCTTCGGTAATGGATGAGCGCGTGGCACAGGACGACCACACCGAAGATCGCGAAGAGTACGCGCACCGAAGCAGGTCCGTACGAGCTGATAATGCGAACGATTTTCCGATACATCCGCCGCGCGCCGGTCGTACGCCGCATCGCGAGGCCGAGTATCACCAGCGGCGGCAGCAATGCCAACGCGCAATACGCGACCACGATCAGCGGCCACAACGTCGGTAGCGGATTCCGTGCGGAGATCATCGCGAGTCCGGCCAGATAGGGAACCGCGGTCGGCGCCTGTGCGATGCCGATCGCCACGCCGAGGCCGGCGAGCACCCACGGTTGCCGTCGTAGCGCGCTCGCCCGTTCCGGGGTCGCCGTACCGGCCATTCGAATACACGCGAGAGCGATCAGCACCACCCCCGCGAGGAGTTCTGCCCAATACCGCACCGTCGGCGTGACCTCGAAGTCGAACAGATCGGTCAGAAAACCGATCCCCAGGATCGTGCAGATGCCGAAGGCGGTGGTGACGGCGAAGACGCCCGCCAGCAAGCTCAAACCGCTCACCAGCGGCGAGCGACGGCTCAATCTGCTGTCGTAGACCACCGCCGTGGTGACGCCGATCAGCAGCAGGTCGAGCGAGTCGAGGAAGGCGAACCCAGCGAGCGCGAGGAGAAGGATCCACATGGCCGCGCCAGCCTACCCGCGCCCTACAAGCAACCGCGTAGTCCCGAACCCGATGCGCGACCGCTCGATTCGCCATATCGAATCGAGCGGTCAGCGAGCAGAGAGCAACGCCACACCGGACGACGATCAGCCGTCCGCTCGCGCGGACGAAGGAAACCACCAAGCGAGAAAGTCGGGCGACGCAGACCCGCAGAACAGGAATTGAGCGCATAACGAAACGAGCCCGGCTCACGCTCTCCGTGAACAGGGCTCGCCAACAAGTGAAGGTGGCCAGGGCCGGGATCGAACCGGCGACCTTCCGCTTTTCAGGCGGACGCTCGTACCAACTGAGCTACCTGGCCGCAGGCACCCGAAGTGAATGCCATACGCGAAACGCCGGATATCTCCGGCGCTTGCTTGCGACCCTGACGGGACTCGAACCCGCGACCTCCGCCGTGACAGGGCGGCGCGCTAACCAACTGCGCCACAGGGCCATGCTCTGCTACCAACGATCCATGGATCGTACCCCCTACGGGATTCGAACCCGCGCTACCGCCTTGAAAGGGCGGCGTCCTAGGCCGCTAGACGAAGGGGGCTCGTCCCGGATTTCTCCGGACCGGCTTTCAACGGCTGTCCGTTGGGAGCTGGGATAGCTTATGACAGACCGGACTCGAATCCCAAACCGGCTGGTCAGAGGCTCAAACCGAGCTCTTCCAAGCGCGCGTGGGCACGCCACCCGTCGCTACGGAACTTCTCCAGCCATTCCGGGGTGGCCATCGCCTCCATCACGACCTCGAGCGCCTCCTCGAACCGCGCCCGCAGATCGACCTGCCCGCCTAGCAGATCCACCATGTAGCGCTGACCGGCCAGCGCCGCGGCGAGCGTGCGGGTGAACCGGTCGGGATCGGCGTCCGCGCGCAGCTGCCCGTGGTCGATGGCGCGGACGGTGAGCACCCTGGTGGTGCGGCCCAGGATGCGGCCGCCACCGGCTTGCACGTCCCGATAGAAGTCCGGTTCGATGATCAGGCGGTACTCGGCCTGCACGATGATGTCGTGCTCGAGTCGCAGCGCGATCTCGTCGACCACCCCGTGCAGGATGTCCAGCGGGCTGAGATCGGTTCGCGCCAGCCAGCGCTCGGCGGAGGCGCGATAGCGTTCCACCGCGGTCTCCAGCACCGCGCGTGCCAGGTCTTCCTTCGAATCGAAATGGAAGTACATGGCGCCCTTGGTGGCACGCGATCCTTCCAATATGCGGTTGAGCGATGCAGCGGCATAGCCGCTCTTCCCGAACTCAACGGCGGCGGACCTGATAATCGCCGCCCGTGTCCGGCGCGCCCGCTCTTGCTGCCGTGCCATGCTCGAAACGCCTCCGAAGCCTTACTCGCCGCCAATCAGCCACCCCCGAAGGAACGGACCCTCGGCGCGAATTCATGAGTTTTATCAATACGTGGAACCCGGTTTTCGACCGATTGCAGACTTTCGGTACGAAAACGCCCTAAAAACCTGAAACACACCAGCTGGTATAGTTTGCCTGCCCGGGTGCGCCGCAGGGGGTGCGCATCCGGGCATTTCTTCGTTTCGAACGTGCCTCCTCCTGCGGCATCGAGTTCCGTCGAGCCGTGGCCGGCCGGGCCGACCGCGGCACCTTCGGACACAGCAACGACAATCCGAATTCCGTGACGCCGACCGAGTCGACGATTCTTTCGGAATTCACCAAGGCGTCACCGTACCCGGAATCCCGATCCGACACGCGGCAAACCGAGGAGTCAGGTAGCCATCCGATTCGGTTTTCTGTTACGGCAAATGTTCGGCAACCTGATCTACCCATCCGGAGGGTGCGCGAATTCGCCAGCGGTTCAAGGTTGTTCACGCGCGCCGACCGACAACCCGGACGACCGGCCGCCGCCCACGTTTCGCCCGCCAACCCGTCCTCCACGCCTTCCCCGGCCACAGCCGTTCACCCCTGCAAATCCAAAGAGATTGCCAGCCAACATGTTTGAATGATATCCAGATCCAGCTAAGATGAACAAAGCTGGGTGCCAAGTGTTTACCGCCTGCATCGCCCACCGCGCACGCCGCGTTACCCATCCCCCCGCGTCCGCCCGCCCCACCGGGTCCGCCACGCCGCCCCACCCATCCAGCCCGCCCGCCGACACGAACTCCCCCGATTGGGGCATACGCCCCTGCCCGCACTACACTGTTGCTCCGCGCCCCTATAGCTCAGTTGGTAGAGCTACGGACTTTTAATCCGCAGGTCGTAGGTTCGAGCCCTACTGGGGGCACAAAGGTCGGGCGTCCGGATTGCTCCGGGCGCCCGACCTGTTTTCCCGGAGTTCTCCGCCGCGCGGCGCCGGCCATACGGCAGTGGAAGCGGCGCGGCGAGGCTCTATTACCTGTGTCGCACGCAACGCTTCGCAGGAGGCGGCGTCCAGGGAGCGCGCTCGGCGGCGAGAAGGGCTGCGCCGCTCCCCGATCACCGGTCACGGTTTGCACAGTCGGCGCCGTAGACGGTGCGAGCGGTGCGGAGACAGGAACCTCGGCCGGAGCGACATCGCCGGTCACCCCCGGCACGGCCATAGGAGTCACCACGGTGGAGTGGCATGAGTGGTGTACCGGTTGGATTGTGACGAACAGCACAGCTACCTCGCATAGGGCATTCGTCGACTGGAGAGATCGCGTCTCGCGTACCGGTCAGTCATGCGCCGGTTGTGATATCCCCTTGATCGCGGGTGTACGCCGGTCGGCGGAAAAGCCGATGACAGCTCGGCTCGCGCAGTAGATACATATGGACAATTCGCGGCGCAGGACAACTGTCGGGTCACGACGGCACAGCTGGAGGCCCGGATGCTTCGTCGCCTCATGAACAATCCATGCGGCATGACCCGAGGGTGACGAGCAGCCGAGGGCAGTGGCATACGCCGCCGGGCGGCGCATTACGTATAGAAGGACATAGTTGTCGGCGTAGTTGCGATGCGCAGTCGACCGCCTGTCGGCGATCGGGGATGAAAGCCTGCGAAGATCCGACAAGCGTGCGACTTGGAAAGAGCGGCATGAAGGTGTTGGCCTTCGGAGGCGATGGATGGCGATCGGAGACGCCGATTTCACCGCGATCCATCGCGAATCGCCGGCTAGATCGCACACGACGTCATGAAACCAAGGCGCGTGGCGCCCGGGAGACACATGCCGGATCCCGCCATCACACCTACTCACTTCCTGGCGGGTGCCGACCTCTCGACCGCTCTCCACGGAGGGCGTCGTCGGCGCCAATTCACAGGAACATCGCAGCTGGGCTCGCCGCAGTTCGCCGACACGCGCAGAACCAGGGCGTTTCGATCCCATATCGGCCCCCTGGGCCGCCCTTGTGTGTTCGCCCACGTACGGCTAACGCTCCTATCACCGCGTCGATAGACCCATTGCAGCGGGTAGAGCCCATACACTCATGGAGATCACCGAACGGCGAAGAGGTCGTATGAGGTGGATCACCAGAGCATCGATCGCCTAACGGATGCGTTTCGCATCACACCTACGGTGCCGTAAGGTATGGCCGCATCGGTATCGGTCTACCTTGGGATTGACCTGCACGACCGGAAGCACACACTGAAGGGTTCATACATGGCAAGGGATCTGACTCAACTCGAGCTGCTGACGGAGTTGGAGCCGGTTGCCGAAGAAAACGTCAACCGGCACCTCTCCATGGCAAAGGAATGGCACCCGCACGACTACGTCCCGTGGGACGACGGCCGCAATTTCGCGGCACTCGGTGGCGTGGACTGGGATCCGGAGCAGTCCCGCCTCAATGAGGTCGCGAAGGCGGCCATGATCACGAACCTGCTGACCGAGGACAACCTGCCGTCCTACCACCGCGAGATCGCCGAGAACTTCTCTCAGGACGGCGCGTGGGGTACCTGGGTCGGCCGCTGGACCGCCGAGGAGAACCGCCACGGCATCGTGATGCGGGACTACCTGGTCGTGACCCGCGGCGTCGATCCGGTCGCGCTCGAGGAAGCCCGAATGGTCCACATGACCAACGGCTTCGCCTCCCCTGCGGAAGCCGACGCGGGCTTCCTGCATTCCGTCGCGTACGTCACCTTCCAGGAACTGGCCACCCGGGTCAGCCACCGCAACACCGGCAAGGTCTGTGACGACCCGATCGCCGATCGCATGCTGCAGCGCGTCGCCGCCGACGAGAACCTGCACATGATCTTCTACCGCAACATGTGCGGCGCCGCCCTCGACCTGTCTCCCGACCAGGCGATCGAGGCGATCACCCTGATCCTGGAGAACTTCCAGATGCCGGGCGCGGGTATGCCCAACTTCCGCCGCAACGGCGTGCTGATGGCCAAGCACGGCATCTACGATCTGCGCCAGCACCTGGAGGAAGTGGTCCAGCCGGTGCTGAAGAAGTGGAACATCTTCGACCGCACCGACTTCACCGCCCGCGGCGAGGCGGTCCGTGAGCGCCTCGGCCTGTTCCTGGACAAGCTGGGCAAGGACGTCATCAAGTTCGAGGAACAGCGCGACCGGATGCTCGCCCGCGAGGCCGCCAAGCGCGACCGCGCGATGGTCGGCAGCTCCGTGTAGAACCCGAGGAACAACAGCGGGCGCCGCCCCGGGAGACCGAGGGCGGCGCCGGTGTGCACGGCCCGGTGCCGCGCGACATGCGCACCGGGCGAACGACCCGTTCCGGCCGACTTACGTGCGCAAATGAGACACTGGTCGGCGTGACGATGACTACCGAGGCGATGACGAAGCTGCGGATCGGGCCATATCCGGTCGATCCGCCGGTCGTGCTCGCGCCGATGGCGGGCATCACGAATCTGGCGTTCCGCAAGTTGTGCCGGGAATTCGGCAGCCCGACCTCGATCTACGTGTGCGAGATGATCACCGCGCGGGCGGTGGTGGAGCGTAACGAGAAGACGCTGCACATGATGTCCTTCGACGCCGACGAGCATCCTCGCTCGATGCAGCTCTACGGCGTCGACCCGGCCACGCTCGGCGAAGCGGTGCGGATCATCGTCGGCGAGGGCTGGGCCGACCACATCGACCTCAACCTGGGCTGCCCCGTGCCCAAGGTCACCCGCCTCGGCGGCGGCGCCGCCCTGCCGTACAAGCGGACGCTGTTCCGGAGCATCGTGCGCGCCATGGTGAGCGCGGCGGAACCGGCGGAGGTCCCGGTCACCGTGAAGTTCCGCATCGGCATCGATGACGACCACCTCACCTATCTGGACGCGGGCCGGATCGCCGAAGCCGAAGGCGCGCGAGCGGTCGCGTTGCACGCGCGCACGGCCGCGCAGCGGTACTCGGGCCAAGCCGACTGGACCGCGATCGCCCGGCTCAAGGAGGCGGTCACCTCCATCCCGGTGCTCGGCAACGGTGACATCTTCTCCGCCGCCGATGCCGTCCGCATGATGGACGAAACCGGGTGCGACGGTGTGGTCGTCGGCCGCGGCTGCCTCGGCAGGCCGTGGCTGTTCGCCGAGTTGCAGGCGGCGCTGCGCGGTGAGCCGCTGCCGGAGGCGCCCGATCTGGGCCGGGTCGGCGCGGTGCTGTACCGGCACGGCGCGCTGCTTTCCGAGCATCTCGGCGAGGAGAAGGCCATGCGCGATCTGCGCAAGCACATGGCGTGGTACCTGATGGGCTTCCCGGTCGGCTCCGATCTGCGACGTGCGTTCGCCACCGTGGGCAGCCTCGCACAACTGGAAGACCTCGTCGGCCAACTCGACCCGACGGTTCCGTTCCCGGAGGACGCGGAGGGTCCGCGCGGCAGGCAGGGCTCGCCGGGCAAAGTCGCGCTGCCACACGGCTGGCTCGACGACCCGGACGATCCCGCGGTGCCTCGCGCGGCAGATGTGATGCACAGCGGAGGGTGATCGGCAATCGCACAGCGAACGCTGGCGTCGAACCGCTGTGACCTGTTCGATTTTGCCGTGGGGTGGCCTGCCGTGGCGGAATCGTTATCATTGCGGGATCGGTGCCGCCGGTCCGGTATGACCCAGGCGGAAAGCAAGACGAAAAGCGAGGTTCGTTGGTGGGTGACGATCGGCACGGGCGTTCGCCACGGCCCGGAGGTCGCGCCCCGTGGGAGCGGTATCCCGCGGCGGACAACCCCGAAGGAGACGTCGCACGCACGTCTCGTCGTTCCCGCCATACCGACGCCGCTCCTGACCAGAGTTCCGCGCCCCTGACGGTGCAGGATCTCGTCCAGCGAGTCGACAACGAACGCACCGGCCGCCGCGGTCGCCGCGCGGAACCCACGCCACCGGACCCGACCGCCCCGCCGAGCCGAGGCCGCCGCGCGGAACCCAAACCACCGGACCCGACCGCCGCGCCCACCCGAGGCCGCCGCCCCGAGCCCGGCCCACCGGACCCCGCCGCCGCGCCCATCCGAGGCCGCCGCGCCGAGCCCACGCCACCGGTTGCCGGCTCTCCGACAAACCGAGGCCGCCGCCCTGAGCCGGTACCGCCGCAGGCAGGACCACCATCCACACGAATCAATCGCGCCGAGCCACGTCAAGAAGCTCCGCGCCGACCCGCCGACCCGGCCGCCGCCAACGGCCGTGGCGCGGCAGCCGGTCCCCGGCGCGCACCGGACTCACCACCGCCACGCCAGACCGGTAGCTCACCGGTGGTCCAGGACATCACGGGCGCGACACCGGCCGCCCGTCCCGCGAACCGCCGCCCTGCCGAGCGCTCGGCATCCGCCGCACCACCCGTCGCTCCCCCGGAACCGGAACAGGCCGAAGAGGTCACCGACGTCCTACCTCCGCTCGACGAGCCCACGCGCGCCAAGCGCAAGGGCGTGAGTTGGCCGACCAAGGACGGCAAGGACGCCAAGCCGAAGCCCGTCGGCACCGCCCAGACCCGTCTGCAGGCCTCCAAGGAGCGCCGCAACAAGCGTCTGCGCACCGCGGGAAGGGCGGGGGGTGCAGTGTGCGCTGTGCTCGCTCTGCTGGTCACCGGCGGCGGCTGGAGTTACCTACGGTCGACGACGGACGGCTTCACCCAGGTCTCCGCCCTCGACGAGAACTCGCAAGACATTGTCGATTCCGATGCCCAGCTCGGCGACGAGAATTACTTGCTCGTCGGCACCGACACCCGTGCAGGGGCCAACGGCCAGCTCGGCGCGGGCACTTTGGATGACGCCGAGGGCGCCCGCGCCGACACCACCATGCTGGTCCACATCCCGAAGGCCCGGAATCGGGTCGTCGTAGTCTCCTTCCCGCGCGACCTCGATGTGACCAGGCCCCAGTGCAACGGGTGGGACAACGAGAAAAACGGATACACCAACGAGAAGTTCCCGTCTGCCATGGGCGACAAGCTCAACGCCGTCTACAACCTCGGCGGCCCGATGTGCCTCGTCTCCACGATCCAGCGCCTCACCGGCGCGTCGATCAATCATTTCATCGGCATCGACTTCGCCGGTTTCGAGTCCATGGTCAACCAGATCGATGGCGTCGAGGTCTGCGCGTCCAAGCCGCTCGTCGACGACGTGCTCGGCACCATCCTCGAGCACCCGGGCAAGCAGCGCATCGACGGCCAAACCGCGCTGAACTACGTGCGCGCCAGGCATGTCTACGGCGAGGAGCGCAGCGACTACGACCGTATCAACCGACAGCAACGCTTCCTCGCTTCGCTGCTTCGCGGCACGCTGTCCAGCAAGGTGCTGTTCAATCCGGGCAAGCTGAACGGCTTCATCAGCGCGTTCAGCCAGCACACCTGGGTACAGAAGGTCGAACCGAGCGACCTGCTGACGCTGGGACGTTCACTACAGAAGATCGACGCGGGCGCAGTCACCTTCATCACCGTTCCGACCGCGGGCACCACCTCCTACGGCAACGAGATTCCCCGCGAATCCGACATCAAGGCGATCTTCAAGGCGATCCGCGACGACCAGCCTCTGCCGGGCGAGAAGCCGACCGTTCAGGCGAACACACCCGCTCCGGCCCAGGCCGCGCCGACACCGACCAAGTACAGGGCGGTGGATCCCTCCACGGTCTCGTTGCTGGTGTCCAACGGCTCCGGAATCGAAGGTCTGGCGCGCACGGCGGCCACCAAGCTCGGCAACCAGGGCTTCATGATCTATAACACCGGAAACTACGCCAACGGCACCTCCACGACGACGAAGGTCCGCTACGCCCCGGGCCTGGAAGCCGAGGCCGCCACCGTGGCCACCTCGATTCCCGGCGCAACCATCGAGGCAGCCGACGATCTGGGCGGCATCGTCGAGGTTGTCATCGGAGGCGACTCGAAAAACGGCGTCACCGTGAAGGCGCCGACGCCGGTGAGTGACGAGATCACCAACGTCACGACGAGCACCTCGACGAGTTCGACGCCCGCCGTCCTGCCCTCCGACCTGGAACATGTCAATGCGGCCGACGAGGCCTGCAAGTAGACGACCGGGTGCACCCCTGCCCCACCTGGCTCCGCCCGCCCCTTGAGTGCGTACCGAGTCACGTACTACCGCAACGATATTCGCTGGGACTCCAGTTCAGTGGCTGCTAGTGTCGAGAACGTGACCATCGACATGGAGGGGGTTTCAGTGGTACGCAAACTAATCTTCGGAGCAACCGCGGCGGCGGCCGCCTTGGCATTGTTCGCAGGTCCCGCCCAAGCGGACGGGTGGTGGCAGTACGAAACGCCACAGGAATGTGAGCACTCCCGACAGGACGCCTTAAATCACGGAAGCCGCGTAAGCGGGTGCCAGTTGGTCCCCAACGGCAGCTCGTTCGGCGACGGCGACGCCTGGGGGTATCGCATTTACAGCTAAGTTCGGGCCGAACTCCGACGGCGACTGCGCGAGCGCTCGGTCGCCATCGAAGTTCTCGGGGTGAAACGGGACCCGCCCTCCGATCTGGAGCACATCAACGCCGCCGACGACTGCACGTTGCACCGGCGCACACGGCAGCACAGATGCGACGCAAATCACAGATCGCCGTGATGCGGCCGTTTCGCGGTCGGAGAGCGTGCGGATCGCGGTCGTTGAATGATCAACGGCAACTCCCGCGCTAATGATGCACACCGGTCATTCACTCCCTGTTCGTGACTTGGTCAGCGCGGCGAACTAGTGTCAGTTTCCATGCGTGTCATCTACAACGAGCAAATGGCTGAGCTCGCCCACCTGCTGGGTGAGATGGCCGGGTTGGCCGGCTCGGCCATGGAGCGGGCTACCCAGTCGCTGCTCCAGGCGGACCTCGCCCTGGCGGAGCAGGTGATCAGCGAGTCCGACCGGATCGCCGAGCTGATCCAGGACGCCGAGGAGAAGGCCTTCGCTCTGCTCGCGCTGCAAGCTCCGGTCGCCGGTGATTTGCGGCAAGTGGTGAGCACGATCCAGATCGTCGCCGATGTGAATCGGATGGGCGCGCTGGCGCTGCACGTGGCGAAGGTCGCGCGCAGGCGTCATCCGAACCACGCGCTACCGGAGTCCGTCAACGGCTACTTCGCCGAGATGGGCCGCATCGCCGTGAACATGGGAGCCAGTGCGCGTGAGGTGCTGGAGACCCGTGACCCGGAGCGCGCCGCGCAGCTGAACGAAGACGACGAGGCGATGGACGATCTGCACCGTCACCTGTTCACACTGCTCATGGACCGCGACTGGAAGTACGGCGTCGCGGCTGCCGTCGATGTCACGCTGCTCGGTCGCTACTACGAGCGCTTCGCCGACCACGCGGTGGAAATCGGCCGCCGTGTCATCTTCTTGGTCACCGGAGTGCTCCCGCCGGACCCCGACTCGGAGTCGTAAACGAAAAGCTTGCTGCGCTTGACGTTTCGCAGGCGGCGAATGATAGATTGAGCCGCACAGGGCGAGATTGCTCTGGTATAGCGTTACGCCGGAGGGGAACCGGCATGAAGGGGGGCGTTATGAACGTCGATCCAGCGGAGCTGCGCGCGCTGGCCGCGTCGATGGACAAAATCGGCGGCGAGATCGGCGCATTGACCGTGCGTGCCACCACCGACGCGCTCGGTGGCGTGCTGCCCGGTTCGACGGTGGGTGAAGCGTGTTCCACAGCGGGTTCCCACGTCGAAGACGCATGGCGGCGAATGGCCATGCGCTGCAAAAGAGTTTCGAATATCGCGAAAGGCGGCGCCGCGAATTACGAGGTGTCCGACCAGGAGTTTCGCGCGGGTCTCGACGCGATGGGCGCACAGCTGTGAGGTCTACGAGCAGTACGCCAACCCTCAGCCAGGTGCGGTCGGAATGGCAGCCGTGGAAACTGAGCGAAGCCGGTACCGAAATACGCACGCGCAACGGCGAATTCGTTTCCCTGATCGATCAAACGGTGACGCAGATCCGGGCTGCGGGCGCGCATTGGAGCGGTGACGCCTATTACGCCGCGTACGACCGCATCGCAGGCGACCGCGACACGGCGAACAAGGTGGCGTTGGATACCGAGACGCTCGCCCAGACATTGATCGACAGTGGTACCAGCCTCGTCGGATTCCGCCAAACGTTGCTGGACAAGGTCGATGAGGCCGTGGCGGCCGGATTCACCGTCTCCGAGGACTGGCAGGTCACTCCCGGGCCGGGCGCCTCGGACGAGGACGGTGATGCGCAGTTCACCTACCAGACCGCCATCACCACCGCCATGAACGAACTGCTCGGCACCCAGACGGACGTCGCGGCGAAGATCGAGCAGGCGAGCGGCGACGTCAGCACCCGAGCCGCTCAACTCGGCGACGGCGACCCGCTCGACAGCGACAAGTCCGCCGACGAGACGGACCCGGCCCTCGCGTTGTACAGCAAACAGTCCGACGCCTCGGCCACGGACCAGGCCGCAGGCACACCGGCGGACGACAGCAAGCAGTCCGACCAGACGGCCCCCGCGAGCACACCGCAGGCGAGTCCGATCGCCGCCCAACAGCAGTCCGCCGACCAGACCGGCGCCGAGAACAAACAGGACAGCGGCGAGTCGGGCGATGGTAAGGACAAGAAAGAAACGGGCGACGGCAAAGACAAGCAAGACACCGGCGACGGAAAGAACAAAGACACCGGGGACGGCAAAGACAAAGGCACCGGCAACGGGTCCGAGGACAAGTCCGCCTCCACCGGTGCGGCCAGTGACCCGAACTCGTGGAAGCCGTCGGATGTGACGAGTCTGATCAGCTCGGTCAGCCAGATCACCGGCAATGTGCCCACGCTGATCGAATCCATCGGCAAACTCGACGACGATCTCGACGACATCATCAAAGCGGGCGGGGAGGCCGGAAAGGGTCTGATCGAGGCCGCCGGTACCAGCGCCGAGAAGTTCGCGAACGCCGTCGACACGATCGCCGGAACGCACCAAACGGACGGCACGCACACGGACTCACCGTCCACGGGTGACCCCGCCGGAACCGGGACCCCGAAGCAGAATCCGGCGGCCACCGATCCCACGACCGGACAACCCGCAGCCACCGATCCGAACGCGAAGACGGACGATCCGAACGCGAAGTCCACCGATTCGAAGACCGACCATCCGGCAGGCACCGAGAACAGCAAGACGGATAAACCGAATTCGTCGCAACACGCGGAAACCAAGCAGGACCAACCGGCGTCCGTCCGGCAGGCGAGCTACACCAATGCCGACTCCGGCAGTCCGAGCACTGCTCCCGCGTCCGCGTCCGGTTCCCCGTCCACCGCACCCGCGAGCACCGGACTGCTCGGAGGAATATCAGCGGCGAATCGTGAATCGGATTCGGAGCACACGCGCCGAGTGCAATCCACGCCGACGCCGCTGTTCGAGACCCCGCCTCTCGACGAATAGCCGAGGCCCGAATATCCGAAGGCCCTGGGGGTGGTCACCGCCCAGGGCCTTCGTTTTGCGTATGCGGCGTGTCCGCGGATGCGGAACCCGCCTCGAGATCAGCCGAAGCGACCGGAGATGTAGTCCTCCGTGGCCTTCTGCGACGGGTTGGAGAAGATCTTCTCGGTGTCGTCGATCTCGATCAGCTTGCCCGGCTTGCCCTGGGCCTCCAGGTTGAAGAAACCGGTCTGGTCACTCACGCGCGCGGCCTGCTGCATGTTGTGGGTGACGATGACGATGGTGAATTCCTTCTTCAACTCGGTGATCAAATCCTCGATCGCCAGGGTCGAGATCGGGTCGAGCGCCGAACAGGGCTCGTCCATCAGCAGCACGTCGGGCGAAACCGCGATGGCGCGCGCGATGCACAGACGCTGCTGCTGACCGCCGGAGAGGCCGCCGCCCGGCTTGTCCAGGCGGTCCTTCACCTCGTTCCACAGGTTGGCGCCGCGCAGCGAGCGCTCGGCGACCTCGTCGAGTTCCTTCTTGTTGCGCACGCCCTGCAGCTTCAGACCCGCGACCACGTTGTCCTTGATGGACATCGTGGGGAACGGGTTGGGCCGCTGGAAGACCATGCCGATCGTGCGGCGCACACCCACCGGGTCGACCTGCGTGCCGTAGATGTCCTCGCCGTCCAGCAACACCGCGCCCTCGACCCTGGCATTCGGGGTTACCTCGTGCATCCGGTTGAGCGAACGCAGCACGGTGGACTTGCCACAGCCGGAGGGACCGATGAAGGCGGTCACGCTGCGCGGCAGCACGGTCAGCGAGACATCGGACACGGCGTGGAACTTGCCGTAGTAGATGTTCAGATCTTTGACGTCGATCCGCTTGGCCATTGTCGGTAATCCGTTCCGCTTCTATCGGTTCCGGGTGAGCAGGCGGTTGAGGACCGCAGCCGCCAGGTAGAGGAGGGCGATGATGAGGATCAGGGTCAGTGCCGCGCCCCAGACCCGCTCGCGTCCGGCAGCTTCAGGGTTGGCCAGCTCCTGGTAGATCAACAGCGGCAGCGACGCCATGTTGCCGTCGAAGATGTTCGTGTTGATCGACTTGCTGTAGCCGACCAGCACCAGCACGGGAGCGGTCTCGCCCATCACCCTGGCGATGGCCAGCAGGATGCCGCTGATCATGCCGGGCAGCGCGGTGGGCACCACGATCCGCACGATGGTCTTCCACTTCGGGATGCCCAGCGCGTAGGAGGCTTCACGCAGTTCGTCCGGCACCAGTTTCAGCATTTCCTCGGTGCTGCGGACGACCACGGGCAACATCAGCAGCACCAACGCCAGCGACACCGCCAGCGAGCTCTGCGGGAATCCGAGCGTGGCGATCCACAGCGCGAAGATGAACAGCGCCGCGACGATCGACGGGACGCCGGCCAGGATGTCGACCATGAAGGTGGTGACCTTGGCCAGCAAGCCGCGGCCGTACTCGACCAGGTACACCGCGGCCATGATGCCGAGCGGCACCGCGATCACCGTCGCGACCAGCGACTGCACGAGGGTGCCGTAGATGGCGTGGTAGACGCCGCCGGCCATCTGGTTGGGCAGCACACCCTTCAGCGAGTTCTGCCACCAGTCCGCCCGGACCACTGCGCTGAAGCCCTTGCTGATCACCATGATCAGGACCCAGGCCAGCGGTACCAGCGCGACCGCGAAGGCCAGCCACACCAAGCCGGTCGCGACGTTGTTGCGCACCTTTCGCGCCAGGCTCACATCGCGGAAGGTGGGCGGCTTGATCGGCCGGTCCAGAGTCGAGGAGGTCATCACCCGTTCACCCTTCCGCCCGCGGCCAGTCGAGCGAGCGCGTTCACGACGAAGGTCAGCGCGAACAGCACGAAGCCTGCCGCGATGTACGCGCCGGTCGGCAGCGGGGCACTGAACTCCGCGGCGGCCGAGGCGATTTTGGAGGCGAAGGTGTAGCCGCCGTCGAACACCGACCAGTGTCCTGGCTGCGCGGCCGTCTTCAGCACGATCAACACGGCGATGGTCTCACCGAGCGCGCGGCCGAGGCCGAGCATGGCGCCGGCGATCATGCCGCTGCGCCCGTAGGGCAGCACCGTCATCCGCACGACTTCCCACTTCGTCGCGCCGAGCGCCTGCGCCGCCTCGATGTGCGCGCGGGGGGTGAGGTTGAACACCTCACGGCTGACCGACGTGATGATCGGCAGGATCATCACCGCGAGCACGACGCCCGCGGTGAAGATCGTGCCGCCGCTGGCGAGCGGGATGTTGCCGTCATCGAAGAGGAACAGCCATCCCAGGTTGTCGTTCAAGAAGTTCTGGATCGGCTCCAGTTGCGGAGCGAGCACCAGGATTCCCCACAGACCGAACACGATCGAGGGCACCGCCGCGAGCAGATCGACGAGCACCGAGAACGGCCGTGCCAGCGTCTTCGGCGCGTAGTGCGTCAGAAACAGCGCGATGCCGATGCCGATCGGAACGGCGATCACCAAGGCGAAGACCGAACTGAGCACCGTCACCATGAACAGATCCCGGATGCCGAACCTTAAGTGGTTGGCGTCCGAGGTGTTGAACTCGGTGCTGGTGAAGAAGTTCGCCTCGTTCGCCAGCACCGACGGCACCGCCCGGATGAGCAGGAACAGCGCGATCAACGCGATGGACGCGACGATGATCGCACCGGCCGTCGTCGCCAGCGAGCGGAAGATGATCTCCGCCCGCGGGCTGTGCTGGCGACCGCTCTTCGCGGTCGGTTCGGTGCTCGGCTTGCTCGGCATGAGCGCAGTATCTCCGCCTGCTCGCTGGTCGGTCGAATCAGACGGACCAGCGGCGGCAACCTCGTCGTGCACGGTCATGTGGGACTGCTATCAGGAGATGGCGTTGATGGCGGTGGTCAGCTTGGTCTTGAACTGTTCCGGGATCGGGATGTACCCGGCCTCGTCCAAGCCCTGCTGGCCGTTGGTGACCGCCGAGGTGAGGAAGGCCTTGACCGCCTTCGACGTGTCGGCGTCGGAGTACTTCGAGCACACGATCTCGTAGGTCGGCATCACGATCGGGTACGCGCCCGCCACCGACGGCTTGTAGAACGAGGAGGTGTCGATGACCAGGTCGTTGCCCTGGCCGGAGACCTTCGCGGACTCGATCGCCTTGCCCGCCGAGGCGACGCTCAGCGTCACCGGGTCCTTGCTCGCCGAGGTGATGATGCGCGCGATCGACAGGTTCTGCGCCTTCGCGAACGACCACTCGTTGTAGGTGATCGAGTTCTTGGTGCTCTTCACCGCGGCCGAGGTGCCCTCGTTGCCCTTCGAGCCCGCGCCGACGCCGCCGTTGAAGGCCTTGCCCGCGCCCTTGCCCCAGGCGCCGTCGGAGGCGGAGTCCAGGTAGAGCTGGAAGTTGTCGGTGGTGCCCGACTCGTCGCTGCGGAAGATCACGGCGATCGGCTCGGACGGCAGCTTGGCGTTCGGGTTCAGCGCCTTGATCTCGGGCGCGTCCCAGGTGGTGACGGTGCCGTTGAAGATCTTGGCGGCGGTCGGGCCGTCCAGCGCGAGATCGGTCACGCCGTCGATGTTGTAGGTGATCGCGACCGGGCCGAACACGGTCGGCAGGTTCCACGCGGGCGAGGCGCAGCGGTCGGCGGCCTTCTTCGGCTCGTCCTTCTTCGCGCTCAGCGGGGAGTCGGAACCACCGAAATCGGTCTGGCCACCGAGGAACTCGCTCACACCGGCGCCCGAGCCGCTCGAGGTGTAGTTGAGCGTGGCGCCGTCGCAGTTCTTCTCGTACGCGGCGATGAAGCGCTCCATCGCGTTCTTCTGCGCCGAAGAGCCGCTGGCCTTGAGGGCCTTCTTGCCGCCGCAGGCGACGTCGACCTTGGCCACGTTGCCCGAATCGGCCGAGGTGTTGTCGTCGCTGCCACAGGCGGCCAGCGCCATGGCGCCGACGGCCAGCACACCAACGAGGGCGCTGCTGCGCTTGAGATTCACTATTCCTCCGGAATGGCGTCCTACTCGTCCGGTCCCTCACCGGCCCGGACGGGTGTTGTGGTGCTGTTCGCGGGGAACTTGCGCACCAGGCAGCAGTGTGCTGCCCTCACTCAACCTAAGGTCATGTGGTTGACAGTTGGACCGACCTGAGTGAACGGAGAGTGAACAGCCCGGCGCGATTGCGCCTGGTAGATGTGACGTTTGCCGCAGTTTTACTGGCGCGCATCCATTCTGCCGCCTGTTATTCAACCTCCGCCGCCGCGTAGGCGACGTCGACATGTGCCGGAGCGAATCCGAGACGGGTATAAGTGCGCACCGCGGCGACATTGTCGGCCTCGGTGTAGAGCAGAACTTCGGCCAGCCCGCGCTCCCGCAGGTGATGCAGACCGGTCAAGGTGAGCAGCCGGCCGAGTCCGCGCCCTTGCGCCGCCGGATCGATGCCGACCACGTAGACCTCGCCGAGCGGCGGTTGCTCCGCGTGATGCACCTTGGTCCAGTGGAATCCCAGCAGACGATCAGGGGCCGCGGTGTCGAATGCCAGGAACAGGCCCGCCGGGTCGAACCACGACTCGTCACGGCGGATCTCGATGTCGCGCCGGGTCCACGCGCCCTGTTCCGGGTGCCAGGCGAAGGCGGCGCCGTTCACTCGCAGCAATTCCGCGTCGTCGGCGGGACCGGCGTAGGTGCGCAGCACGATGCCGTCCGGCACGGCCAATTCCGGTAGCTCAGGAGTTGCTAGAGACCGGCGCATCTGCCACAACTCCCGCACGGTCCGCAGCCCGAGCCGCGCTGCGACGGCTTTGGCCGCCGGCCGGTCGCCGTGCGCCCAGACCCGCGCGCCCGGACCGCCCGCGGCCAGCGCTGCCGCGACCAGATCGGTACCGACGCCGTGACCGCGCCGAGCCGGGTCGACCGCGACCTCGGCCATAGCAGGGTGTTCGCCGTGGGCCGGAACGAGATTCGCGTAGCCGACGACGGCGCCTTCGCGCCGCGCGAGCAGATGGCGCGCTCCGGTATCCGCGCCCGAAGTCAGCGACAACACGGCCTGTTCCGAGACCGGGGCGACACCGTCGGCCTCGGTGGTGCGCGAGAGCAGATCGGTGACCGCCCGCGCGTCGCCCGCGTCGGGGCGGTCGGTCCACTGTGTCGTCGCGCCGCTCATCGGCCTCCGTTCATCGAGCCTGCGGACCCCGCATGGAGTCCACTCCTGGCAACGTCGTAGCGGCAGGTGGCATTTCGGCCCCGCCGAAGCGATGCGGGCACGGTCCGCCGACGATTACTGCACGGAGCCGTTGACCGGCGTGAGCGGTGAATCGTCGGTGCCCTCGTTGTCGTCGTCCGGAAAGCTCACCGGCTCCCCCTTGACCGCCGCGCGCGAGGGGCGCACGGCCTTGTAGCCGACATTGCGCACCGTGCCGATCAGCGACTCGTATTCGGTGCCGAGCTTGGCGCGCAACCGCCGCACGTGTACGTCCACGGTGCGCGTGCCGCCGAAGAAGTCGTAGCCCCAGACCTCTTGCAGCAGCTGCGCGCGGGTGAACACCCGGCCCGCGTGCTGCGCCAGATACTTCAGCAGCTCGAACTCCTTGTAGGTGAGATCGAGCGGGCGGCCACGCAGACGCGCCGTATAAGTGCCCTCGTCGATCACCAGCTCACCGAGGGTG
Organism: Nocardia sp. NPDC059691; assembly: GCF_042733915.1. Classification (NCBI taxonomy): domain Bacteria; kingdom Bacillati; phylum Actinomycetota; class Actinomycetes; order Mycobacteriales; family Nocardiaceae; genus Nocardia; species Nocardia sp. NPDC059691. The sequence goes on along the minus strand of NZ_JBHWFB010000002.1, from coordinate 283,531 downwards.
ATCTTGCCGGTGTTCTCCGGGCTGGCCACGCCGCCGTTGCGGCCGACCAGCAGCCGCAGCCTGGCGTCGAGCTCGGCGGGGCCGGTGCCGGGCAGCAGGATGTCGTCGAGTCCCCAGTCCGCGTTCACGGCGACCAGGCCGCCCTCGGTGAGCACCGCGACGACCGGCACCGAGGACCCGGTGCTGCCGAGCAAGCGGCACAAACCGCGGGCGGCGGCCAGGTCCGTCCTGGCGTCCACCAGCGCGACATCCGCCGTGCCTGCCTCGAGCAGCGAGGCCACCTCCGTGGGCGCAGGGCGCACGTTGTGCGCGAGCAGCGCGAGCGAGGGCAACACCGACTCGGGGTTGGGGTCGGAGGTAAGCAGGAGCAGCTCCACGGGCCCTCCTCCCATCTCGTAGCCACGTGGATGCGGCAGCACCGCCGCGGCCACGTCGCTAATCACAGGTAATCGGATGCAAGATTAGCGCGTAACAAGGCATGACCACGCATTCCGGGGTCGGCGAGCGCACCGGAGGACACTCGGGAGCCCCGCCCGGGCCAACCGATATGGTGCGTACATGGGTTACGCATCGGGCATGCCCGCCGCCGGCGAGGCCCCCGAGGCGGTAGCCGAACGCGCGCCGCGCGGCTCCCGGCCGCCGCGGCCCGAGACCCGGAGAGACGGGGGAGCATGCGCAAGCTGATCATCGGCCTGCTGTGTCTGGCTGGGTTCGCCGTCGTCGTCGACTTCAGTACCGCGGCCTATTCGGAGTATCGCGTGTCCCGAGCGCTGCGCGACGGCGCCGATCTCACCGCCGATCCCGAAGTGACGATCCACGGTTTCCCCTTCCTCGGCCAGTCCTGGGACAGCCGCTACGACCACGTGGAGATCCGGGCCCGCGCGAAGCGACTGGACATCCCGGGAGAGATCGCGCTCGAGGCGACGCTGACCGGGGTGCGGCTGCCGGTCGGCGAACTCGTCGACGGCAGCCTGCGCGGCGTCCCGGTGGAGCGCGTGGACAGCCGGTTGCGGGTGGAGCCGACCGAACTCGGCAGGCTGTTCGCCATTCCCGATCTGCAGGTGCACTCGCGGCCTGCCGACAAGTCCGACGGGACCGGCGGATCGGGCGGTTCCGGCATGACCACCACGGGCGCACTGGTGCTCACCGGAACCATGCCGGAGACGCCAGGCGCGCAGTACGGCGGTGAAAAAGTCAGCGTGCAGGCCGATCTGCTGCTCGACGGCGATCAGGTGAAGATCGTGGCGACCGGGTTCTACCGCGGCCCGCCCGGCACCGAGACCATGCCTGTGGCGGTGATCACCGAGGCCGATCGCCCGGCGGTCCTCGCCCGCTTCACCCGTACCATCGACACCAAGGAGTTGCCGTTCGGTGTCCGGCCTACCAAGGTCTCCGCTCAAGGCGGTCAGATCGTCGTGGAGGGCAAGGGCGTGAACGTCACGATCGACCTCGACCGATTGCAGCGACCATGATCCAAGTCACCATCCTCGCAGTAGTACTGCTCGCCGCGCTGGCGGTGGGCGTCCTGCTGCGCCGGCGCGACGGCAAGATCCGCGCGGCCGACGGCATCGACCTGTCCCACACCGCCCGCGCGGAACTGCTGGCGTCCGTCGGCGTGACCGGCGCCGGTCCCGCGGTACTGCATTTCTCCGCCGAGTGGTGCGGACCGTGCTCCGCTGTTCGCCGGGTGGTTGCCAACGTCACAGGCCAGCTCGCGGGCTCACCGCAGCCGCCGCAGGACATCGAGGTGGACATCGACGCCGAGCCTGCGCTCGCCCGGGAGCTGAACGTGCTCTCGCTGCCCACCACGTTCGTCTTCGACATCGCGGGCAGGGAACGGTTCCGCATCTCCGGCGTGCCCAAGGCCACGGATCTGCACTCCGCGCTCGAGCCGCTGACCGCGGCGGCCTGAGCTGCGACGACAAGCCCCCTGGACGGAAGTGATCCACCCCGGGTCCATATTCTCCCGCCGAATTGGGTAAACTGCTGACGTGCTTACCAACCACGAGCTGATGCTCACCCGACGCCGCACAGTGGATCTGTGTCGGCTCGGTGGTTGTTGCTGCCTGTGCCGCTGAGCGGTCGGCTTTTCCGGATTTCCTGACGCCGACCCCTGTCCGCCGCGCGAGCGATCTCACGATCCCCCGGCGAATTGGCAAATTTTCAGTCATCGGACTTATTCAGCGCAGGAGTACGCACAATGTCCACCGAGATCCGTAATACTTCCGAAGCGATCCCCGTTTCTTCCGACCGGGTCGACGTGCGCGGACCACGATTCGCCGCATGGGTGACCACCGGCGTCCTCGTCGTGGTGCTGCTCGCCGCCGCGTTCTCGCCGGTCGCCGCGGGGGTGTTGATCGCCCTGCAAGCAGTCGTCTTCGCGGTCGGCGCCGCCCTCGGCCCGCGCCGCCACCCCTACGGCCGGATCTACGCGGCCGTCGTCGCGCCGCGTCTCGCGCCGACCACCGAGACCGAGCCGACGGCCCCGCTGCGGTTCGCGCAGTTGCTCGGTTTCGTGTTCGCGGCCGTCAGCCTGCTGGGCTTCGCGCTCGGCTCCACGATCGTCGGCGCGGTGTTCGCCGGCTTCGCCTTGTTCGCGGCGTTCCTGAACGCGGCGTTCGGGCTCTGCCTGGGTTGCCGGATCTATCCGCTGGTAGCCCGCCTCCGCCGGACCCCGTCACCGGCATCGAACTGACCCTGCACGTCATCTCTGAAAGGAAAACAATGGCTCGCTCCGATGTCCTGGTCTCCGTTGACTGGGCCGAAGAGAACCTCAACGCCCCCGGCGTCGTGTTCGTCGAGGTCGACGAGGACACCTCCGCCTACGACGGTGGTCACATCGAGGGTGCCGTCCGGCTCGACTGGAAGAAGGACCTGCAGGATCAGGTTCGTCGCGACTTCGTGAACCAGGAGCAGTTCTCCGACCTGCTCTCGGCGCGCGGCATCTCGAACGACGACGAGGTCATCCTGTACGGCGGCAACAACAACTGGTTCGCCGCGTACGCCTACTGGTACTTCAAGCTGTACGGCCACAACAACGTCAAGCTGCTCGACGGCGGTCGCAAGAAGTGGGAACTCGACGGCCGTCCGCTGTCGACCGAGCCGGTGAACCGGCCCGCCACCCAGTACAAGGCGTCGGCGCCCGACCTGAACATCCGCGCCTTCCGTGACGAGGTCATCGCGGCCATCGGCACCAAGAACCTGGTCGACGTGCGTTCGCCCGACGAGTTCAGCGGCAAGATCCTGGCGCCCGCCCACCTCCCGCAGGAGCAGAGCCAGCGTCCCGGCCACATCCCCGGCGCCATCAACGTGCCGTGGAGCAAGGCCGCGAACGAGGACGGCACCTTCAAGTCCGACGCCGAGCTGACCGAGATCTACCAGGAAGCCGGCCTGGACGGCGAGAAGGAGACCATCGCGTACTGCCGGATCGGCGAGCGTTCCTCGCACACCTGGTTCGTGCTGCAGGAACTGCTGGGCCACCAGAACGTCAAGAACTACGACGGCAGCTGGACCGAGTACGGCTCGCTCGTCGGCGCTCCGATCGAGTTGGGAGAGTAATCCATATGTGTGCAGCACCTACCCAGGGCCAGGCAATCCCGGCCGGTGTCGACGTCGAGAAGGAGACGGTCATCACCGGCCGTGTCCTGAGCACCGACGGCCAGCCGGTGGGCGGGGCGTTCGTGCGCCTGCTCGACGGCAACGGTGATTTCACCGCCGAGGTCGTCGCGTCGGGCACCGGTGACTTCCGGTTCTTCGCGGCTCCCGGCTCGTGGACCGTCCGCGCGCTGTCCTCGGCGGGCAACGGCTCCGCCGAGGTGCGCCCCGAAGGCGCGGGCATCCACGCGGTGGACGTCGCGGTCGCCAAGTAAGACCTCGCAGTCGTCGAACGGCCCCGGTCGCTTTCCGCTCCGCGGAAGCACCGGGGCCGTTTGCGCGCCGCGAAAGCGGGGTCGTTAGACTCGAAACGTGGTCCTCTTCTTCGAGATTCTGCTGGTGGCCGTGGCCGTCCTGATCGGCTGGTTCGGCCTCTACGTCTTCTACCGGCTGTTCACCGAATCATGAGCGAACTCGCGAGCGAAGGTTCCAATCCGGCCGAGCGAGCGAGTGAACAACTGAACGGCAACGCTCCGGCTGATTCCGCCGGTCGCCGCAGCGGCGACCAGGCCGTAGCCGAGGCTGCCGAACGGGCGAAATCGACCGGTGCCCGCAACATCCCGGTCCTACCGGATCTTCCGCTGCCCGAGGACACGGCCAACTTGCGCCTCGGCCCGGACCTCAGCGCCTCGATGCTCGCGCTGCTCCCGCTGGTGGGCGTGTGGCGCGGCGAGGGGGAGGGCAACGATCCCGAGCGCGGGGACTACCACTTCGGCCAGCAGATCGTCGTCTCACACGACGGCGGCGACTATCTCGCCTGGGAATCCCGGTCCTGGGTCATCGAGGCCGACGGCGCCTACGGCGGCCCCGACTTGCGCGAGAGCGGCTTCTGGCGGGTCGGCATCGACGGCAACGACGAGGTCATCGAACTGCTGCTGTCACACAGCGGCGGCATTGTGGAGCTGTTCTACGGGCAAGCGCTGTCCCAGTCGTCCTGGGAGCTGGCCACCGACGTGGTGATCCGCAGCCAGTCCGGCATCGTCGTGGGCGGCGCCAAGCGCCTCTACGGCATCGTCGAGGGCGGCGACCTGGCCTACGTCGAAGAACGCGTGGTAGCCGACGGCCCCCTCCAACCCCGCCTCTCGGCCCGCCTCCAGCGCTACATCGGCTGAGATTTTCTCCTCGCCAGCACGGAACCCCGCCGCGCTCGACGCTGCCCAAACGCAATCGCAGGCTAGCCGCAGCGGAACGCAGTACGTGGTCTGCTGCAACGCCTGACCGACTCCACCCCAACGCAACACCCGATCTCGCGAGCACATGGGTAACTCACCGGGAACGCCCAAAACCCACCCAAATCCCCGACGCAGGCCCTGTGACCAACCCACACCCCACCCCACTGGTACGGCCTGAATACCCGGAGAGGCGGAACAGAACAGCCCCCGAGCCATACCGGTGCGATTGTGGTCGCACGGGTCCGGTCGGACGGACCGGGGCTCGGGGGCCGGGTGACTGCCTGGAATTCGCTAGCGCTCGCGCGGGCGAAATCCACCTGCAGCGGTGGCGCTAGCGGACAGCCACCTCACGTGTCCTATGAATAATCATTCTTCGAACCACCTCCTTCCTGTGTACGAACGAATCTAGCGATGCCTCAGTAGCTCGGCAACGGATTTTCTCGGTGGGCTGAATCGGCGCTGCCGCATGGCGTTCCGTGCCCCGCGAAGTCCGTCGTGACCTGCCCTGATGCGGATACTCGCAGCACCGCGTCGGCCCGATGGTCTTCCGGGAGCTGATGCGTGACGACGACCACGATCCGATCCGGTTCCACGAGACCGCTGTCGGCGTCCAACAGGTCGCGCAGCAGCTTCGCCCCGGCTTCGGCTTCCAAGTGCTCGGTCGGTTCGTCGAGCAGCAATACCCGCGCCGGTGACACCAGGGCGCGCGCGAGCAGGATCCGGCGACGCTGGCCACCCGACACGGCTGCCGCTCCCCCGACGAGATCGGTGTGCACACCCTGCGGAAGCCCGTCCAACCAGTTCCCGAGACCGACCGTTCGCAAAGCTTCTTCGGCTTCTTCCGCGGTCAGATCACCGCGGGCGACCCGCAGATTCTCCAGCACGGAGGTGCCGAACAGGTGCGCGTCTTCGGCGAAGAAGGTGACGCCGGGGCGCGGCGTGTCGAACAACCCGGCCCACTTCATGAGCAGAGTCGTCTTGCCCGCGCCGCTTGGGCCGACCACCGCGATCCGCCGTCCGCAGGGCCGTTCCGGCACATGGGCGTCGATGGGAGGAGTCCGAGCGACGTTCGCCGCGTCTTCGGCATGTGAGGGGCGGGTGGTCTGCCGCGCCGACGGGCCGACCGACGCGCTCGGGGGCGAATCGGGGTCGAGTCCATCCAGGCGATGCAGGGCCGCGCGGGCCGTGGTCAGCGTCTGCGCCGCCGTGGGCAGCGGGCCGACCGCTTCGAAGGCCGACAAGGGCAAGAGGACCAGGACGACGAGCGCCATGGGCGTCATCGCGCCTGGCGAGCCGCCGTCCGGGCCGTAGAGGGTGATGCCGATCAGCAGCGCGCCGAGGACAGCCGCGCCGATGGACAGGGGCGTGGCCGCGGCCGACCAGGCGCTGCGCGCGGCCGCCCGGTCTTCCGCGGCGACCGCACGGCGCGACGCCTGCCCGGCCGCGGCGAGGGCGGCATCCAGGCGACCGGCTACGCGTAGTTCCGCGGCGTGGTCGAGCACGGTGAGGGCCGCAGCGGTGAACTCCGCCCGGTCGGCCCGCACGGCGCGTTCCGCCTCGGACGCCGCCTTGGCCGACAACCACGGTGCGACGATGCCCGAGAGGACCAGCGCACCCGCCAGGATCGCGGCGGCGGCGGGCGAGATCGTGGCCAGCAGAGCGACGGCGGCGAGTGAGAGCACGAGGGCGACCGCGACCGGCACGAACGCGCGCACCACCACGGCACCCAAGTCGTCGATGTCGCTGCCGATCCGGACCAGGAGATCTCCGCGGCGCAGCGGCTTGCCCGACCGATCGCCGCCACTCGGCGACACCTCGGGTCGGCGCAGCCAGAAATCCGAACGAGCCAGCGTCCGGTAGACCGTGGTTCGCGCTGTTGTCATAGCGCGCAGTGCGACGTCGTGCGTGGCGAGACGTTCCAGGTACCGGCACAAGCCACGGGAGATGCCGAGCGCGCGCACCGCCACCACGGCGATGCTCAGATCGAGCACCGGCGGCATCTGCCAGGCGCGCGCGATCAGCCAGGCCGCCAACGCGGCGAGCCCGAGCCCGCTGCCGAGCGCCAGCACGCCCCATCCGATCGCCACCGCGACCCGCCAACGGGACAATTCGAGCAGCGCCCACATTCGGCGCAGATCACCGGGCACCGTGCAACCGGTGGCACGCGGAACGGCCCGCGTCGCGCGTCCGCCGGTGTTCATCCCGGCACCTCCTCTCGCGAGGTGCGCAGGTCCGCGCGCACCTGCACGACATGGTCGGCGGCGGCCAGCACGGTCGGGCGGTGGCCGACGACGACGACCGTCGCGCCCATACGGGCCCTGGTTTGGAGTGCGGCCAGCACGGTGGCTTCGGCGGCGGCGTCGAGGTGCGCGGTCGGCTCGTCCAGCAGCAGGATCGGGCGATCGGTGGCCAGCACCCTGGTCAGCGCGAGGCGTTGGCGTTGACCGAGCGACAGGCCGACGCCGCCGGGGCCGACCACCGTGTTCCAGCGCTCGGGTAGGTCATCGAGCACGGCATCGAAACCGGTTGCCAGACAAGCGACTTCGAGATCATCGGGGACGCGTGCCGGGCCGTGTGCGGCGTGGTCCACCGTGCGCGCGCCGAGCAATTCGAGGTTGTCGCGCAATGTGCCGGGCACCAGCACCGGCCGCTGCGGCAGCCAAGCCACACGCGCCCACCATTGGTCCTGGTCCAGTTCGCGGACGTCCACCCCGTCGACGGTCACGGCACCTCGGTCGGGTGTGATCAGGCCCAGAATCGCCTGTATCGCGGTAGATTTACCGCTTCCGTTGGGACCGGCGAGCACCGTGAGGGCACCGGGCCGCAAGATCGCCGACAGGCCCGCGGGAGCGAACCCGTCCCGCGCCTGGACCGACAGGTCGCGGAGTTCGACCGTGCCGGGGCACTCGGAGCTGCTGCGGCGAGCCGTCACCACGGCTTCCTCCGGCAAGGCACAGCGGTCGCATGCACCGGCGCGCGCCGACTCGTCCCGCACCGCACCGATGAGCGCCACCCCCTGCACGCCCCGGCTGGGCAGCGACTCGACCGGCTCGTGGTCAGGCGCCGTCGCCGTGCCGGAGTCCTGGGGACTGCTGCGGCGAGCCGTCACCACGGCCTTCTCCGGCTCGGTGCGTCGACAGTCGCATGTACCCGCGTGGGCCGACTCGTCCGGTGCGCCCACACCGGCGTGCGCCGCCGCTCGCCGCGCGCCGCGGCCGGGTAGCCGCTCGGTCGGCTCGGCGGGCGTGGACTCGAGGATCGCGAACGCTCGGTCCGCGGCCGCCATACCGTCCTGGGCGGCGTGGAAACGTTCGCCCACCATGCGCAGCGGCAGATACACCTCCGGGGCGAGCACCAGCACCACCAAGCCCGCGTAAAGACTCATCTCACCGAAGACCAATCGCAGCCCGATGGAGACCGCGATCAGTGCCACGCTCAGCGTGGCGAGCAACTCCAGCACCATGGAAGACAGAAAGGCGATGCGGAGCGCGCCCATGGTGCGCCGGCGCAGCGCGTCGCCGAGATCGCGAACACGGTGCCGCATGGTGTGCGCGTGTCCGGTCGAACCGCCCGTCCCGGTGTCGTTCCGCTGGCCCCGCGCAGTGGGCTCGGGTTCCGCGTCGCCGGTCTCCCGGCCGAGCGCACGCAATGTCGGCATGCCCGCGAACAGATCGAGCATTTGGTCCGACAGCCGGGTGGTGGCCGCGAGCGTGGCTTCCGCCCGGCCCTGGGTCAGCAGCCCGATGAGGATCATGAAGATCGGGATGAGCGGCAAGGTGATCACCACGATCACACCGGAAGTCGCATCGTGGGCCGCGATGACCGCGAGCACGATCGGCGGAACCAGCACCGCCAGCAGCAGAGCGGGCAGGTAGCCGACGAGATATCCGCGCAGCCCGGACAGGCCCGAGCCGACGACCACGGCCAATTCGGTTCGACGCGCGTCGAGTTCGCGAGGCGACAGCCGTGCGCCCGCACCGAGCACCGCGCCTTCCAGCTCCGCCACCACGCTCGCGCCCGCTCGGTGCGCCAGCCGGGACTGCGCCCACGTGGCGAGCACCCGGGCCGCGATCGCGACCGCGAGCACGACGAGTTCGACCGTCCATGCGCCGAGCGTGCGCGCACTCGGATCGGTGACCACCCCGGCGAGCACCCGCCCGATCGTCACCGCCGCGACCACGATCGCGCCGGTGACGACCAGCGACAGCGCGACGCTCAGCGCGAGGTAGCTGCGCGCCGAGCGGGCATAACGCCACAGGCGCGGATCGATCGGCGGGCGGGCCATGGCGTCAATCCTGCGCGACCCGCAGGGGCAGGCCGACCGGGGGCGGGATCTGCTCGACGGTGATGCGCTTGCGGAACACCCAGTACGTCCAGCCCTGGTACACCAGCACGACCGGCGTGACCAGCGCGGCGGCCCAGCTCATCACCTTCAGCGTGTACGGCGTGGAGGACGCGTTGTAAACCGTCAGGTCGAACGCCGCATCGATCGTCGAGGGAAGCACCGCGGGGAACAGCGAACCGAACAGCAGCGCGGTCGCCGCCGCGACGGTCACCGTGGTGCCGGTGAACGCCCACCCGTCGCGCTGCGCGAGATCGGCCGCCGCCGCCACGACCAGACCGAGCACGGCCAGCCCCAATGGGATCCAGGTCCAGCCGTTCCCGTAGGCCAGCTGCGTCCACAATCCGAATCCGCCGACGACGACCACGGTCGGGACCAGCAGCAGCCGAGCGGTGCGTCGTGCGTCGTCGCGGACCTCGCCCGCGGTCTTGAGCACCAGGAACATCGCTCCGTGCAGCGCGAACAGCAGTCCGGTCGCCAGCCCGCCGAGCAGGGCGTAGGGCCCGAACAAGTCGGCGACCGAGCCCGCGAACTGCTTCTTCTCGTTCAGCGGGACACCGTGCACCACATTGGCGAACACCCAGCCCCATGCCAGCGCCGGAACCCAGGAGCCGATGCCGATGCCGATGTCGCAGCGGGCCCGCCAGCGCGGATCATCGATCTTGCCGCGGTACTCGATGGCGCAGATCCGCAGGATCAGCGCGACGAGCACCAGCAGCAACGCCAGGTAGAAGCCGGAGAACAGGCTTGCGTACCACTCCGGGAACGCCGCGAACATCGCGGCGCCCGCGGTGATCAACCAGACTTCGTTGGCGTCCCACACCGGCCCGATCGTGTTGAGCACCGCGCGCCTGCGCCGGTCGGACCCCTTGCCGAGGATCGGCATGAGCATGCCGACGCCGAAATCGAAGCCCTCCAGCACGAAGTAGCCGGTGAACAGCACACCGATCAGGACGAACCAGAACTCTTGCAGACTCATCGCCGGCTCCTAGTAGGCGAACGAAAGTTGTTCGACGGCGGGCTCTTCGAGGCGGCGGTCGCCCGAAGTCGTATCCGTGTCGTGCGGCTCGGCGGCGGGCGCCGCCGGATCCGGTCCGTGGATCACGTACCGGCGCATCAGGAAGAACCACACGAACGCGAGCGCGCCGTACAGCAGCGTGAAGGTGATCAGCGAGAACAGCACGACGCCCGGCGCGTGATCGGAGACGCCCTGCTGAACGGTGAGGCGCAGATTCGGGTCGCCGGTTGGGTTGGGCGCGACCACCCAGGGCTGCCGCCCCATCTCGGTGAACACCCACCCGGCGCTGTTGGCCAAAAACGGGGTGGGGATGGCCAGCAGGCTCAGCCAGGCGAACCAGCGCTGGTCCGGCACTCGTCCGCGGCGGGTCAGCCAGAGCCCGGCCAGCGCGAGCAGCACCGAACCCGCCGACAGCCCGATCATGGCACGGAACGACCAGTAGGTGACGAACAGGTTGGGCCGGTAGTCACCGACACCGAACTTCTCGTTGTAGGTCTTCTGCAGGTCGACGACGCCGTCCAGCGTCACACCGGTGAACTCCCCCTTCGCCAGCCAGGGCAGCACATAGGGCACTTCGAGCACGTGCGTCACGCTGTCGCAGTTGTTGTGCGTGCCGACGGTCAGCACGGAGAAGTCGGGGTCGAGGGCGGTGTGGCACAGCGATTCCGCCGACGCCATCTTCATCGGCTGCTGCTCGAACATCAGCTTGCCCTGCACGTCGCCGGTGTAGACCAGAGCGGCCATCGCCGCGATCACCACGACGATGCCCGCACGCGCGGCGGGCCGCCACATCTCGCGCGCGTCAGCCGATTTCGCCTCGTCGCCACTGCGCGCGTTGCGCACCATCCACCAGCCGGCGATGCCGACGACGAAGGTGCCCGCCGTGAGGAAGGATCCGGCCACCACGTGCGGGAAAGCCGCCAGCAAGGTGTTGTTGGTGAGCACCTTCACGATGCTCTCCAGCTCCGCGCGACCGGTTTCCGGGTTATAGCGGGCGCCGACCGGATGCTGCATGAACGAGTTGGCCGCGACGATGAAGTACGCCGAGGCGTTCACGCCGATCGCGACCATCCAAATCGCACCGAGGTGCAACAGTTTCGGCAACCGGGTCCAGCCGAAGATCCACAGTCCGAGGAAGGTCGACTCCATGAAGAAGGCGATCAGCCCTTCCAGCGCGAGCGGGGCGCCGAACACGTCACCGACGAAGCGGGAGTACTCGCTCCAGTTCATGCCGAACTGGAACTCCTGCACGATGCCGGTCGCGACGCCGAGCGCGAAGTTGATCAGGAACAGCTTGCCGAAGAACTTCGTCAGCCGCAGCCAGTGCTGCTTGCCGGTGACGACCCATGCCGTCTGCATGGCAGCGACCAGCGGCGCGAGACCGATGGTCAGCGGCACCAGCAGGAAGTGGTAAACGGTTGTGATGCCGAACTGCCATCGGGAGATGTCCAAGGCGTTCAAGCCGACCTCCTGCGTGTCTACGACATGTCGTAGTAAAGCCTACGCCGGAGCAGACCTCGAAAAATGAGTCCTAGGCCACGCCACCAGGGCTGATACTGCCTGTTCGGCCTGTTTTCCGTGCTCATCACCGCCCCGTGCCCGCCCGAGTAGGACGGAGATCACGGAGCGGCGCACACTCACCAGTCGCCGATGGCTCCCGCCCGCTCGATACCGCGATCGACCAGCCCGATGATCTCTTCGGCGTTGTCCGGCGCGGACATCCGCAGCCCGTCCAGCGAATTCACCCGCGCCGCAAGCGAAATGCTCGACAGCATCCAGATGCTGTCGCAGGTGAGCAGGTCGGCGGTGAACAGCGAGTCGTAGCGGCATTGCCAGCCGGCCTTCTCGGCTTCGGCGAACAGCGCGCGCTGGGTGACGCCGGGCAGCACCCCGTTCTTCGCGGGCGGCGTGATCAGCTGCTTGTCGCGGGCGATCACCACGGTGGATCGCGGCCCCTCCAGCACCCGGTTCTCCGTGCTGGTGAAGATCACGTCCTCCGCGCCCATCCGCGCGGCGAACCGCAGGGCGGCCATATTGGTGGCATAGGACAGCGTCTTGGCGCCGAGCAGTTGCCATGGCGCCGCTTGCGCGAGGTCGACCGAGATGCCCCGCGACAGGCTCACCACGGCGACGCCCTCGGTGCGGGCCTTCTCGACGCGCTCGGGCACCGGCACCACGAGCACGAAAGCGGTCGGCACGGGCACGGCGGCGGCGAGGTCACCGGTCTTGACCTTGTCGGGCGTTGCGGCCAGCTCGGAGTCGCGCCCGCGGGTGAGCACCAGCCGCATCACGCCTTCGCGCTCGCTGCCCCACTCCTTGGCGGCGGTCTCCACCGCCTCGCGCCATTTGCCCAGTTCCGGCTCGGGCAGATCGAGCGCCTGGGCGGAGCGGCGCAATCTGCCTAGATGAAATTCGATCGCACACGCGACGCCCGCGCGCACGAGCACCGTTTCGAAGACACCATCGCCACGCAATACGCCAATATCGTCCGCAAACAACAACGGCGCATCCGCATCCCGGACCGCGCCATCGAGAGTTACCAGAACTCGATCCACCATGCGACGAGCGTAGGCGGTGTGAGCGGACAATGCCTATGTCACGGCCGCTTTTGCCAGACCTTTTGTGCAGCCGCCCCACGAGGCCCGCTGTAATGCTCGGACAATGCCGATCGGCTATGCCGTTCTCCGGCGCCCTGGCCCGGTTCGCGCACCGCCGGGCGGGCCCGCCTAGAGTGGGAGAGGTGTCCGTGGTCGTTGCGCCCAGCCCCATCCTCAGTGTGTCGGGAGCCGTCGCGGGAGCGGCGGGTTCGCCCGACGCCGCCGTCGCGTGGCATTACGGCGATCCGTTCGGCGAGCAGCGCGCCGCGACGCAGCGCGCCGCGATCGTCGACCGGTCACACCGATTCGTACTGCGCATCACCGGCGCGGAGCGGCTCTCCTGGTTGCACACCATCTCCAGTCAGCATGTCGCCGCCCTCGGCGACGGGCAGTCCGCCGAGAACCTCGACCTGGATTTGAACGGCCGGGTCCAGCATCACTTCGTGCTCACCGAACTGGACGGCGCCGTCTGGATCGATACCGAAGCCGAGCGCGGACCCGACCTGCTCGCGTTCCTGCAGAAGATGGTCTTCTGGGCCGATGCCAAACCCGAAGCCGCCGACCACGCGGTACTCAGCCTGCTCGGCCCCGGAGTGGCAGACCTGGCCGAAACACTCGGCATCACCGCCCTTCCCGGCGTGTACGAGGCGACGCCGCTGCCCGGCGGCGGATTCCTGCGCCGGATGCCGTGGCCGACGGCCGACTCCTTCGACTTGGTCGTCCCGCGCGATCAGCTGACCGGCCTGTGGGGCCGGCTCACCGCGGCAGGCGCCGTTCCCGCCGGAATGTGGGCGTTCGAGGCATTGCGCGTCGCGGCCGTCCGGCCGCGGATCGGACTGGACACCGACGATCGGACCATCCCGCACGAGGCCCGCTGGATCGGCGGCGTCGCCGAACACGGAGCCGTCCACCTGGACAAGGGCTGCTACCGCGGCCAAGAGACGGTGGCCAGGGTGCACAACCTCGGCAAGCCGCCGCGGCACCTGTTGCTGCTGCACCTGGACGGCTCGGCGGACGAGCGCCCGGTCATCGGCGACGACGTCACCGCCGGCGGCCGCGCGGTCGGCAGGCTCGGCACGGTCGTCGACCACTTCGAACTCGGCCCGATCGCCCTGGCGCTGGTCAAGCGCGCGGTTCCGGCCGACACCGCGCTGGTCGCCGGCCCGGTCGCGGCGTCCATCGATCCCGATTCGATGCCCTCCGACGACGAACCGCAAGCGGGCCGGCTCGCGGTCGACCGGCTGCGTGGGCGCTGACCTGTTGACCGGCCACCGGCGAACGGGACGTTTTCCTCAGCCGACATCCGCACTCTTGCTCAGCGCCGAGCTCCCCATTCGCGACGAGAGGAGCGCCTTTCATGCGCGTCGGTGATTCCGGAGAGGTGCTCGCGGCGTGCGTCGTGCACGCCGATATCGAGGTACCGGGAAGAGTCGGTCGCAGCGCCATCGACAAGCGCCCGGCGGCGGGACGAGTCGCGGTACGCGCCCTCGGCTTGGACGGCGATCACGTCTGCAACACCAAGCATCACGGCGGCGTGCACCAGGCCGTCTACGCCTACGCCGACGAGGACGCCCGCCGCTGGGGCACGGAGCTCGGCCGGGAACTGCCCGCGGGCTGGTTCGGCGAAAACCTGCGCGTGCGTGGCCTTCCGGTCAGCGACTCGGTGATCGGCGCGCGCTGGGCGGTCGGTGACACCGTGCTGGAGGTGAGCGCTCCGCGCGTGCCGTGCGCCACGTTCCAGCACTGGAGCGGCGAGCAGCAGTGGGTCAAACGGTTCACCCTGCGCAGCGATACCGGCGCCTATCTGCGGGTGCTCACCGAGGGCACGATCGCGGCGGGCGACCGGATCTCGGTGGTGCACGTCCCCGAGCACGGCATCACGGTCCGCGATCTGTTCACCGGCGCCGATCCGGATCTGCTGGCGATCCTGCTCGCCGACGAGCCGACCATCTCCGACGACGTGCGCATGCAAGTGGAACGGCACGCGCGCAGGCATGGCAACGCCGTGCGCGCCACCGCGCACCGGCACGCGACGACGAGCACCGACGACATCGGCACGGGAGCGAAATCGTGAGTGTGGAACTGGTCGAAGTGGTCCGCTCGGGCTTCCGTGAATGCGTGCACCGCGGCTCGGTGGTGGTGCTCGACGCCGCGGGCGAGCCCACCCTCGAGCTCGGCGAAGTGCACCTGCCGATCTTCCCGCGCTCGACGAACAAGCCGATGCAGGCGATCACCCTGTTGCGCAATGGTTTCCAGCCGGTCGATGACGCCGAACTGGCGATTGCCACCGCCTCGCACTACGGCGAACCCGACCATGTCGCGCTGGTGCGCAGGCTGCTGGACCGGTTCGGCCTGCCCGAATCCGCCCTGGCCTGCCCGGCCGATCTGCCGTACGACGAGGGCGCCCGCACCGCGTTGCTGTCCGGCGGAGGACAACCCCGCCCCATCTACATGAACTGCTCGGGCAAACACGCGGCGATGCTCGCGACCTGCGCGATCAACGGCTGGCCGACCGAGGGCTACCAGGACCGGGCGCATCCGCTGCAGCGCGCGGTGATCGCGACCGTGGCCGACCTGACCGGCGAGCCGGAAGCCGATCTGGGCATCGACGGCTGCGGGTTGCCGATCATCCCGGTCTCACTCGTCAACCTCGCGCGGGTGTTCTCGACCATCGCGACGGCCGAGCCGGGGAGCCCGGAACGCCGGGTCGCCGACGCGGTGCGCGCGCATCCGCGAGTGATTTCCGGCACGAACGCGCCCGATCTGATGACCATGCTGGCCACTCCCGGGCTGGTGTGCAAGATCGGCGCGGATGGTGTGCACGCGGGCGCGCTGCCGGACGGATCGGCTTTCGCGTACAAGATCGAAGACGGCCACGATCGCGCGCGAATGCCGCTGACGCTGGCGATTCTGCATCGAATGGGAATCGAGTGGACCGATGCGCACGCGGAGCTGGCGGCCCCCGCGGTGCTGGGCGGGGGTATCCGAGTCGGTGTGATTCGTGCTATACCCGGGGTCGTCTAGGTATTCCACGGCAGGGCGACAAGCGGGCAAACGGCACTGGTTCCGGAGTTCTTCACCCACTCCTGGAAGCGAGACCGCCGGACACACGCTAAAGTGTCTGTCAGGAAGAGTATTAATTCGAACGGGGCCGCCACCAAACCCCAGGCCGCCCCGCTGTGACGCGAGGGGGTCAGCCATGGGCCGTGGCCGGGCTAAGGCAAAGCAGACCAAGGTCGCACGCGAGCTGAAGTACAGCTCGCCCACGACCGACTTCGCGAGCCTTCAGCGCGAGCTTTCGGGAAGCCCCAACTCCCAGCGGAGTGGTGGTGTGCTGTCCGATGAGCACGACGCGGACGACTCCTTGTCCCGCTGGGACGAGGACGACGACTACGACGACTGGCGCCGCTGACTCGGATTTACGTCTGAAGGGGGAGGCCGACGGGCCTCCCCCTTCGATCGTTGTCGCGGGTTGACGTCTCTGGCGCCGAAAAGGCTTGCAACACACCGGAGTCCCGCATCGTACATAGATGCGGGACTCTCACGTGTCTTCACCGCGAATCAGAACCGCGGATGCTCACCCACCAGCACGGCGCGCGCGGCGTCGGCGTCCTTGGCCTTCTTGACCGTGCCCAGCGTCCAGCACTCGATATGCCGTGCGGTCAGCACCGCCAGCGCCCGGTCCACATCCTCGGGAGCGACGACGGCGACCATGCCGACGCCCATGTTGAACGTCTTCTCCATCTCGGGCCGCTCGACCCGGCCGCGCTGGGCGATCATCTTGAACACCGGCGCCGGGTTCCAGGTGCCTCGATCCAGCTCGGCCACAATGCCCGCGGGCAGCACCCGGGCGAGATTGGCCGCCAAGCCACCGCCGGTGACGTGGGCGAACGTGCGCACATCGGTTTCGGCGATCAGCGCGAGGCAGTCCTTGGCGTAGATCCTGGTCGGCTCGAGCAGTTCCTCGCCCAGGGTGCGGCCGAACTCCTCGACGTGGCCGGTGAGCGACATGCGATCGATCTCGAGCAGCACCTTGCGGGCCAAGCTGTAGCCGTTGGAGTGCAGTCCCGAGGACCCCATGGCGATCACCACGTCGCCGGGACGGACCCGGTCGGGTCCGAGCACCGCGTCGGCTTCGACCACGCCGATGCCGGTGGCGGACAGGTCGTAGTCGTCCGGATCCATCAGCCCGGGATGCTCGGCGGTCTCGCCGCCGAGCAGCGCGCACCCGGCGCGCACACAGCCCTCGGCGATGCCGGAGACGAGTTCGGCGACCTTCTCCGGGACGACCTTGCCGATGGCGATGTAGTCCTGGAGGAACAGCGGCTCCGCGCCGCAGACCACGAGATCGTCCACAACCATGGCCACCAGGTCGAGGCCGACGGTGTCGTGTTTGTCCATCGCCTGCGCCACCGCGATCTTGGTGCCGACGCCGTCGGTGGAGGCCGCCAGCAACGGTTCCCGGTAACCGCCCTTCAGCGCGAACAGCCCGGCGAAGCCGCCGAGGCCGCCTTGGACCTCGGGCCGGGTCGCCTTCTTCGCCAATGGCCCGAACAACTCGACTGCGCGATCACCTGCCTCGATGTCCACGCCTGCCGCGGCGTACGAAGCACCACCACTGGGGGTCTGTTCAGTCATTTTCGGGGAAAGCTCCAAACCGAATCGGCGGATAGATGCCTGCTCACGCTACCGGAGCCGGATAACGACCCCGCACCGGTGTTGGCTCGCCCTCTTGACAATAGGGCAGAGCCAACCGTAAAGCGGACGATCAGTCCGTCTCGTCGCCATCGAACCCCGCGGCCCGCACCCGGCGGTGGCGTTGCCGCACCGGATCCGGTATCGGCACCGCGGCGACCAAGCGGCGGGTGTACTCCTCCCGTGGGGCGCGCAGGATGCGATTCCGATCGCCCGCTTCCACCACCGCACCGTCGCGCAGCACCACGATCCGGTCGGCGAGCTGGTCGACCACGGCCAAGTCGTGGCTGATGAACAGGCAGGCCCAGCCGCACTCGCGCTGTAGCTGACCGAACAGCTCCAGCACCGCGGCCTGCACCGAGACGTCCAGCGCGCTGGTCGGCTCGTCGGCGACCAGCAGGTCCGGGTCGAGCACCAGCGCGCGGGCGAGGCTGGCACGCTGACGCTGCCCGCCGGACAACTCGTGCGGGTACCGGCGTTCGACGCCCGCGGGCAACCGCACGTCGTCGAGTAGCAGGCGCACCCTGGCGCGAATCTCCGCCGAGTTGCCCGCCTTGTGCACGAGCAGCGGTTCGGACACGCACTCGCCCACGGTGAGCCGGGGATTCAGCGAACTGGCCGGGTCCTGGAAGACGAATCCGAAGCGCCGCCGAATCGGTCGCAGCTCGCGCTGTGACAACCCCACGATGTCCTGCCCGCGCACTCGCACCGTTCCGGAGGTGGGCCGTTGCAGCGCCGCGACGCAGCGGCCGATGGTCGACTTGCCCGAGCCGGACTCACCGACCAGGCCGAGCGTCTCGCCGGGACCGATGCGCAGACTCACGCCGTCGACAGCGCGGAAACGCGGCCTGCCGAACGGGCCGGGAAATTCGACCACCAGATCACGGACCTCGAGTACCGGATCGCCCTCGGTCTCGGCACTGTCGGGCGGGCCGTGCTCGATCTGCTCGGTACCCAGGTGCGGGACCGCGGCAAGCAGGGCGCGGGTGTAGTCCGCCGTGGGACGCGCGAACAGTTCGTCCACCGGCGCCTGCTCGACCACCGCTCCGTCGCGCATCACCACCACGCGGTCGGCGATGTCGGCGACCACGCCCATGTTGTGGGTGATCAGCACGATCGCGCTGCCGATCCGGTCGCGCAGGTCCCGCAGCAGGGCGAGGATCTCGGCCTGCACCGTGACGTCCAGCGCCGTGGTCGGCTCGTCGGCGATGATCACCTTCGGCTCGCAGGCGATGGCGATGGCGATCACCACGCGTTGTTTCTGCCCGCCGGAGAGCTGATGCGGGTAGTAGTCCACCCGGTGCTCCGGATCGGGCAACCCGACCAGGCGCAGGAGTTCCACCGCCCGCGCCTTGGCCGCCTTCTTGGTCAGGTCGGTGTGGGCGCGCAGCGCCTCGCCGATCTGGAAGCCGACGGTGAACAGCGGGTCCAGGGCCAGGCCTGGTTCCTGGAACACCATCGAGATCGCGCCGCCGCGCAATGCGGTGAGCTGCCTCTCGTTCATCGTGGTGACCTGCTCGGTCCCCAGGGTGACCAGGCCGCGCACCGTGGCCGTCTCCGGCAGCAAGCCCATCGCGGTGCGTGAGCTCACGGACTTGCCCGAACCGGACTCCCCGACGATGGCCAGCACTTCGCCGGGGTAGACCTCGTAGGAGACGTCGGTGACCGCGTGCACCGGCCCCGCGTCGGTGGCGAAGGTGACCGACAACGATTCGATGGACAGGGCGGGGCGGCCCCGCTCCGTCGCGGAGGACTCAGGCATCGGTCGCGTCCTTTCCGCCGCCGTCCGGTCCGGCCACCGCCGCGGCGCGGCGGGTGCGCAGGACGGGGTTCAGCACTTCGTTGAGGCTTTCACCTACCAAGGTCATGCCGAGCACGACGAGCACGATGGCGACACCGGGAAAGATGCCCGTCCACCAGATGCCGTTGGACACGTCCGGCAGCGCTTTGTTCAGATCGAAACCCCATTCCGCGGCCTGGGTCGGTTCGATGCCGAAACCGAGGAAACCCAGGCCGGCCAGGGTGAGGATGGCTTCCGACCCGTTTAGCGTGATGATCACCGGCAGCGATTGAGTGACATTGGCCAGGATGTGCCGGAACAGGATTCGCGTGGTCGACGCGCCGGTTACCCGCGCCGCGTCGACGTACGGCTCCTGCTTCACGGCCACGGTCGCGTTGCGTACCACCCGGAAGTACTGCGGGACGAAGACCGCCGTGATGGCCACCGCCGCGGACAGCACACCGCCCAGGCTGGTCGAGCGACCGCCCGCGACCACGATGGACACCACGATCGCCAGCAACAGTGTCGGGAACGCGTACATGGCGTCCATGAACAGCACGAGCAACCGGTCCGGCCACCGGCCGACGTAGCCGGACAGCAGTCCGAGCGGTACCCCGATCAGCAGCGAGAGCAGCAGGGAGATCGTGATCACCCACAAGGCTGTCCGCGCGCCATAGATCACCCGGGAGAACACGTCTTCCCCGCGCACCGAGGTGCCGAACCAATGCTCGGCCGACGGTGCTTGCTGGCGAACGAAATCGACGCCGTCGGCGGCACTCTGGGCGAATCCGTACGGTGCGATCAGCGGGGCGAAGAGCGCGGCGACCACGAAGACACCGACCAGAGCCAGTCCGAGGACCAGCGTCGCACGCTGCAAACCGGAGGTCATCGAGAACAACCGGAGGCCGGGTACACCCCGCCGCGCCGCGGGTGGCGTGACCAGGGTTTCGTTCAGCAGTTCCGGAGCCGTCATCAGAACCTCACCCTCGGATCGATCAGCGCCACCAGGACGTCGACCAGGAAGCTCATCACCGCCACGATGAGCGCGATGAACGCGACGATGCCCTGCACGGCGATGAAGTCGCGCGCCGAGAGGTATTGCGCGAATTGATAGCCGAGGCCTTTCCACTCGAACGTGGTCTCGGTGAGCACCGAGGCGCCGAGCATCATGGCGATCTGCATGCCCATCACCGTGACGATCGGGATCAGCGCGTTGCGGAAGGCATGCCGCCCGGTCACCACGCGGCGGGACAAGCCACGGGCCCGTGCCGCGTCCACGTAGTCGGCGCGGAGGGTCTGGATCAGGTTGATCCGCACCAGCCGCAAGAAGATGCCCGCGGTGAGCAAGCCGAGCGCGATGGCGGGCAGCACGGCGTGTTCCAGCACGTCGAGCAGGTATCCGGCGTCGCCGTAGAGGATCGCGTCGATCACCATGATGTTGGTCTTCGGCGAGACGTGTTGCAGCCGCAGTTCCACGTTGGTGCTCGCCCGGCCCGCCACCGGCAGCCAGCCGAGTCGCACCGCGAACACCAGCTTCAGCAGCAGGCCGACGAAGAACACCGGCGCGGCGTAGAACAAGATGGCCAGCAACCGCAACGTGGTGTCGGCGGCGGAATCCCGCCGGGTGGCAGCGTACCTACCCAGCGGGACGCCGATCGCGAACGCGACCACGAGTGCCCAGCACACCAGTTCCAGCGAGGCGGCGCCGTAGGTGACCACCACCTCGCTGATCTCCCGGTTGTCCTGGGAGCGACCGAGATTCCCGTGCAGAAGCCCGGACAGATAGTCCCAGTACTGGGTCAGGGTCGGCCGGTTCAGCCCGGCCGCCTCCTTGCGCGCCTCGATCTGTTGCTGGGTCATGCGTCCGCCCATCGCCGCGCTGATCGGGTCGCCGACCACGCGCATCAGGAAGAACACGACCGTGACCAGAATCCACGCGGTCACCGGAATCAGCAGCAGGCGGACGCCGAGATAGCGCAGCAACGCGCCGTGGCGAGAATCGTCGCCACCCTTGCCGGTTCGCCGCAGGGCGAAGGGCCGGGCCCGGACGGGTGTCGGCGCGATGTCCGCCGATGTGGTCGTCCCGGGCCCGGCCGGACCGCCGGAACTCACTTGCTCAGCACCGTATAGCGGAACTTGAACGATGCGTCGAGCGTCTGTTCCACACCCCGCACCCCGGTGGCGGAGACCGCGATCTGCTTGCCGGACAGCAGCGGAACGATCGGCAGGAAGTTCTGCGCGAGATCACGCTGCACCTGCTGGATCTGCGCGAGCCGCTTGTCCTTGTCGGGCTGGGTCGCCTGGGCGATCAGCTGGGCGGAGATGCCGGGGTCTTCGAAATGCGACTGCAGGAAGTTGTTCGGCCCGAAGAACGGGGAAAGGTAGTTGTCCGGGTCCGGGAAGTCCGGGAACCAGCCGAATTGGAAGAGCGGGTAGGCATCACGGGCGCGTTCTCGCTGGTAGGTCACCCATTCGGTGGATTGGAGATCGACCTTGAACAAACCCGTGGCCTCCAGTTGCGACTTGATCGCCGCGTACTCCTCGGAGCTGCTGGAGCCGTAGTGGTCGGGGTTGTACTGGAGATTCAGCTCGACCGGCGTCGCGACCCCCGCGTCGGCGAGGAACTTCGCCGCCTGGTCCTTGTTCGGCTGGGGGCCGTAGATTTCCTTGAACGGCTCGGCCGCGCCCGGCATGCCCTGCGGCACGGACGAATACGCGGGCAGGTAGGTCTTCTTGTAGACGCCGTCGGCGAGCGCGGCACGGTCGACGGTGGCCGCGACGGCCTTGCGCACGGCCAGTTTCTGCGCGGGCGTGCCACCCGGCATGGTGTTCAGATTGAACACGATGTAGCGCAGTTCCCCGCCGGGACCCTCGTGCACGGCGACCTTGCCATCGTTGCGCAGCGACTCGATGTCGGTGGGCGTGAACGACCGATATCCGACGTCGAGCGAACCGTTCTGCAGGTCGAGCTTCATGTTGTCGGTGGTGGCGTAGTACTTGGTGGACACCGTCTCGGTCTTCGGCTTGCCGAGGATGCCGTTGTAATCGGCGAACGCCTGGTACTCGACGAGTTTGTTCTTGTCGTAACTGGCGATGGCGTACGGGCCGGAATAACCCTTGGCCTTCACCACGTCCTCGTCCGGCATCACCTTGTCCGGCGCGTATACCTTCTCGTCGACGATCGGCCCGGCCTGGGTGGGCAGGATCGCGGGAAAGGTCTGGTCGTCGGCCACCTTCAACGTGAACGCGACGGTGCGCGGGTCCACTACGTCGGTCTTCTCCAGGTTGCCGAGCAGCGAGGCGGGACCGTTCGGGTCGTTGATCCGCAGCATCCGGTCGAAGGAGAACTTCACGCTGGTCGCGGTCAGCGGGTTGCCGTTGGCGAACTTCAGGCCGTCTTTCAACGTGCAGGTATACACCGTGGGCGTGGTGAACTCGCACTTCTGGGCCGCGTCCGGCTTCGGCGTCGCGTCACCGGGTGCGAAGTTGAGCAGGTACTGATAGATCTGCGTCTCGGCGACCAGCGACCCGTTGTCGTAGGCGGCCGCGGGATCGAGCGAGAAGATCTTGTCGGTGGTGCCCGCCACCAAGCCGCCGCCGTCACCGCCTTCCCCGGTTCGCCCGGAACCGCATCCCGCCAGCACCGAACCCGCCAATGCCAGCAAGCCGACGGCCGCGATGGTTCGCGTCCCGATCTGTCGCCCCAACCTCGAATTCCTCATCACGGCCCCACTTCTCGAGCGCCGCACGCGTTGCCCTGGATCGCAGGCCCGGTGCGGACACGGGTGAACTTCCGATCTGATCGGCACCGTACCTACGAAGCATTTTCGGCACGTTACGTTTTCGAAGAAAATCCGCGGCGCTCTCAGCAGGTGTTATGCGCGGCGACTACGACCGGCCCAAAAACCGGTCGTACGTCCAGAATCGCCGGACGGTGCACGGCGCGATGTCTCGAGCAGGCCACATCACGGCGCGCGACAGCAACCGACCGTACCCACAAACGCATCGGTGGAAACCATCACGCGCCGAAGCGATCGGCCTTACGGCGATTACCGAGAGTCGGTGACCGCCCGGCGCACATGATCAGCGATTCACGGACGGCTCAGCGCGCTCGCATTCGCGTTGTCGCCCAGCAGCTCGGCCTCGGTCTGACCGGTGAGCATGCCCTCGAGCACGTTCTTCCCGATCGCGGCCTCGGTGGGCAGCGGAATCGGATAGTTGCCGTCGAAACACGCGGCGCACAGCCGCGAGCGCGGCTGTTCGGTGGCGGCGATCATGCCGTCGAGCGAGATGTAGCCGAGGGTATCGGCGCCGATCGACCGGCGCACGCCCTCGACCATGTCCGCGACGTCGCCCTCGGTGCCCGCGCCGTTGGCGATCAGTTCCGCCCGCGAGGCGAAGTCGATGCCGTAGAAGCAGGGCCACTTCACCGGCGGCGAGGCGATCCGCACGTGGATCTCCAACGCCCCCGCCTCGCGCAACATCCGGATCAGCGCGCGCTGGGTGTTGCCGCGCACGATCGAGTCGTCCACGACGATCAGGCGCTTGCCGCGGATGACCTCGCGCAGCGGATTGAGCTTGAGCCGGATGCCGAGCTGACGGATGGTCTGACTGGGCTGGATGAACGTGCGGCCGACGTAGGCGTTCTTCATCAGGCCCTGGCCGTAGGGCACGCCCGACCCCTGCGCGTAGCCGACGGCGGCCGGTGTGCCGGATTCGGGAACCGGGATCACCAGGTCGGCGTCGACCGGGTGCTCCTTCGCCAGGCGACGGCCGATCTCCACCCGGGTGGCGTGCACCGACCGGCCCGCGATGGTGCTGTCCGGCCGCGCCAGGTACACGTATTCGAAGACGCAGCCCTTGGGCTCGGGGTTGGCGAAGCGCATCGAGCGCACGCCGTCGGCATCGATCGCCAGCAATTCGCCGGGTTCGATCTCGCGGACGAAGGCGGCGCCGACGATGTCCAGCGCGGCGGTCTCACTGGCAACGACCCAGCCACGCTCCAGCCTGCCCAGGCACAGCGGGCGCACGCCGTGCGGGTCGCGCGCGGCGTAGAGGGTGTGCTCGTCCATGAAGGTCAGGCAGAACGCGCCCTTCAGGGTGGGCAGCAGTTCCATCGCGGCCCGCTCGATGCTGGAGTCGGCGGCGGCGTGCGCGAGCAGCGCGGTGACCACGTCGGAGTCGGAGGTCGCCGCGGCGGGCTGCGGGCGCCCGCCCCGGACGGAGGCGAGCAGGCCGAGTTCCCGTGCACGGCCCGCCAATTCGGCGGTGTTGACCAGATTGCCGTTGTGCCCCAGGGCAAGTCCGGAGCCCACCGCGGTGGTGCGGAAGATGGGCTGAGCGTTCTCCCAGGTCACCCCGCCCGTTGTGGAGTAGCGACAGTGACCGACGGCGATGTGACCCGGCATGGCCGCCAGCGTCTGCTCGTCGAACACCTGGCTGACCAGACCGAGATCCTTGAACACGAGGATCTGCGAGCCGTCCGACACCGCGATGCCCGCCGCCTCCTGTCCACGGTGTTGCAGAGCATAAAGCCCGTAATACGTGAGTTTCGCCACTTCTTCGCTCGGCGCCCAGACTCCGAAGACTCCGCACTCCTCGCGCGGCTCGTTCTCGTCGACGTCCGGGGTGGGACACGAGGCGGCGGAAATGCTCTGGACCGGCAGTTCGGCGTTGGTCACCGTTTGCTCCCTGTTCGGGCGGGCTGGGGGCAGATTTCATTCTACGGATGCCGCGGCGGTGCCCGCGCACCGCCGCCGCATCCGAGCAGCAATTCCAGGTGACCGAAGCGGGGTCGCCGCGACGCCTTCGGCTGTTACGGTGCGGACCGTGACGACTACGGACGACGCGGGCGCGACGGGGCCGGTGCGCAGGCCATGGCCTCGGATGGTGCTGTTTCCGGTCGCGGTGTTGAGCCTGCTCACCGCGCTGCTTGGCATCATGTACCTCGACTATGTCGTCGACCCGGAGCAGAACCTGCACGACTTCCCGATCGCGCTGGTGAACCAGGATGTCGGCGACACCATCGGCAGCGGGAGCGCTGAGCAGAAGGTCAATTTCGGCGATCAGATCACCAAGGCGCTGGCCGCCGGAGTGCCGTCGGACAAGGTCGACCTGCGCGTGCTCAGCATCAACGAGTCCGAGCGGCAGATGCAGTCCGGACAGGTCTACGGCGCGATCGTCATCCCGGGCGATTTCAGCAAGCAGCTCGGCAATCTGGGTGTGGGCAGTGTCATACCCGGTGACATCCCGCGCCCGATCATCACGGTGCAGACCAACCCGCGCGCGGGCGCGTTCGGCACGCAGATCGTGCTGCGGGTCGGCAACGAGGCGCTGACCGAGGTGAACAAGCAGGTCGGCAAGCAGTTGCTCGACCAGGTGAACGCGCAGCTGGCTCCGCGTCCGGGCGGTCCGCCCGCGCCCGAACTGACCGGCGCGACCAGGGTGGCGCTGGCGTCGCCGATCGAGGTGGTGCATCAGCAGTACCACCCGCTGCCGCACGGTAGCGGCCAGGGCCTGACCGCGTTCTTCTACTCCCTGTTGCTGCTGCTGGCCGGCGTGGTCGGCGCGATGGTCATCCACACCATGATCGATGCGCAGCTCGGATTCGTGCCCACCGAGTACGGCCCGTGGTACGTGCACTACCCGCCCACGCCGATCTCGCGGTTCAGGACGCTGCTGATCAAGTGGGGCGTGTTCGTGCTGGCGGCGAACATCGTCGCCGGGGTTTTCCTCATCGTGGGCGAACTGCTGGACATGCCGATCGGCAACCCGCTGGCCCTGTACCTCTACAGCGCGCTCGCCATGATCGCCGTCGGCGTGACCGGGCTGTCCATGTTGGCGGCGATCGGCTCGGCGGGCCTGCTGGTGAACCTCATCCTGTTCGTCATCCTCGGCTTGCCGTCCTCGGGCGGCACCGTGCCGATCGAGGCGACGCCGCGATATTTCGGCTGGCTCGCCTCCTTCGAACCCATGCACCAGGTGTTCCTCGGTGTGCGGTCGATCCTGTACTTCGACGCCGATTTCGAGGCCGGGCTCACGCGTGGTGTGTGGATGGCGGTCCTCGGGCTCGCGATCGGGCTGATCTTCGGCGCGTCGGTCACCCGCTTCTACGACCGCAAGGGGCTGGAGCGCCGCAACATCGTCCGGGCGTGAACTGTCCGCGCCGAAACGATCGGCTCGGTCTCAGTCGACTCGGACGATCGGCAGCCAGTGCGTGATCTCGGCCGCGCGGGTGCCGGATGCGCTCACCGCGCCGGAGTCGAGCGCGTCGTCGAACTCGAGCAGTCCGGTGGCCAGTAGCAGCCAGGTACGCGGGTCGGTCTCCACGACGTTCGGCGGTGTACCCCGGGTGTGCCGCGGGCCCTCGACGCACTGCACCGCGACGAACGGCGGCACCCGGACCTCGACCGAGTGCCCGGGCGCGGAGGCCGCCAGCGAGCGCGCCGTGGTACGCACAGCCGCCGCGAGTTCGGCGCGCGCGGGCGCGTCGACCGACTCGTCACGCAACCATTCGCTCACCACCGCCACCGCTGCCCGCGTCTGCGCGGGGTCGACCGTGCCTCGTCCTGCCACCTGCCCGACCCTACTTCGCGCTCCGTTCGCCTCGCGCACGTGATCGACCTCAGCCGTGCTTCGGCGAGGGCGGTCGACACGACGGTGTCGGCGCGGCTTCGGAACGGCGGCGGCGCGGTGCCCGGCGTCGGCCGCCCGTCAACGGGCTCGCGGTATATCCGAAGCCGGAGTTGCGAATTCATCCACAGTCGTCCCGAGGTCCGAACGTGCCACCCGCATCGCACGCGCGGAACCCGGGAAGTGGCGGGCCAGGCGCGGAGCGATCGCTCCGCCCGCGTTCATGGCGAGATGCAGCAGCGCGGGGGCGGCGGTGCCCGCGGTGCGGCGGCGCAGCAAACCGAACACGAGTCCGCCCGCCGTAGTCACCGCCACGGTGGCGGGAACACTGTCGCCCACGGCCCGCGCGGGAGTGATGTGCCAGAGTCCGAAGGTCGTCGCGCCGACCAATGCACCGGCTCGCGGACCGAAAAGGCGGTCCAGCATGGGATCCAGCGTGCCGCGGAAGACGAGTTCCTCGCTGTAGACAGTCCCGAGGGGAATGTGCACAGCCACCCACTCCTGCGTCGACACAGCGGGCCCCCGTTCAGCGAGTTCGGCCAGTTGCCATCGCAGCGACGGAACGGCAAGGGCCGCTGCGTAACCAACCACGACGACCGAGGCGGCGAGCAGCCCGCAGCGCACGCCGCTCTTCGACCACCGGCCAGGTTCGGCGCGCAGCGCGACTGCGTAGGCGGTGGCGAAACCGGCATTGGCGGCGGTTCGTCCGCGGATGCCGAGACGGAGGCGGGGCAGGACCGCGTTGCTCCAGAACAACGGAACGGCAACGGCCGCAATGGTTCGCACGGCCCGTTCCCGGCTCACTTGATCTTCCGCTCGAATTCCTCCGCGGCCTCGACTTCGACCCGGATCCGTTCGGAACGCTCGGCGGTCCAGTCCGGTGGCGCGGCGATGGCGGCCCAGCCGTCCAGGACCAGGCTGCCGTAGCGGTGTCCGTGCCCGTCGGTGACGCCCTGCGCGTTGGTCAGATCGGCGGCCACCTGCCAGAAGGTGACGAACGGCCACCAGCGCATCTGGGAGGAGACGTCCGAACCGCGCGGCTCCGACAGCCAATCCGGCCGCGAGAAGATCAGATCCGGCGACCACCAGACGATGGGATCGGACGCGTGCTGCAGATACGCGATGCGCGGCGGCCGCCATTCCGACGACGGGCGCGCCAGGTCACCGCTGTCGGAGGCGAACCGGACCACCAGCCCGTCGGCGTACAGCGGCTCCACCTCACGGGAGCCCGGATCGCGGCGGGCGACGAACTGCTGCCACAGCCGGTTGGAATTGGGCGGACCGACCCACAGCGCGCCGTCGACCTTGGCGCGCAGATCGGCCAGACCGTCGAACGCCGCCTCGGAACCCTGCGAACCGAGACTCTCCCCGTACACCAGCAATTTGGGTCGTGCCTGCGGCGGGCGCGCGGTCCAATGCTGGTACACCGCGTCGAACAGATCCCTGCCCGCCGCGGCGGCCTTGCTCCGGTCGGCCAGGAAGGACAGCACGCTGGGCAGATACGAGTACTGGGTGGCGACGATCGCGGTGTCGCCGTCGTACATGTACTCGAGCGCGGACGCGGCCAGCGAGTTCACCCATCCGGTCCCCGTGGTGGTGACCACCACGAGCGCCTTCCGGTCGAACGCACCGGTTCGCTCGAGCTCGGACACCGCCAGCTCGGCCGGTTCCTGGTTCCCGTCGACCGACTCCAGACCGACGTAGGCCCGGATGGGCTCCTTGGCCGGGCGGCCGGTGAGCGAGGTGATGTGGCTCGCGGTGGGTCCGTGCGAGACGAACCAGCGCCCCTCGAATCCGAGGGTCTCCCATTTGGCCAGCGAGGCGGGGCTGCCGGAGCGCTCCGGTTGCTGCGGCTGCACCGCGTTCGCCGAGGTGTGGTCGTTGCGCACGCTGAACGCGGAGTTGGCCACCGCGAAGAACGCTTGCGTGGCGACACCGTTGAAGATCGTCACCGCCAGCACCACCAGCACCAGGAATCCGGCGGCCGGAGCGAGTTCGCGGGGCACCTTCACCCACCGGTTGAGCAGGCGGGCCAGGAACAGGATGAACTCGCGCACGGTCCGGTAGACCGCGACCGCCGCGGCGCCGACCGCCATGCTCAGCAGTCCGGTGCGCAGATAGGCGGGCGTGGTGGTGCCCGCCATGCCCATCAACGCCGTGATCTCCCGCTGCCAGCGCGCCGACTGCACCAGCATCAGCGCGGCGCTCAGCGCCGCGGTGAGCAGCACTGCGGACTTGACGGCGTAACGCGCCCACGTCGGCGGCGGCGCGATCTTCAGCCGCGGCCGCACCCACAGCCGGAACAGCCACTCCAGCAAACAGCCGGCGCCGTATCCGATGGCGGCATTGATCCCGCTGATCAGCCCCTGGAACAGCCAGTCGCGCGGCAGCAGCGACGGCGTCACCGACAGCGCGAAGAACACCGTCGCCACCACCAAGCCGACGTAATTGAGGTCGATGACGTCCTCGACGCGCCGGATCACCGCGACCGCGCGCGTGCGCAGTTTCCGCATGGTCCCGGCGGTCTCCAGCATTCGATCAGTATGGCGGTCGCCACCGACGGCCCGGCGCGTCGCCCACCGTGACGCGGGCGCGCACGACGCGGATCACACCCTGCGCGACCCCGTGATCGGACGCCTTCGCGCGGATGGCAACTACCCATTTCGCTCGAGTAGTTGTACACGGGTGCGCGGGTCGCGCCATCCGGAAACTTTGGTCCATGAGCACAACGACCGCGGCGCAGAAAGCCAGCGCCGCTTACGTCGCACAGGCCGCGATCGCCTTCGGCATCAGTTTCGTCGGCATCGGCATCGGGATCTACGCGCTGCCGCTGGACGTCTGGCAGCGCGGATTCCTCGGTATGTCCGTGTTCTTCCTGGTGACCAGCACCTTCACGCTGGCGAAAGTGGTGCGCGACCAGCACGAGGCGGCGACCGTTCACGGTCGCATCGATCAGGCGCGGATGGAGAAGCTGCTCTCCGAGCACGATCCGTTCAATTCCGTCGCCTGAGTACGCGCACCTGGGCGGGCCCGGCAACGAGGGGTTCAGGCCCGCCCAGGTGGGCGTCTCGTCAGACGGTTCCGGCGCCGAACAGCTTCGGCAGCGTGCCCTCGTGCGCGGTCCGCAACTCGTCCATGGTGATCGAGAACTGGCCCTGCACCTCGACCGAATCCGAGCCCTGGTCGACCACGCCGATGCGCACCCACGGCAGTTCGCGCGCGGTGCACATGCGGGTGAACCTGGTCTCCTCCGAGCGGGGAACGGCGACCAGCACACGGCCCGCCGACTCGGAGAACAGCGTGACGAACGGATCCGCGTCCTCGGGAAGCAGGATGCGGCAACCGGTCTCACCGGCGAGCGCCGCTTCGACGACAGCTTGAGCGAGACCGCCCTCGGACAGGTCGTGCGCGGCGCTGATCATGCCGTCGCGCGAACCGGCGGTCAGCACCTCGGCGAGCAGCTGCTCGCGGGCGAAGTCGACCTTCGGCGGGACGCCGCCGAGATGGTCGTGGGCCACCTGCGACCAGATCGACCCGCCGAACTCGTCGCGGGTCTCGCCGAGCAGGATCAGCGTCTCGCCCGGCTCCAGGCCGATCCCGGTCGGGATGCGGCGGTGCACGTCGTCGATCACGCCGAGCACGCCGACCACCGGGGTCGGCAGGATCGCCGTCTGGCCGGTCTGGTTGTAGAAGCTGACGTTGCCGCCGGTGACCGGGATGCCGAGCGCCACGCAACCATCGGCCAGGCCGCGCACCGCCTGCTGGAACTGCCACATCACGCCGGGATCCTCGGGCGAACCGAAGTTCAGGCAGTTGGTGACCGCCTTCGGCGTGGCACCGGTGCTGGCCACGTTGCGGTAGGCCTCGGCCAGCGCCAGCTGCGCACCGGCATAGGGGTCCAGCTTGGTGTAGCGGCCGGACGCGTCGGTGGCCAGCGCGATGCCGCGGCCGGTCTCCTCATCGATCCGGATGACGCCCGCGTCGGCCTGATCGGCCAGCACGGTGTTGCCGCGCACGTAGCGGTCGTACTGCTCGGTGATCCACTTGCGGCTGCACAGCTGCGGGCTGGAGATCATCCGCAGCAGCGTCGCGCGCAGTTCGTCGGCGGTTTTCGGACGGGCGAGCCGGTCCGGGGCGTCGGCGATCAGCGCGTCCTGCTCGTCGGGGCGCGCGACCGGGCGCTCGTACACCGGACCCTCGTGCGCGACGGTGCGCGGCGGCACGTCGACCACCGTCTCGCCGTGCCAGGTGACCACCAGCCGGTCACCGTCGGTGACCTCGCCGATCACTGTGGCCAGCACGTCCCACTTGCGGCACACGGCCATGAAAGCGTCCACGTTCTCGGGAGTGACGACCGCGCACATGCGCTCCTGCGATTCGCTGGAGAGCACTTCGGCGGGCGTCATACCGGTCGCGCGCAGCGGCACCTTGTCCAGCTCGATGTGCATGCCGCCGTCACCGGCCGCCGCGAGTTCGGAGGTGGCACAGGACAATCCGGCGCCGCCGAGGTCCTGGATGCCCACCACCAGCTTCGCCGCGTACAGCTCGAGACAGCACTCGATGAGCACCTTCTCGGTGAACGGGTCGCCCACCTGCACCGACGGCAGCTTCTTGCGGCCGGAGCCGGATTCGTCGCCGGAGAAGGTGTCCGAGGCCAGCACCGAGACGCCGCCGATGCCGTCCAGGCCGGTGCGCGCGCCGAACAGCACGATCTTGTTGCCGGTGCCGGAGGCGAAGGCCAAGTGCAGGTCCTCGACTCGCATCACGCCGGCGCACAGCGCGTTCACCAGCGGGTTGCCCTGATAGGAGGCGTCGAACACGGTCTCGCCGCCGACGTTCGGCAGGCCGAGCGAGTTGCCGTAGCCGCCGACGCCGCGCACCACGCCGTCCACTACGCGACGGGTGTCGGCCGCGTCCGCCGCGCCGAAGCGCAGCTGGTCCATCACCGCGATCGGGCGCGCGCCCATCGCCATGATGTCGCGCACGATGCCGCCGACGCCGGTGGCCGCGCCCTGGTACGGCTCCACGTAAGAGGGGTGATTGTGGCTCTCCACCTTGAAGGTGACCGCCCAGCCGTCACCCACGTCGACGACGCCCGCGTTCTCGCCGATGCCCGCGAGCATGGATTCGCGCATCTCGTCGGTGGTGGTCTGGCCGAAGTAGCGCAGGTGCACCTTGGAGGACTTGTAGGAGCAGTGTTCGCTCCACATCACCGAGTACATCGCCAGCTCGGCGTCGGTCGGCCTGCGACCGAGGATCTCCTTGATGCGGGCGTACTCGTCGTCTTTGAGGCCGAGTTCTTTGTAGGGTTGCGCCACGTCGGGGTTTGCTGCGGCTGCGCTGACGGTGTCGACCTGCGGAGTCACGGAGTACCAGGGTCCTTTCGGCCGGGCATGGGGGTCGGCAAGCCGGCGGAGCCGGCGGGGTGGGCGAGCTCAGCGAAGCGACGAGCGTTGTCACTGGGCGGCGGCGAGATGCCTAGGTGTAAGTCTAGAGGCACTGGGTACCGACCATGCGCACCGGCTACTCTGGGCCCGTGAACGAAGGATCGGGGGTCGCGAATCCGGGTGAGAGATCGGTCACCTCGGATGCCGCGCCGACCGGCAGCGGCGGATCGGGGACCGCATCCGGTCAGGCGTCGCCGAACCCACTGACCCCGCAAGTACGCTGGCTGATTGCTGCGATCGCGTTGTTCGCGGTGTCGGCGATCGTCTCGCTGCTCGCGCACTGGTGGCACGGCTACATCGACCTCCAGGTGTATCGCAACGGCGCCCGGGTCTGGCTGGACAACGGCGACCTGTACGGCCCGATGCCGCCGGTCGAGGGAATCGGACTGCCGTTCACCTATCCACCCTTGGCCGCGTTGTTCTTCGCGCCGCTAGCCCTGATGCCGCTGGTCGCCGCCGAGGTGCTGGTGGTCGTCACGAATGTAGTCAGCCTTGGCATCTCGCTGTGGCTGGTGCTGACCCGCCTGCGGCCCGAGCTGTCGCGCCCGATCCTGCTCACGCTGGTCATCGGCGCGGTCGCGGTGGCGCAATTCTTCGAACCCATCCGCCAGACCTTCGGCTTCGGCCAGATCAACCTGGTGCTGATGGCCGCGATCACACTGGACTGCCTGGCGCGCAAGCCTTTCTGGCCGCGCGGCATGCTGATCGGCATCGCGGTGTCGGTGAAGCTGATCCCCGCCGGCTATCTGCTGTACTTCGTGCTGCGCAAGGACTGGAAAGCCGCGGGCACGCTGGTGGTCTCCGCGATCGCGGCCGTGGGTCTCGGATTCCTGCTGTTCCCTAGCGATTCCGTGGACTATTGGTTCCACACCCTCGCCGACACCGGCCGGATCGGACCTCCTTACTTCGCGGGCAACCAGTCCATCAAAGGCATGGCCTTCCGCCTCGGCATCGGCGACACGGCGGCCACACTGGTGTGGATCACCTTGTCGGTGCTGGCGGTCGCGCTGGCCGCGGTGTGGATGCGCAGGCTGATCGAGGCGGGCGCCACCGTGGCGGCACTGCTGGTGAACGCCGCGGCGGTGCTGCTGGTCTCGCCGGTGTCGTGGTCGCATCACTGGGTGTGGATCGCGCCCGCGCTGGTCGTCGCCGCCGACTTCATGGTGCGCGGTGCGCGCAGCCCGCGGGCGATCGGCGTGGTCACGGTCGTCGCCGCGCTGTTCCTGGTCGGCCCGCACTGGCTGCTGCCGCACTCGCGCGACCGCGAGCTGGACTGGGCCTGGTGGCAGCAGATCATCGGAAGCAATTACGTGCTCGCCACTTTCGCCGTGTTGGTCGTCGCGGTATTCACCTATCGCCCGGTGGTCTCGGGCGTGAGGAAGGCGGCCAGCGCAGCGGCGTAGGCCGGAACGTCGAACGCGCCCATCAGCTCGCGCGCCGAATGCATCGCCAGCTGCGGCGCACCGACGTCGACGGTCGACATGCCGGTACGCGCCGCGGTCATCGGCCCGATGGTGGAGCCACAGGGCAGGTCGGCGCGATGGACGTAACGCTGCAACGGGACCGCGGCCTGCGCGCAGGCCAGCGCGAACGCGCCCGCGCCGGTGGAGTCCGTGGCATAGCGCAGATTCTGGTTGACCTTCAGCACCGGCCCGCCGTTCACCTCGATCCGGTGCGCGGGCTCGTGCCGCTCCGGATAGTTCGGATGCGTCGCGTGCGCCATGTCGCCGGACGCGCACACCGAACCGGCCAGTGCGGCCAGATATTCGGCGCGGCCGCCGCCGCGCGCGAGCACGATCCGCTCCAGCACCGCGGGCAGCAGATCGGACTGCGCGCCGCGGTCGGACTGACTGCCGACCTCCTCGTGGTCGAACATGGCCAGCACCGGGACGACCGTGCCCGGCTCCTCGATCGCGGCCAGGAACGCCTGCAAGCCCGCGAAGCAGGTGCCCTGGTTGTCCAGTCGCGGCGCGCTGACCAAGTCCTGGTCCCGCCCGATCAGCCTGCTCGGCGTCAGGTCGTGGGTCATCAGCTCCCAGCCGAGCACGTCGCCCGGATCGACCTCGGCCCAGTCGGCCACGAAATCGATGAAGGCGGCCGCCTCGTACCCCGCGCCCCACACCGCGTTGACGTGCCGCTGCGGATCCAGCGTCACACCCCTGCGGTCCTCGGACAGATGGATGGCAAGCTGCGGCACCCGCAGGATCGGCTCATCGATGCGAACCAGGCGCTCGCGCACCGAGTTTCCGTCCCGCACGCTCAGCCGACCGGAAACACCCAACTCCCGGTCGAGCCACGAGTTCAGCCACGCACCGCCGTAGGGCTCCAGCCCGACCAGCTGCCAGCCCGCCGAGGTCAGGTCGGGATGCTGCTTGACGCGCAGGTTGGGACTGTCGGTGTGCGCTCCGACGACGCGGAACCCCGTCCCGGCCGCGGTGTCCCCCGCCGCCCAGGCGACCAGCGACCCACCGCGAATCACGTAATGCCTGCCCGGGCTCTCCGCAGACCAGGTCTGCGACTCCGCGAGCCGGGTGAACCCGCGCGCGTCCAATTCCGCGGCGACCGTGCGGCAGACGTGGAACGGCGACGGGGACGCATCGATGAACGCGCACAGCCCGGCGGCCGTGGCTGCGGTGGTGGAGACGGGCATGCCTGCGATCCTAGGCAAGCGGGGCGCGACCGGCGTGTCCCGGTCGCTGGGCACGCGTGGCGAATACCGTCCGAAACGGTGCGGACTATGCCGTTATAGCCGCACCGAGATCAGCTCGAGGCGCCCGTCGATTCATCCCACAACATAAGGGCAATAATGGTCCGGCGACCGATCACGAATCGGACGTACGCGGCATTCATCGGACGAATGTCCGGTACGCCGGAGTATTTACTCCGAGGCGATGGAAACCAGGTCGAGCAATCGCATGAGTTCGGTATATCGGCGTGCGCCGATTCGCCCGCGCAACTCCTGCTCGGCGCGCGCCTCCTCCGCGCGCACCTCGCCGACCAAGTCGGCGCCGAGCCTGCTCAGGCCGATCAGGATGCGGCGCCGATCGTCCTGCGCGGCGAGCCGGAAGATCAGGCCGCGCTCGGCCAGATAGTCGGCATGCCTGGTGGCAGAGGACGGCGCGAGCTGCGATTTGGCCGCCAGCTCGGTCATCGTGATACCCGCGTCGCCGCACAGATTCGACAGCATCGACCACTGATCCGGCGAGAGCTGCCTGGCGCACAGCGCCGCGTCCAAATTCCGTACCCAACCGCGCTCCGCGGCACGCAGCGCGCCATGCAGCGTCGAATTTCCGCTTACAATGGACGTCATTATTTCCCGCCTGCCGTGAATTCCGTTCGAACGAGAAGAAGAGTACCGAATGTCGACGCCGATCGAGAGCCCCGACGGCACGATCGAGGTCCTGAACATAGTGCCACGGCAGGGACCTGGGGGTATCGTCGCGCCGTCCTGCGATGCGGCGATATCGCTCGCGGTCGACGAAATCAACCGAGGCGCGGGAATTCTAGGGCGGGAAATTCGTACTACGAATATCGACGGGGGACGGTCGCCGCACGAGGTGGCCGCCGAGGTCTCCGCCCTGCTGGCCACCGGCATGGTGCACGCCATCACCGGCTGGCACACCTCCGCGGTGCGGCGGGCCGTGGCGCGAGCCGGTGCGGGCCGGGTGCCGTACCTGTACGCCACCAGCCACGAGGGACTGACCGACGAGCTACCCGGCGTGCTGATGCTCGGCGAGCACCCGGCCGGACAGACCGTGGCCGCCGTGCACTGGCTCGAACGCGAGTACGGCGTGCGGCGCTGGGCCGTCATCGGCAACGATTACATCTGGCCGCGCCGGTCCGCCAAGGCGATTCGGGAAAGCCTGTCCGACCCGGCCGCGATCGTGCTGGAAAGGTATGTGCCACTGGGATACGCGGATTTCGCGGACTTCCTCGCCCATCCGGCGCTGGACTTGGCCGACGCCGTGGTGATCCTGATGGTCGGCGCCGATGTCGCCCGCTTCAACCGGCAGTACGCGGCCAGTGGCCGCGCCGCGACGCAATTGCGGGTGAGTCCGGCCGCCGACGAAAACGTGCTGTTGGCAGCGGGTGCGGAGGCGAACCACGACTTCTTCGTGGCATCCAGCTTCTTCCTCGACGACCGTATGTCCGACGGACGCGACCGGATGACCCGCTATCGCGCGCGGCACGGCGCGTTCGCTCCCGCGCTGACCAGTTTCAGCAACGCCACCTACGAAGCCGTCCACACGCTGGGCGCGCTCGCGCGGACGGTCGGATCACTGGAGGTGCCGGAGATCCTCGACGCCCTCGACCACGGCCTGCACCTCGAAACCCCTTCCGGAATCAGGGGTTTCCGAGGCAATCAGGCGATTCAGCACGGCTACATCGCCCGCGCGAACGGCGTCGACTTCGAGATCGTCGACCGGATCAGCTGACCCGACGCCGCGGGACGATCACACCCCGACCAGCGTGTCCAGCACCGAGAGGAACAGGCCGAGCCCGTCGTCGCTGGGGCCGGTCAGCGGCTCGGTGGCGTGTTCGGGATGCGGCATCAGGCCGACGACGCGACCGTTGGCCGAGGCGATACCCGCGATACCACGCTGCGAGCCGTTCGGGTTGTCGCTCGCGTAGCGGAAGACCACGCGGCCCTCGCCTTCGAGCTGGTCCAGCACGGCCTCCGACGCCTGGTAGCGCCCCTCCCCGGACTTGAGCGGGACGAGGATCTGCGCGCCCGTCTCGAAGCGGGAGGTCCACGCGGTCGACGCCGACTCCACGGTGAGCCACTCGTCGCGGCAGATGAAGTGCAGCCCCTCGTTGCGGGTCAGCGCGCCGGGCAGCAGGCCGGCCTCGCACAGCACCTGGAAGCCGTTGCAGATGCCGAGCACCGGCAGCCCGGAGCCCGCCGCTCGCACGACCTCGCCCATCACCGGGGCGAAACGGGCGATGGCGCCCGCACGCAGGTAGTCGCCGTAGGAGAAGCCGCCGGGCACGATCACCGCGTCGACGCCCTTCAGGTCGGCGTCGGCATGCCACAGGTCGACCGCCTCGGCGCCGGCCAGACGCACCGCCCTGGCCGCGTCGATGTCGTCGAGCGTGCCGGGGAACGTGATGACCCCGATGCGCGCGGTCATGAGACGCGAACCACCTTCCACTCCTCGATCACCGTGTTGCACAACAGCGATTCGGCGATCTGCTCGAGCGCCGCGTCGTCGACGCTGTCGTCGACGTCGAGTTCGAATCGCTTGCCCTGCCGCACGTCCGAGATGCCCTCGAATCCCAGACGCGGGAGTGCGCCGACGATGGCCTGCCCCTGCGGATCCAGGATCTCGGCCTTCGGCATCACCTCGACCACGACTCGTGCCACGCGTTGCTCCTCATGTGGTTGGGGGGTTACCTCAGCAGCGTAGTTGTGCTGGTCGCGTGCGTCATCCGCGGGGTCGGCCGAGACCGTGGCGCTGTCGTGGAGAACACACCCGGCGTGGTTAGCATGGCGGCATGCGCATAGCCCACTTCGGTCATTCCTGCCTCCTCGTCGAGCTGCACGGCAAGAAGATCCTGTTCGATCCGGGCACCTTCTCGCACGGCTTCGAGGGCCTCACCGGCCTGGACGCGATCGCGGTCACCCATCAGCATCCCGACCACATCGACCCGAACCGGATCGAGGCGCTGATCGACGCGAACCCCGGCGCACGGTTGCTGTCGGACCCGCAGACCGCCGAGCAGCGCGGCGAACGGTGGGAGGCGGTGCACGCGGGCAACGTGCTGACCCTCGGCGATCTCCGGATCACCGGCGGCGGGGGCAGGCACGCGGTCATCCATCCGGAGATCCCCGTGATCGACAACACCGTCTTCCAGCTGGGCACCGCCGACGACCCGGCCCAGCTCGTCCACCCCGGCGACTCGCTGTGGGTGCCGCCGGTCCCGGTCGGCGTGCTCGCCGCTCCGGCCGCCGCGCCCTGGATGCGGATCAGCGAAGCCGTCGATTACCTCCGCGCGGTCGCTCCGCGTGTGGCGCTGCCCATCCACTACGGCATCATCCGGGAGGAGGCCCAGGGCATCTATTTCGGCAGGCTGTCGGAGATGGCCCCGGCCGGAACCGAATTCCGGGTGCTCGAGGCGGAGAAAGACACCGATCTGTAGCGCTACCCGGCGTAGGTGGCGAGGAATATCGCCTCGGCCAGCGCCATGTGTTCGATCTCCTTCGGATCCACGCTCTCGTTGGGCGCGTGGATCAATGACTTCGGCTCCTCGACACCCATCAGCATGATCTCCGCCTCCGGATAGGTGGTGGCGAAGACGTTGCACAGCGGAATCGAGCCGCCCTGCCCCTGGGTGGTCGCCGGGCGGCCGTAGGACGCGGCCAGCGCCGCTTCCATCGCGGCGCGCGCGGGTCCGCCGGTCGAGGAACGGAACGGCGCTGCGGTGCCTTCCAGTTCGACGGTCAGCCTGGCGCGCCACGGCGTGTTGGCCTCGAGATGCGCGAGCAGCGCCTGGTACGCGTCTTCCGGATCGGTGCCGGGCGGAATACGCAGGTTGAGGCGGGCCCGCGCGGTCGCGGGGATCGCGGCGGCCGACCCGACCACCGGCGGCGCGTCGATGCCGAGCACGGTCAGCGCCGGTCGCGCCCAGAGCATGTCGGCGACGGTGCCGTCGCCGATGAGTTCGACGTCGCGCAGGACGCGCGCGTCGGCGTGGAACTGCTCGCTCGGGTACTGGACCCCCGGCCAGACCTGATCGTTCGACAACCCGTCGATGGTGGTGTTGCCCCGCTCGTCGCGCAGCGAGGCCAGCAAGCGGATCAGCGCGGCCAGCGCATCCGGGGCGGGGCCGCCGAACATGCCGGAATGCAAAGGGCTGGCGAGCGTTTCGATGGCGACCACCACGTTCACGCCGCCGCGCAACGTCTGGGTCAGGGTCGGCACACCTGCGGCGAAGTTGCCGCAGTCGCCGACCACGATCGCGTCCGCGTGCAGCAGCTCCGGATTGGCCTCGACGAAGCGCTCCAGTCCTCCGGTGCTCTGCTCCTCGGAACCTTCGGCGACGACAGTCACCCCCAACGGCAGATCCGGGCCGAGCGCGCGCAACGCCGTCAGGTGCATGACGATGTTGCCCTTGCAGTCGGCGCTGCCGCGTCCGTACCAGCGCCCGTCGCGCTCGGTCAGTTCCCACGGCGGGGTGCGCCACGCCGCCTCGTCCATCGGGGGCTGAACGTCGTAGTGACAGTAGAGCAACACCGTGGGCGCGCCGTCGGGGGCAGGCCGGGACGCGACGACCGCCTTGGTGCCGTCCGGCGTTTCGTGTAAGCCGACCGTGGTCAGCCCGGCGGCGACGAACGCGTCCGCCACCCACTGGGCCGCCATGTCGCACTCCTCGATCGGATACTGCCGTGGATCGGCCACCGATTGGAACGAAACAAGCTGCGCCAAATCGGTTTTCGCCTGGTCCATCAATCCGGCCACGGCACCGCGCAATTCCGCCACCCGCACATCCTCCGCCATTCCCCCACCCTATCCCCCGTTCCTCGGGCGGAGTTCGCGCCGCCGACCGGGTGTTCGGACGGTCCGCGCGCGGAAGCGGGAAGTGCGCCCGATGGTGGAAAGGGTGTGCCAAGCTGAGCGTCGAGGGCGTTGGCTAACTGTCGGCATCCTCGGCAGGCACACCCGCACAACGTCTAATCGGGAGGCCGTTCTCATGTCCGAAGCAGCCGATGACCTGTTCGCCCTGCCGGGGCTCAGCCGGTCCGCGCCCCGGTCCGGATTCCCCGCGCACGAGATGTTCCCTCAGGTCGCCTACGAGATCGTGCACGACGAACTGATGCTCGACGGCGTCTCCAGGATGAACCTGGCCACGTTCTGCACCACCTGGGTGGACGACCAGGCGCGCAGGCTGATGTCCGAATGCCTGGACAAGAACATCGTCGACAAGGACGAGTATCCGCAGACCGCCGAACTGGAGCGCCGAGCCGTCCGGATGGTCGCCGATCTGTGGCACGCGCCGGATCCGGCCGTCACGCACGGCACCTCGACCACCGGATCCAGCGAGGCGGCCATGCTCGGCGGCTTGGCGGCGAAATTCCGCTGGCGCAAGCGCGGCGGCACGGGGACGCCCAACTTCGTCTGTGGACCGGTCCAGGTGTGCTGGGAGAAATTCGCGCGCTATTTCGATGTCGAGATCCGCCAGATTCCGCTACGTGG
Organism: Nocardia sp. NPDC059691; assembly: GCF_042733915.1. NCBI lineage: Bacteria > Bacillati > Actinomycetota > Actinomycetes > Mycobacteriales > Nocardiaceae > Nocardia > Nocardia sp. NPDC059691. Next base: position 242,999 of record NZ_JBHWFB010000002.1, on the reverse strand, counting down.
CGAGCGGCTCACCATGCACCCCGACGACCTCGCCCAGTACTGCGACGCGAACACCATGATGGTCGTGCCCACCTTCGGGCAGACCTACACCGGCCTGTTCGAGGATGTCGCCGGGATCAGCGCGGCGCTCGACGGCTTGCAGCGCGAGAAGGGCCTGGACATCCCCATTCACGTCGACGCGGCCAGCGGCGGCTTCCTGGCCCCGTTCGCCGCACCGGATCTGGTCTGGGATTTCCGGCTGCCCAGGGTCAAGTCGATCAACGCCTCCGGCCACAAGACCGGGTTGGCCCCACTCGGCGCGGGCTGGGCGATCTGGCGCGAAGCCGGCGACCTGCCGGAGGAGTTGATCTTCGACGTCGACTACCTCGGCGGCAGCATGGCCACCTTCAACCTGAACTTCTCCCGGCCCGGCGGGCAGGCGATCACGCAGTACTACCAGTTCATCCGGCTGGGGCGCACCGGCTACGCGCGGGTGCAGTCCGCGATCTACCGCGCGGCGCAGCACTTGGCCGCGGGAGTGCGCGGGCTCGGGGTCTTCGAACTGATCCACGACGGCGACCCGCAACGCGGCATCACGGCGGTGTGCTGGCGTCTGACCGGCGATCCCGGCTTCAACCTCTACGACCTGTCCGACCGGCTGCGTGCCCGAGGCTGGCTGATCGCCGCCTATCCGCTGCCCGCCGACCGGAACGACGAGACGGTGATGCGGGCGGTGCTGCGCCACGGCTTCACCATCGACATGGCCGACCTGCTGCTCGCGGACCTCGACCGCTGCATGCGGCAGCTGCGGCAGCGGCCGTTCTCGACCTCGCTCACGCGCGCCGAGGCGGGCGGATTCACACACGACGCGGCGCCCGCCGTAGCGAAGCCATCGATCGCCGCGTCCTGAGCAATGACAGCGCCGCCGCCCGGCTACGCCATTCGCGGGCGGCGGCGCCGATCGGTCGCGCGAAGGCGGTCCCGACCGGCCGCGGGCGACGGAGCCGACCCACCGTCGCCCGCGGCGTCAGTCATGCGGCCCGAGCCGCCGCGAAGGGCTCCCACCGGTAGGTGGCCCCCACCGCGCCGTGGAACAGCGCGAGGTCGACGGCGTCGAGCACGGCTTGGCGCGGGCCGGACCGCCCCAGCTGGGCGGCGGACACGGCCAGCCGCAGCACCCCGCCGCGACGGGCGGTGCGCGCGGCGCCCATGACCAGGGCGCGGCACCACCACGGTTCCGCGCGGAAACCCTCGCCGATGCCGTACACCCTGGCCTTCTGCGCCGTGTTGCGCTCCAGGTCGACGATCGACGTGAGGCCGAGCGCCAGCCGGAAACCGGCTCCTGGCAGCGCCTCGAGCGCCCCCGTCGAGGCATCCCAGCGGGGAGCGGCGAACAGCCGGGTGCGCAGGTCTGCCTGCTCCAGCACCCGGTCCGCGGCGGTCAGCCGCAGCCGCGCCTCGTGGCCGGGCAGCGTGGCGAACTCGGCGCGCCGCCGCTTGGTGGCCGCCTGGTCGTAGCCGTGCAGCACGATCGCGTCGCCGCGAGCCCGCCTGCCGCGCAGCCAGGCCTGCGTCGCGGGATCCGCCAGCAGCCGGTATTTGCCCTTCAGCCGCGGCGCGACCAGCAGCGAGAGCGGCACGCCGCGCCGATCCATCTCTTCGGCGAATTCGATCGCCGTGTCCCGGGTGGTGTCCCTGATCCCGGAAATCGACACGATCAACTCAGCGTTCATGACCCCACGGTGCCAGCCGCACGTGTCCGTGATGTGCAGAGTGTATGACCACGTGGCGAACACTCCGCCACGCCTGTGCCGAGTGGTCGCCCCGCGGTCGGCGCGCCGATGCCACCCGATGGCGGGCGTCGGCGCGCCGGTGCGCTACGCGCCTGCGAGACCGAGCGTGTCCAGAATCCAAGCGTGCTCGAAGGCCACTTCCCGCCATTTCTCGTAGCGCCCACTGACCCCGCCGTGGCCCGCGCTCATCTCCGTCTTCAGCAACAGCGGCGCATCACCGGTCGCGGTGGCGCGCAGCTTGGCGATCCACTTCGCGGGCTCGACGTAGAGCACGCGGGTGTCGTTCAGGCTGGTGATGGCCAGGATCGCCGGATAGTCCTTGGCCTCGACGTTCTCGTACGGCGAGTAGGACTTCATGTACGCGTAGACGTCCTCGTCGGCGAGCGGATTCCCCCATTCGTCCCACTCGATCACGGTGAGCGGGAGCGACGGATCGAGGATGGAGGTGAGCGGATCGACGAACGGGACGTTCGCCAGGATGCCCGTGAACAGTTCGGGAGCCAGGTTCGCCACCGCGCCGACCAGCAAGCCGCCCGCACTGCCGCCGTCGGCGACCAACCGGTCCGGGGCCGTGACCCCGGTGTCGACGAGATGCCGTGCGGCGGAGACGAAGTCGGTGAAGGTGTTCTTCTTGGTGAGCGTCTTGCCGTGCTCGTACCAGAGCCTGCCCATCTCGCCGCCGCCGCGCACGTGCGCGACCGCGAAGACCATGCCGCGATCCAGCAGCGACAATCGGGCAACCGAGAAGGACGGGTCGATGCTCGCCTCGTAGGAGCCGTAGCCGTACAGCAGCAGCGGCTTCGGCCCGTCGGCGGTCGTCTTCTTCCGCACGAGCGAGATCGGAATCCGGGTGCCGTCCTCGGCCACGGCCCAATCCCGGTGCTGCTCGTACTCGTTCGCGTCGTAGCCGCCGAGCACGGGCTGTTCCTTGCGCAACAGCAGCTCACCGGTGACCGGGACGTAGTCGAACACCTGCATCGGCGTGATGAACGACGTCACACCGATGCGCAGGGTCGGCTGCGCCCACTCCGGGTTGGAGCCGACGCCGACCGCGAAGAGTTCCAGATCGAAGTCGAGTTCGCGGCGCTCGCCGTAACCGGAGTCGGTCAGCGGCCACACCGCGATCCGGGTGAGCGCCTCGCGCCGGTAGCTGAGCACCAGGTGGTCGCGGAACGCGTCGATATCCTCCAGCCGCACGTCCTCGCGATGGCCGATCAGCTGGGTGAGGTTCGACGGGTCGTCCACCGGGGCCTCGGCGAGCACGAAGTTCTCCGCCTTGACGCCGTCGACCACGTCGTTGTGCAGGATCAGGAAGCGATGCTCGCCGCCGATCACCGCGTGCTCGGCGGAGTACTCGACGCCCTCGCGGCGCGGCAGCAGCACACGGAACTCGCCCTCGGGATCGTCGGACTCGAGGACCCAGCCCTCGCTGGTGATCTTGGAGCCGACCCAGATCATCAGGTATTTCTCCGAGCGGCTCGCGCCGATGCTGACCCAATAGCGCTCGTCGGGTTCGTGGAACACTTTGACGTCGGGATCGGTGGCGCCGAGCCGGTGCCGCCACACCGTATCGGGCCGCCACGACTCGTCGACGGTCTGGTAGAAGACGTGGCTACCGTCCAGCGACCAGGTCGCGCCCGGAGCGGTGCCCGCGATCTCGTCGCCGAGCAGTTCGCCGGTGCGCAGGTCCTTGAAGCGCAGCACGTACCGCTCGTCACCGACGTTGTCCACCGAGTAGGCGAGCAGCGTGCCGTCGTGGCTGATCGAGAACGCGCCGAGCGAGAAGAAATCGTGTCCTTCGGCCAGTTCGTTGCTGTCGAGCAGCACCTCTTCGCCCGGGACCTCGGTCTCGGCGTTCAGCTGCGGCGGAGTCCACGCGTCGATGCCTTCGGCGCTCGCCGCGATCGGGCACCGGCAGTGCACGCCGTACTGCTTGCCCTCGAAGCTGCGCGAGTAGTACCAGTAGTCGCCCAGCCGGGTTGGCACCGACAGATCGGTCTCCTGCGTGCGCGCTTTGATCTCGTCGAAGATCGTCTCGCGCAGCGTGCTCAGGTGCTCGGTCTGCGCCTCGGTGTAAGCGTTCTCCGCCTCCAGGTAGGCGATGACGTCGGGGTTGTCCTTGTCCCGCAGCCACTCGTACTCGTCGACGAACACGTCGCCGTGGTGCACCCGCTCGGTGGGCACCGTCTTGGCGACCGGCGGCGCCACCGCGCCGCTACCGGGTTCGGAGATCGTTCCGCTGTCGAGAGCCATGGCGTCCACCCTACTGTTCGGATGCCTCGCCGCCCGCCGCCTGGATGATGCCGTCGAGCACGTCACCGGTCCGGCGCAGATCGCGCATCGCCTGATCGATCCTGGCGCGCTCCTCGGTGAGCTTTTCCACCAGGAACGGCGTCGCCCTGGCGTTGGGCGTGCCGTCGACGTCGTGGATGCACGGCAGCAGTTCGCCGATCGTGTCGCTGTGCAGGCCGGCGGCGAACATCTGCTGGATGCGCCGGACGCGGTCGACCGCCGCCTCCGCGTACTCTCGCTGCCCGCCGGAGGTCCGCTCCGAGGCCAGTAGTCCCTTCGTCTCGTAGTACCGCAGCGACCGGACGCTCACGCCGGTCCGCTCGGCGAGTTCACCGATCCGCACCATCGCTCCTTGACCTAACATCAATGTCAGGTTTTACGGTACAGCCATGCTGCTGTTGACCGAATACCGCAACCACCCGCTCGACCTCCCCAACCGGATCGTCATGGCGCCGATGACCCGGCTCCGCTCGCTGCCCGACGGCTCGCCGACGGCGGACGTCGCCGCCTACTACGCCCAGCGCGCCACGGCGGGACTCATCATCACCGAGGGCATCTGGCCGCATTCGACCGGCCAGAGCGAAGCGTGGGTGCCCGGCTTGCAGACGCCCGCGCACGTCGCGGCGTGGCGCCGGGTCACCGAGGCGGTGCACACGCGCGGCGGACGGATCTTCGCGCAGCTCATGCACGGCGGGCGCAAGGGTCATCCGCTCGCCCGGATCGATGGATCCTGGCCCGCCGGACCGTCGGCGGTGCTGGACGACGACAGAGTGCACCTGATCGACGGCGGCAAGGCCGATCCGATCACTCCCGCCGAACTCGATCGCGCGGATATCGAGGCCACGATCGAGCACTACGCCGCCGCCGCGCGCAATGCCGTGGCAGCGGGCTTCGACGGCGTCGAGATCCACGGCGCGAACAGCTATCTGCTGCACCAATTCCTCGCCGACAACACCAACCTGCGCGACGACGAATACGGCGGTTCGATCGCCAACCGCATGCGGCTGCCCCTCGCGGTGGTGGACGCGGTGAGCGAGGCCATCGGCGCGCACCGCACCGCCATCCGGCTCTCGCCGGGTAATCCCCAGTTCAACATGTACGAGGCGGACCCGGCCCCGCTCTACCGCGCACTCGTCAGCGAGCTCGATCGGCGCGAGTTGGCCTACCTGCACCTGACCGACAACGACCGCTACCCGGCGCTGGCCGACCTGCGGCCGCGCTGGCACGGCACGCTCATCGCGAACATCGGCGAGAACCGCGAGCCGACCACGGCGGCGGGCGCGGAACAGGTGCTGCGCGCCGGTCACGCCGACCTGGTTTCCTTCGGCAGGCAGTTCATCTCGAATCCCGATCTCGTGCACCGCATTCGCCATGACCTGCCGCTGGCTCCCATCCGCGAGGAGTACCTGTACGGCCGCACCGCCGAGGGCTACAGCGACTATCCGAACTGGACCGCGGCCGAACTGGTGCGCGACTGACTCGTCACTACGGGAAACGCGGGCGCGGCCGATTCCTCGCGTCCCGCGAAAACCCGAGAGGCCGGGGCATCACCGCGCCGATCGATGACGCCTCGGCGATGATCGCCGACCATGAGCCGAGCGGCGGCGAGCTCAGCCCAGCGCGCCGCGGATCGAGGAGGCCAGGTAGTCCAGATCCTCCCGCCGCGGACTGGTCGGGCGGCCGCGCAAGCCGAACCCGTCGCCCGGCGTGCGAGGGATTACGTGCAAGTGGACGTGGAATACCTCTTGCCCGGCGGTAACCCCATCCGCCAGAAAGAAATTCACCCCGTCGCACCCCACCTCACTGGCCCGCAACGCCGCCGCGAGCCGCTGACCCACCTGGAACAACTTCCCCCCGACGACCGGATCGAGCTCTGCCAGACTGCGCGCCGCCACCTTCGGCACCACCAGCAGATGCCCCGGCGTCATCGGCAGAATGTCCATGAACGCCAGAACATCGTCATCTTCGTAGACCTTGCTCGACGGCGCTCGCCCGGCGACGATATCGGCGAAAATCGTGTAGGGATTCACGACTCGCAGCCTATGCGGTCGTCTGTGTCTTCGTGCTACGCAATCCCTTCCGGTTCCCGCCCGCGCGACGAAGGATTCGCCGCGAAAGGCGCAGTCCGCTAGAGGATCGGTGACGGCGAGTATCGGGCCGCGTCCGGGTACCGGTCGACGAGTTTTTGCACCTGGCCGATCACGTCGGCGACCTGGGCTTCGGCGGCGCCGACGAAGACGGACTTGTCGGACAGCGCCGCGTCGAGGGCGGGGCGGTCGAGCGGGAGGCGCGGGTCGGCGGCGAGGCGGTCCAGGAGGTCGGGTTCGCGGCCCTGCTCGCGCATGGCCAAGGCAACCGCGACGGCGTGCTCCTTGATCACCTCGTGCGCCGTCTCGCGGCCGACACCGGTCCGGACGGCTGCCATGAGGATGCGGGTGGTGGCGAGGAACGGCAGGTATCGGTCCAGTTCGCGGGCGATCACCGCCGGGTAGGCGCCGAACTCGGCCAGCACGGTGAGGAAGGTCTCCATCATCCCGTCGATGGCGAAGAACGCGTCCGGCAGCGCGACGCGGCGGACCACCGAGCAGAACACGTCGCCCTCGTTCCACTGCGCACCGGCCAGCTCGGCCGCCATCGAGGCGTAACCGCGCAGCACCACTTGCAGACCGTTGACCCGTTCGCAGGAGCGGGTGTTCATCTTGTGCGGCATCGCCGAGCTGCCCACCTGCCCGGGCTGGAAACCCTCGGTGACCAGTTCGTGCCCGGCCATGAGCCGGATGGTGTGCGCGAACGAGGACGGGCCCGCGCCCACTTGCACCAGCGTGGACAGCACGTCGTGATCCAGCGAGCGCGGGTAGACCTGGCCGACGCTGGTGAGCACGGTCGCGAAACCCAGGTGCCGGGCGACCTGCTGCTCCAGCCGGGCGAGCTTGGCCGGGTCGCCGCCGAGCAGGTCGAGCATGTCCTGCGCGGTGCCCATCGGGCCCTTGATCCCGCGCAGCGGGTAGCGGTCGATCAGCTCGCGCAGCCTGGTGAGCGCGATCAGCAATTCGTCGGCCGCGGAGGCGAACCGCTTGCCGAGGGTGGTGGCCTGCGCCGCGACGTTGTGCGAGCGGCCCGCCATCACCAACGCCTGGTATTCCGCGGCGCGCTCGGCCAGTCGCGCGGCGATCGCGACGCCGTGCGCGTGCACGTGCTCGAGCGAGAGCCGGATCTGCAGCTGCTCCACGTTCTCGGTGAGGTCGCGGCTGGTCATGCCCTTGTGCACGTGCTCGTGCCCGGCCAGCGCGTTGAACTCCTCGATGCGCGCCTTCACGTCGTGCCGGGTGACCCGCTCGCGTTCGGCGATGGAGGACAGATCCACCTCGTCGAGCACCCGCTCGTAGTCGGCGATCACCCCGTCGGGCACGTCGACGCCCAGCTCCGCCTGTGCCCGCAGCACCTCCAGCCACAACCGCCGCTCGAGTACGACTTTGTGCTCCGGCGACCACAGATGCACCAGCCCGGGACTGGCGTAGCGGGTGGCGAGGACATTGGGGACGATGCTCACGTCCGGTCAGTCTAGTGCTCGGTAACGATCCACTTGCTGGGGCGTGGCACGCACGGGGCTGTCCGCGGCCGCGTATGCCGCCGCCTCCGGGGGCGCCGACCGCGCCGGGGGCGCGACGATGTCGATCACTTCCAGCAGCGCGCCGCGAGCCATCCGCCGGGGCTCCGGGTCCATCTCGGTGAGCGCGGCGACCACGGCTCCGTCCACCACCGCGACGAGTCGGCGCAACTGTTCCGGCCGCACCATCCGGTCGGATCGGCGCAGCACGTCGGCCAGCAGCTCGTCCAGCTGGGCCCGCAGCCGTAGCTGGACTTCGCGTAGCTCCGGGTGCCGCGCCGACGCGACCGATCGCTCGTAGCGGGCGATGAGCTGCCCGCGCGCGCCCTCGTCGGCCCCGTCGCTGCCCACCAGCAGGTCGAGCACCAGGTCGACGGTGGCCTCCGCGCCGCGGCGGCGGTGGCTCACCTCGCCGACGCGCCTGCGCATCGCGTCCAACTCGGCGTTGCCGCTGAACTCGACCGCTCGCGCGATGAGGTCGTCCAGCGATTCGAAGTAGTAGGTGGTCGACGCCAGAGGCAGATCAGCGCGCGTCGCAACCGAACGATGCCGCACCGCCTCGAATCCGCCTTCGAGCAACAGCTCGGCAGCGGCGGCTATCAAAGCCTGGCGACGCCGTTCGCCTTTCGGGGTCGTCGCGGTGATCACCGTGCCATCGTGCCAGTCGTCATCAGTTCTTCCAGGGGAAATCAGCGAGGAAAAGCAACCATCGTTGTTTTACCGCATCCGCGCGGCCGGGGTGCCGAACTGCGAAAAGTTCTTGCCGGGCATAGCTTTCAAACGCGTAGATAGTGCCCTAGACGCAGCAGCGCCGCCTCGATGTCGGCGGTGGCTCCGGCAAACGAGAAACGTACCGTTCGGTGTCCGTTGACGGTGTCGAAATCCACTCCCGGTGCGAGCGCGACGCCGGTGTGGTTCAGCACGTCGGCGCACCAGGCGCGGGAGTCGTCGGTGAGGTGGCCGATGTCGGCGTAGGCGTAGAAGGCGCCGTCGGCCGGGGCGAGGTCGGTGATGCCCAGTTTCGGCAGTCCGTCCAGCAGCAACCTGCGGTTCACCGCGTACCGGCGGACGTGCCCGTCGAGTTCCGCCTTGGCCTCCGCGCCGAACGCGTGCAACGCCGCGTACTGCGAGATCGCGGGCGGGCACACCGTCAGGTTCGAGGCCAGGCGCTGCAACGCGGGGCGCAACCCGCTCGGCACCAGCATCCAGCCCAGCCGCCAGCCCGTCATGGAGAAGTACTTGGAGACCGAGCCGATCACCACCGCTTCCCGTGAGGTCTCCCAGGCCGACGAGGTCGCGCTGTCGGGCCCCGTGTCATAGGTGATGCCGTGGTAGATCTCGTCGGAGATCAGCAGCGTGCCGTGCTCCTCGCACCAGCGGGCCAGCGCCGCGAGTTCCGCCGGAGCGATCATGGTGCCGGTGGGGTTGGCGGGGCTGGCAACCACCAGACCGGCGGGCGGCTCCGGAAGCGCTTCGAGCATGGCGACGGTGGGCTGGAACCTGGTCTGCGCGCCGCAGTCCAGCTCCAGCACGCGGCAGCCGAGCGCGGCGAGCGTGTTGCGGTAGGCCGGATAGCCCGGACGCGCGACCACGACGGTGTCGCCGGGGTCGAACGCGGCGAGGAAGATCAGCGAGAAGGCGCCGGACGAGCCGGTCGTCACGACGACGTCGTCCGGATCGACCTGATAACCGTAGGTCTCCCGATGATGTTCGGCGATCGCTTCCCGAATCGCCAGGATGCCGAAAGTCTCGGTATAGCCCAGCAATTCGGACTGAATGGCCAGTTGGGTCGCGCGCAGGACCGGCGCGGGCGCAGGCGTCGACGGCTGCCCCGCCGCGAGCACGAGCACATCACCGTGCGTCCGGGCGCGTTCCGCGGCGGCTTTCCACACATCCATCACGTAGAAAGGTGGAATGGTCGACCGGCGAGATTCTCTGGACACTCGACAGACGGTAGAGCACGCTTCACCGCGCAGTCGCGGTTATGGTCTACCCGATGCTCGATAAGTCTCGACGAGACGGACTCGACCGAGTGCGCGGAGTAGCCGGCATAGGCGTCATTCCGCGCGACTGGCGTGCGCGCCTACCGCGACGTTCCCGACCTCGACTTTTCGGGAGACTCGATCCGCGCGCGCTGTGGGCGCGCCGCCGCCACCTGCGGGCCTGGTGGCGGCGCAGGCCGGATCCCCGTGACCTGTGGCGCCGCAAACCCAGCGGCGAGGCGTTGCTCGGACTGGCGCGCAAGCACAAGGTGCTGCTCGGCGGGCTCGCCGCGACCGCGGTGTTCGCCGCGAGCGACATGTCGTTCGCCGGGACGGTCACCGATCGCACGCCCGCGCCGGACGCCGCCCAGCTCGTCGCCGTCGCATATCCACCGCAGATGCAGAACACTCCGCCCTCGGTTACCAGGTTGCTGAACGCCATCGCCAACGGTGAGCGTCTGCGCGAACAGGCGGTGGTCGCGGCCGCCGCACGCGCGACCCTCGAACGCGCGAAGGCCGAGGCCGCCGCCGCCGTCGCCGGTGCGCAGCAGCCGTGGATGACCGGAACCGCACCGGTGCAGCCCGGGGCGATGCTGCCGGGCGGCCGGGGCTTCGTTCTACCCGCCCACGGCGTCTTCACCTCCGGCTTCGGCTCGCGCTGGGGCACGTTCCACAACGGCATCGACATCGCGGGCCCGATCGGCACCCCGATCTACGCGGTCGCCGACGGCACCGTCATCGACGCGGGACCGGCGCAGGGCTTCGGCCTGTGGGTGCGAATCCGCCACGATGACGGCAGCATCACCGTCTACGGGCACATGTACGACTTCTTCGTCTCGGTCGGCGAGCGGGTGCCCGCGGGGATGCAGATCGCCCGCATGGGCAACCGAGGCGACTCGACGGGCCCGCACCTGCACTTCGAGGTGATCGTCGGCGGACAGCACGTGGACCCGCAGCAGTGGCTGGCGGTGCGCGGACTCACGTTCGGATGAACCGCGACGCACCCGGTGGCTCGAGCGGCATCGGGGCACGCGCAACCGTCGGCACAGGAGCGGTTCCACGCACCTGCGGCGAGGACCGGCCCTGCGCTGGTGTGGCCGACAGTCGGCCGCGTAGCGGCATAGGAGATCGACGCCGCGGACCAGGCCCGACCAGTAGCAGGCTCAGCAGTTCGAGCCCCACACTGCCGTCTGCTGGGCAGCTATCAGGGCCTGCGCCGACCGAGCCGGTTCGACCCCGATCCGTCGGCTCTGCTGTACGGCCACCAGGGCGCCTGCGCCGACCGAGCCGGTTCGACCCCGATCCGTCGGCTCTGCTGCGCGGCCACCAAGGCCTGCGCCGACCGAGCCGCCCGCTCAGACCTCGATGCGGTTCTCGACGGCGGCCAAGCCGATATCCGTGCGGTAATGGCTGCCCGGCAGTTTGATCGCGGCGATGCGGTCGTAGGCGCGGGCGCGGGCCTCGGAAAGGTCGGCGCCGACGCCGACCACGTTCAGCACCCGCCCGCCCGCGGAGAGCAGGGCGCCGTCTTCGCGCTGCGTGGTGCCCGCGTGTAGCACCGTCGCGTTCTCGTCGGACGCGCCCTCGCCCGCGCCGGAGATCGCGTCGCCGAGACGCGGACGCCCCGGGTAGTTCTCCGCGGCGAGCACCACGGTGATCGCGGAGCCGTCGCGCCAGCGCGGCGGAGCGACCTGCGCCAGCGTGCCGGTGGCGGTGGCGTACAGCAGCTCGCCGAGCGGGCTTTCCAGCAACGCGAGCACCGCCTGCGTCTCGGGATCGCCGAAGCGGCAATTGAATTCGACCACGGCGGGCCCGGCCGCGCCGATCGCCAGTCCCGCGTAGAGCAGGCCGGAGAAGCCGCTGCCGCGCCGCACCAATTCGGCGGCAACGGGTTTCACCACGTCGTCGACGATCGCGGTGACGGTCTGCGCGGGCAGCCAGGGCAGCGGCGTGTACGCGCCCATGCCGCCGGTATTGGGGCCGGTGTCGCCGTCACCGACGCGCTTGTGATCCTGCGCGGGCAGTAGCGGAACCACCGTCTCGCCGTCGACCAGGCAGAACAGCGAGACTTCCGGTCCGTCCAAGAACGATTCCAGCAGCACGGGGTGGCCTTGTTCGAGCAGTTCGGCCCCGTGCTCGCGCGCGGCGGAGCGGTCGGCGGTCACCACCACGCCCTTGCCCGCCGCGAGTCCGTCGTCCTTCACCACCCAGGTAGGACCGAAACGGTCCAGCGCGTCGTCCAGCTCGGCCGGGTTGTCCACCACCTCGCTGTGCGCGGTGCGCACGCCCGCGGCGGCCATCACATCCTTGGCGAACGCCTTGGAGCCCTCGATCCGGGCGGCCGCGGCCGACGGACCGAAGCACGGGAAGCCCGCCACCCGCAGCGCGTCGGCGACGCCGAGCACCAGCGGGACCTCGGGGCCGATCACCACCAGGTCGGCGTCCACCTCGGTGGCCAGCGCGACCACGTCCTCCGCGGCGCACGGGTCGACCGGGCGGACCTGCGCGTGCTGGGCGATCCCGGCGTTGCCGGGGGCGGCGAAGAGCGCGGTCACCGCGGGGTCCCGGCGCAGCGCCAGGACGAGGGCATGTTCACGGGCTCCGGAACCGATGACGAGTACACGCACGGCAGACAGCCTAAACGAGCCGTTCGGCGTCTTCGCCGCTGCCGGTGCGCGCGGAGGGGATGATGAAAGGGGACAACGGATGTGGGGCGTGACACGGCCCACACCGACCACTGTCGTCCTTTCCGGCACGAGCGGGGGCCTGACCACTCGTGCCGCCGGAGCACCCGAAGGAAGTGCTGAGATGGGTCTGATCGACGGACTGATGGGCAACGCCGGCCGGATCGATCCGGGACAGGCGCAACAGGAGTACGCCAAGCTCCTCGGCAACGGCGAACAGGTCTATGCCGCGTACCTGCTGGTCCGCGACGCGATGCTGTTCACGAACCGCCGCCTGATCCTCATCGACAAGCAGGGCGTCACCGGCCGCAAGGTGAGCTACCACAGCGTTCCCTATCGCGCGATCACCCACTTCTCGGTGGAGACCGCGGGCACCTTCGATCTGGACGCGGAGCTGGCCATCTGGATCTCGGGCGGCGACGAGCCGCTGCTGAAGCGGTTCAACCGGCAGGTGGACATCTACGAGGTGCAGGGCATCCTGTCGCATTTCGTCGCGGTGTAGCGCGGGGCGGTCCGGCGCCTGGGCACACGGGCCGGTCTACGCTGCGGGACATGGCTTCTGTCTTCAGCGCGATCATCGCCGGTCAGCTCCCGGGCCGTTTCGTCTGGGAGGACGACGAGTTCGTCGGTTTCCTCACCATCGCCCCGGTCACTCCCGGTCACACCCTCGTGGTGCCCCGCAAGGAGATCGACCACTGGCAGGACATCGACGCCGACACCCTCGCCCGGTTGACCGCCGTCGCACAGAAGATCGGCCAGGCCGTGCGCGCGGCCTGGGACGCGCCGCGCGCCGGTCTGCTGATCGCCGGTCTGGAAGTGCCGCATTTGCACGTCCACGTGTTCCCGGCCTTCTCGCTGGGTGACTTCGACATCTCCGGCGCCGACCCGAACCCGAGCCCGGAGTCCCTGGACGAGGCCCAAGCCAAGATCAAGCAGGCGCTGCGCGACCTCGGCCACGGCGACAACGTCCCAGGCTAGCCCGCCTCTCCGGGTATTCAGGCCGTACTGGTCGGGTGGTGCGTGATTTGCGTTCAGGTCCTGCGTTGCGTGCCACGTAGTTTTGGGCGTACCCCGTGAGTTACCCATGTTCGTACGAGATCAGTCGTCGCCTCGGTTTTGGTAAGGGCCGACCGCTCGTCGCGGTCGACCCTTACCTTTCTGCATCCATCGGTCAGCTCGCGACGTCGTGCAAGGGTGTGTCGACTCCGCCGACCGCGACGGTGGCCAGGGTCTGGCGCGGGGTCCAGTAGATCCGGCCGTGCTCGAAGTCCTGGTAGGTACCCGTGTCCCAGGGGATCTCGTCGGTCGTCGGCCAGCCCAGCGGGCCGCTCTGGTAGCCCGAGCGGTTCCAGCGGTCGCGGATCGCGCCGTGCACCCAGCACACGCTGTCGCTCGATTGGCGCCGGTAGAGCGCTCCGCCTTGGAAGCCTTGCACCTCACCCGTCGTCTGACCGTCCGCCCCGTGCACGACGGTGCGGTCGGTGATCGGGTAGCCGAGCGGGCCTGCCTCCCAACCCAATGCTTCGAACTTTCCCCACAGCGTCTCCGGGATGGCGTGCGCGCCGGTGTCCGGATGCCAATAGATGTACCCGTGCTCGAACTGGGCGAAGCGGCCCGCGCCGTCGGGTGTCGCGATCTCCCCTGCCGTGATCCGCGTACCGAGCCACGGATTCGCCGCCGCGCAATCGTTGATCGCGTTCGGCTCCGATCCGCTCGGCTCGCCGGTGGCGAAGCCACGCACGTCGTCGGCGAACACGTCCCAGGGGAAATTCGGTCCCACATCGGTGTGCGTGCCGATGCCGAGACACTCGGTGACGTACTTGTGGTCGGAGATGCCCTGGCGCCGCTGGTAGGGCGGCGTGATGACATACGTGTCGAAGCCGTATTTGCGCGCGTCCTGCACCGCGAGCCAGGCCGCGATGCGGATATCGTCGCGGATGCGCAGCCAGTCGTCCCGGCTCCATGCGACGCGGCTGCCCGCGAAGCAGAGGTTGATGGTGAACGAGTTCGCGTCCAGCACCGACCAGCTGGCCAGGTCGGTGTCGACCACGTCGACCACCACGCCATCGCGGACGGTGTAGTGGTAGCTCACGCCGTTCGCCGGGTTGTTCAGATAGTTGGCCAAGCTTTCGGCGGTTCCGTTGCCTTCCTGGGTATGCAGCAGGAAGTTCTCGACGCGCGCACCGTGGCGGCTGGACGCGGAGTCACCCATCCGGTCCAATTCGACGTAATCGGGCTTCTGCATTGTTCCCCCTGAGTTCGGATTCGCCTTCGACCATTGGCCGTAGTCGGCGGCGAGGACTTTGTCGACATCCACGACGACGCCGCCGACCCGGTCGGCGTCGATGCGGATCTGATGGAGGTGCGCGGCGGGATGGTCGCCGTTGATCGAGGAATCACCGGACCAGTTGTGTTGCCAGAACCACGTGGCGACGCCGTCCTCGAGCGCCCAGTCGATGCACCGGGCGTTGCCGTACATGCCGGTCCATTCCAGACCGACGACCGATGCCCAGCCCCGGAGAAACGGCGCGATCAGCGAATTCCACTCGTCCAGTGACGGATTCGCGTCAACGGGGGCATACAGCGGGCGGGAATCCGGCCCGCCGGCCGCGCGGTGGTAACCGAGCGCGATCCGCGCGTGGCGCACGCCCGCGTCGTAACCGCCTTTCCAGTCCGACGTCTCCCCCTTGCCGTACTGGTAATTGGTGACTATCTCGAGCCCGATGGCGCGTAATCGGTCGCAGTAATCCCGCCGCAGCGGCTTCGCACCGAAATTCGTGCCAGGACGGGAATCGCTGAAGTAGCCTATGACGCCCGCGTATCCAGCGTCTTTGATCGCTTGCGGCTCGATGAGCGCGGCGGAGAAGTCGATCAGCTCAGTCATCGCGCGCCCCCCT
The DNA here is from genome assembly GCF_042733915.1 of Nocardia sp. NPDC059691. Lineage (NCBI taxonomy): Bacteria > Bacillati > Actinomycetota > Actinomycetes > Mycobacteriales > Nocardiaceae > Nocardia > Nocardia sp. NPDC059691. The sequence continues at coordinate 227,765 of NZ_JBHWFB010000002.1, read as the reverse complement.
GGTCGTACGAGCCCGCGCAACGGTCGGCGGCAACGCGTTGTATTCGTACATCTGAAGCAACTTTCGGCAGATGGAGAACCCGACAGAGCTAGAGTCACCCGAATGTGCGCGAAGTATGCCGAGATGCCCCGTTTGTGGCCCATCCGGTGTTTGCGCGTGATCTGAACATGCTCGGCACGAGAAATATTTGCGCACACCAGACTACAAACGGACTCGTAGCGGGAAACATGCTCGCCAGTCGGTAATCAGATTTGCCAACTGTTTGCCGCCACTCTCGAACTGGTCAGCCGTTTTCGCTGAGCACTCGGGAGCGGGCTAGGATGACGAATTCTTCACCGCAGGCACCGAATTCGAATCGGCGCGTTCGGCGGCAGGTCTTTCGCGGCCACCGCGATCGTTCCCTCTGGCCGCGCCACAGCCCGCAGATCGTCCAACTGCCAGCGCAAGCGGTGCGCCCGGTGCGCCTCGGCTCTCGCCTGCCGCGATCGTGACGCCCTCTCGGAGACTCCCGAGAGCGCCCGGCCCGACCGAATCACGCAGCCGAACTCGAGCCGGAGACGACCGCGACCGCGACCGCGACCGCGACGAACGGTGTCGGGGCCGCCGATCGAATCGAGCGGCATCCTGCCCCGCAGAGACCTCACGGGTTGCAACCACAGAGGTGCCGAATGGTGTCCCGGTCAGGATTGAACTGACGACCGCTCGCTTACAACATCGAGCACGGCCTCTACCACTGAGCTACAGACGCGCAGCGACTGCGGAGCCCCCTGTCAGGATTGAACTGACGACCGCTCGCTTACAACATCGAGCACGGCCTCTACCACTGAGCGACAGACGCGCAGCGACTGCGGAGCCCCCTGTCAGGATTGAACTGACGACCGCTCGCTTACAACATCGAGCACGGCCTCTACCACTGAGCGACAGA